>CAJBBZ010000191.1 GCA_903951445.1 uncultured beta proteobacterium
AGGCCGTTACCGCGCGAAATCAGCTCTAGCCCCAACTCGCTCTTGCCCAGACCCGATTCGCCGGTAATTAAAACGCCCAGCCCCAGAATGTCCATGAACACCCCGTGCATGGACACCCGGTCTGCAAAGTGCTTGGACAAATAGGCGCGCAGCACATCAATCACAAAGGCCGAAGAGCCCTGCGTTGCAAACATTGGGATTTGTGCTTCCTCGCACATGCGCAAAAGACCAGGCGGCGGCACCTGGCCGTCGGCCAGCACCAGTACCGGCGGCTCCAAGGTCACGATGCGCTGGATACGCCGGGTGCTGTCTTCCTCGCTGGCGTTGGCGATGTAGGCGATCTCGCGCTCGCCCAAAATTTGCACCCGGTAGGGGTGGATGTAATTGAGGTAACCCACCAGATCGGCGCCGGAACGGGCGGCGCGCACAGCCACCTCATCAAATCGTCGCTCGGAAGCCCCTAAGCCGGCGACCCATTGCCACTGCAAACGGTGGCGAAAAGCCTCGAACAAGACGTCGGCACTGATGGCATTGGGTTTCACAGCGAGGGTTCCGGTAGGTGGCCGCTGCGGTGGGCGTGGCGGCTAGTGGACCTGGGCCGAGCGCCAGCCCGTCAGCAGGGCATGCAGGGCGGTGGCATCGGAGGTGCTGGTCAGGCGCTTGCGCATATCGGCGTCGCTGAGCAGCTCGGCAATTTCGGACAGTATTTCCAGGTGCCGCTGGGTGGCCGCTTCGGGCACCAGCAAAAAAATCATCAGGCTCACTGCCACATCGTCCGGCGCGTCAAAGCCTATGGGGCGGGCTAGCTGGAAGACCGCGGCCATGGGCGCCTTGAGTCCCTTGATGCGCCCGTGTGGAATCGCTACCCCGTGACCCAGGCCAGTGGAGCCCAGGCGCTCGCGTGAAAAAAGGCTGTCAGTTACCAGCGCCCGGCTCAGGCCGTGCAGGCTTTCAAACAGCAAGCCGGCCTCTTCAAACGCCCGCTTTTTACTGGTAACGTCCACCTGTGCCAGCACATGTGATGGGGGTAAGAGGGAGGCGAGTCGGTTCATCGTGGTGCGGATTATGCCCATAAAAAAACCGCCACTTGGGGTGGCGGTTTCGCGAAATCCAGAGGGATCGAAAGGCTACATCAGGCGCTTGGGCGCGGCGTGGTGGTGGTCTTGGATGCGCTGTTTATGGCGCCCCACTTGTCTGTCTAGCTTGTCCACCAAATCGTCCACGGCAGCGTACAAGTCTTGGTGGGAGCTCTGGGCGAACATATCGTTGCCTTTTACGTGAATATTGCATTCTGCGCGTTGCCTGCGCTCTTTTTCCTTTTGCTTCTCTACCGTGAGCAAGACTTTTACGTCTACGACCTGATCAAAGTGGCGCATGATGCGGTCCAATTTTTCGGTCACGTAACTGCGCAGGGCCGGTGTTACTTCCAGATGATGGCCGCTGATTGTCAAATTCATAAATAGCCTCCAGTTGCTTGCTACACATCCGGCGACCTGGCGGTCGCCAGTCCAAATTCCGCAAAAATTACCAACTTCACGGAAATCCCGACCCCACTATGCGCCTGT
This sequence comes from uncultured beta proteobacterium, assembly GCA_903951445.1. Taxonomy (GTDB): domain Bacteria; phylum Pseudomonadota; class Gammaproteobacteria; order Burkholderiales; family Burkholderiaceae_C; genus Allorhodoferax. The sequence goes on from CAJBBZ010000191.1 coordinate 1,566, forward strand.
TTTAGGAAAAAAGCAAAGCTTTTTCGATGGCCTTATGCAGCATGGGCTTGGACCCCGGCAGCAGGTGGCGCCAAGGTGCGCAGCCCCTCTGTAAAGCCTTCGCGAGGCCGCGTGTTGCAGTGCGATAATCCCTGGATTCCCACTTTGGAGAGCATTCTTGGACCACTACCCTAGTTGGTAGCTTTCGGATGGTGTAGGCCGCATGGCCCTGTCGTTCGAAAGCTGCTGTATCCCCCGCCGCCCCGTCGAACCGTAGGCCCCGACCTTCAACCATTTGCCATGCTCAATATTTTCACCCTGGCCAACGGCCGCCTGTTCCAGGAAGAAATCGAATCCCTGGAAGAACTCTCCAAATTCCAACCCATCTGGGTGGATTTGGAATCGCCCACCGTCGAAGAAAAGCGCTGGATTAAGCAGTATTACGGCTTGTCCATCCCCGAAGACGCGATGGACGAAGACATCGAAGAATCCGCCCGCTTCTATACCGAAGACAACGGCGAACTGCATATCCGAAGTGACTTTTTAATTGCTGATGAAGACGAGCCGCGCACGGTGCGCGCCGCGTTTATTTTGAATCTGGTCAACGACAGTCTCAAGAGCAAAGGCGTTTTGTTCTCCATCCATGACGAAGACGTGCCGGTGTTTCGTTTGCTGCGTATGCGCGCGCGCCGAGCACCGGGGCTGATCGAAGATGCCAAGGAAGTACTGCTCAAGCTCTTTGATGCCGATGCTGAATATTCGGCCGATACGCTAGAAGGCATTTACGACGATCTGGAAAACGTCAGCCGCAAAGTGCTGGCCGGCAATGTCACCGACGAAATTGCTGGCGAAGCGCTAGCCGCCATCGCCCGCCACGAAGACATGAGCGGGCGTATACGACGCAACGTGATGGACACGCGCCGCGCGGTGAGTTTCATGATGCGCTCCAAAATGCTCAACGCCGAGCAGTTTGAAGACGCGCGCCAGATTCTGCGCGACATCGATTCACTGGATAGCCATACTGCTTTCTTGTTTGACAAGATCAACTTCTTGATGGACGCCACCGTCGGTTTCATCAATATCAACCAGAACAAGATTATCAAAATCTTTTCGGTGGCCAGCGTAGCGCTGCTGCCGCCCACTTTGATTGCCAGTGTGTATGGCATGAACCTGAAATTCCCCGAGCTGGAATTTTTAGGGGGCTGGAGCTACCCTTATACCGTCGCTCTGATGATAGGCAGCGCGCTGGTGCCTATGTGGTATTTCCGCAAGCGGGGGTGGTTGAAGTAGTGTTTAACTTTGGCCAAGACAGCGCACTTGGCGGAGTTATTTAGCTGCGGAAGTAGCTTTGGCGATTGCGCTGACCATGCCGTTGCACAGTGCAGCTCTTGCATCCGCTGGCCCCGTACCAGGTTGATTCGCCCCGTTGAAAAGATTGATTAGAAATGCAACTTGAGGCGAGGCAGGATCAGGCCTAACCATCGTCTGCAATAAGTTATCCCACTGCTCCATCAACATCAAATCTGGATCAATAGAAAAAAGACTCACGATAATGTTTTTTGCGTCATAAACAATAGGCGTTTGGTAATTCTTCGTATTCATCTTCCATGGGCTGTAAGGGCTGGTCGTTCGACCATAGTCCCCATTGATATTCCAAATACTCCTGCGGGTTAGTGAGCCGTGTTCTCCGTCACTGTTGCACACCGAGTCGGCTTGATCGGCAGCGCAGGTCAAGCAACCCAATGGGATTGTGGTTTGGTTTGCTTCGGTATCCCCAATTCCTTTGCCGAAGATATATAGATTGGCATCACCAAAGGTATCTGCTGCAACGTTGACGGTTGCTTTTGAAGTGCCAGCCCGGGTCCCGCTCCCCACGGTCAGGGTCACTTCATAAGGCCCGGCAATATCAGCTGCAAATGACACCCTGTCAGAAGCAATTATTTTGAGTTTGGCAGTGCTTTTTTCAGGGGTGCTGGTTAAGGTCCATTGAAAGTTTGGCGAAGCGGTCGATGAGTCCACACTCTTACTGCCATCTAACACGATGGTTTTCCCAACGAGGGTTTGGCTGTCTATAACGATGTTTGCTAGCGCCAAGTTTGCAAAATGGTCTCTAGCGGATTGCAGGCTAACAGGAGTGCTTGTCGCCACACCGTTCTTACTAACTTTGGCCGCCGTAATCAAAGCTATGAGCGGGCTGTTATTACTAGAGAAATTGCTCGGTATGTCGTTGAGATCTAGTCCCGTTGTTGACAGTGACTTGCTCTCCTCAGTCAGCTTTATTCCGTTACTTGGTTCTTGGTCGTTGTCTAAGCTTTGCAATAGCACCAATAAATTGTCCAACACATTCTCCCGATTGGTACTTTTCTTGGCTAGATCTAAGGGCGTGATGATTTCGCTGGCAGTAACCTCAGGTAAATCAATGCTGCCGATCGAAAAAATGACCGATTCACCAGGCAAAAATTTGAACTCACCTTGCGCATTGGTGTAGCCGTTTAGCGTCTTGGTTCTGTACTTTATATTCTCAATTGCACTATCCACAAAGACGCCAATGGATGGAGTAGTTACGGTGACGGGCGTCGGTGTAGGAGTGGGTGTAGGACTTGAGCTGCCACCTCCGCCACCGCAGGCGCTCAGGATCACGCCGCACAGAAAAGCAAACAAATACAAAACAATTTTTTTCATGATGGGCTAGTAACAAGTATCACTGCGGGTGGCGTACATGCCTGTTGTGCAGGCCTAAACGCCACTGTGAATCTTCATGCCAAGCCCCTCGCGAAGCCTGACCTGACTGACATCGGCATCAACATGAAAGTTCTTGAGCCCTTGGCACCATGAAATCGTGCTCCCGCCCTCACAGTGCGCGGTTTCGCCCGTGCATCTGCGACGTAAGCGTCGGGATCGAGGTTCTGCGGTAGCCGCGACAAGGCCAGGCGAAGCGAAAGCCCGGCTTACTCAATCGCCTTGACCATGTCTTCAACCACCTTCTTGGCGTCGCCGAACACCATCATGGTTTTGTCCATGTAGAACAACTCGTTGTCCAGACCTGCATAGCCTGCGGCCATGGAGCGCTTGTTGACGATGATGGTTTTAGCTTTGTAGGCCTCCAGAATCGGCATGCCGTAAATCGCTGAACCTTTGATCATGGCCGCTGGGTTGACCACATCGTTGGCGCCCAGAACGATGGCTACATCCACCTGGCCGAATTCGCCGTTGATGTCTTCCATCTCGAACACCTGGTCGTAAGGCACTTCGGCCTCGGCCAGCAACACATTCATGTGGCCTGGCATGCGGCCTGCCACGGGGTGAATAGCGTATTTCACCGTAATGCCTTTGTGGATCAGCTTCTCAGCCAACTCTTTCACCGCGTGCTGCGCGCGCGCTACGGCCAGGCCGTAGCCAGGCACGATGACCACGGTTTCAGCATTGCCCAAGATAAAAGCTGCGTCATCCGCGCTGCCGCTTTTCACCGGACGTTGCTCGGTGCTGCCGGATGCTGCCGCGCCGGCTTCGCCGCCGAAGCCGCCCAAAATCACGTTAAAGAACGAGCGGTTCATGGCCTTGCACATGATGTAGGACAGGATGGCGCCAGACGATCCGACCAAGGAACCGGCAATGATCAACATGCTGTTGTTCAGTGAAAAGCCGATACCAGCCGCCGCCCAGCCCGAGTAACTGTTGAGCATGGACACCACCACCGGCATGTCGGCGCCGCCGATAGGGATGATGATGAGCACGCCCAGCACAAAAGACAGCGCCAGCATGATGAGGAAGGCGTCCCAATTGCCAGTGAACATGAAGAACACGCCCAGGCCCAAAGTAGCCACGCCTATCGCTAGGTTCAGCATGTGCTGACCAGAAAACACCACTGGCGCACCCTGGAACAAACGGAATTTGTAGCTGCCAGAGAGTTTGCCGAAGGCGATAACCGAGCCGCTGAAGGTGATGGCGCCGATCGCCGCACCTAGGAACAACTCCAAGCGATTGCCGTTGGGGATGTCCAGCGTGCCCAGACCTTGGGCCACGATTCCGAAAGCTGCGGGTTCGACCACTGCGGCAATCGCGATGAACACCGCGGCTAAACCGATCATGCTGTGCATGAAAGCGACCAGCTCGGGCATTTTGGTCATCTCGACGCGCTGCGCCATGATGGCACCGGCACTGCCGCCGATTACCAAGCCGAGCAGCACCCACCCAAGACCTTGGACGGGATCAACCTGTCCGAGTTGTGTAGCCTGATTAAAAATCAACGCAGCCGTGGTGACGACCGCGATCGCCATGCCACTCATGCCAAACAGATTGCCGCGTATAGACGTGGTTGGGTGCGACAGCCCCTTGAGCGCCTGAATAAACAAAATACTGGCGACCAAATACAGAAGTACAACGAGGTTCATGCTCATTTTTCAGCTCCTGACTTAGGGGCTTTTTTCTTGAACATTTCCAGCATTCGCCGCGTGACTAAAAAGCCGCCGAACACATTGACAGCCGCCAGCGCTACCGCCAACACGCCCATGGTTTTACCCAGCGGCGTGACGGTGAGCGCCGCCGCCAGCATGGCGCCGACGATGATGATGGCCGACACCGCATTGGTCACTGCCATCAAAGGGGTGTGCAAAGCGGGCGTGACGTTCCAGACCACGTGGTAGCCGACGTAAATCGCCAGCACAAAAATAATGAGGTTGGTGATGGTGTGGTCCATGCTTATTTCCTTTTGACGTCGCCGCCCTGTGTCATCAGGCAGGCCGCCACGATGTCGTCTTCCATGTCAACGGTGAATCCCTTGTCTTTGGGCAGCACCAGTTTTAAAAAATCCAGCACATTGCGTGCATACAAGGCCGAGGCGTCTGCGGCCACCAGCGCGGGCAAATTGGTTTCACCGACCAAGGTCACGCCGTGTTTGATGACGGTGCGGTCGGCTTCGCTCAAGGGGCAATTGCCGCCAACACCATTGGCACCTTTACCGGCCGCCAAGTCGATGATGACCGAACCGGGCTTCATGCTTTTGACCATGTCCTCGGTGATCAGCACGGGCGCGGCGCGACCGGGAATCAATGCGGTGGAAATGACCGCATCGGCCTGCGCCACGCGCTTGGCCACTTCCAATTTCTGACGATCCAGCCAGCTTTGTGGCATGGGGCGCGCATAACCGCCCACACCTTCAGCTGCTTCTTTTTCTTCGGCGGTTTCATACGGCACGTCGATGAACTTGGCGCCTAGCGACTCGACTTGTTCTTTCACGCTGGGGCGCACGTCTGACGCTTCGATCACCGCACCCAAGCGCTTGGCGGTGGCAATCGCCTGCAAACCGGCGACGCCTACGCCCAAAATGACGACGCGCGCGGCCTTGACGGTGCCGGCCGCCGTCATCAACATGGGGAAAAAGCGCTGGTATTTATCGGCCGCCATCACCACGGCTTTGTAACCGGCGATGTTGGCTTGCGAGGACAAGACGTCCATGCTTTGCGCACGCGTGGTGCGCGGCGCGGCTTCCAGCGCAAAGCTGGTCAAACCGGCGGCGGCGATATGTTGCAAACCCTCGGCGTCAAACGGGTTGAGCATGCCCACCAATGCGCTGCCGGATTTCATGTGCGGCAACTCGGCGGCAGACGGTGCGCGTACTTTGAGCACCAGATCGGCGCCCAAGGCACCTGCTGCGTCGGTGATTTGCGCTCCTGCAGCTTCATAAGCCGCATCGGTAACGCTGGCAGCGACACCGGCGCCGGATTGCACCGCGACCGTATGCCCTTGGGCGATTATTTTTTTGACTGTTTCCGGGGTCGCCGCCACCCGGGTCTCGCCGGCAACGGTTTCGGCGGGGACGCCTATGTGCATGAAATCGCTCCTATAGATGGCAAATATCGATGGGCGGAGAGCTTAACTGAATAATAGGTGGCGCAAAACAGGCGTTTGAATTGGGCCTACGATGCCGGAACACGCTGCGTCGCTGGGCATTAGGGCTTGTTCAGCGGGGGTAGCTCCAGTATCTGGCGTGCGGGGCCCTTCATGGCCTCGCCCACCTGCGCGCTGCGTGCGCTTACGGATTGCAAAAACAGTCCTTCGCCCAGCTTGCTTCCCACTTTATAGGTCTTGGGCGGCGCGCTGCCTACGACCAGCAGGGCATGGCCCTTGCCGCCCACTCCTGCCACCACCCCCAGCAACTGAATCGCCAGCGGCGCGGCAGCAGGCGCGGTATTGACAGGTGCCGCGCCTGCGCCCAGGGACTGTGCGAGCACGGATACATCGATTTGTGGCGCGGGCGCTAAGGACACCGAGGGCTGCCAAGGCGCGGCATTGCTCAAGGTTAATGCCCACCACGCGGCGCTGCCAGTGGCCAGAGCCGCCACACCAAAAGTGGCAGCCCGGATCCACCAAATTTGAAACGCGCTTGTTTGCATGCGCGGATTATCCGGGAATTCAGTTCTCCCAAGGCTGAATCAGGTTCGAATATCACATAGCGGTATCATAGAAAGCGGTTTCAAGAATGCTCGTTGGCGTTTGAACAAGGTCTCTATTTCAACAAGTGCATGAAAAATCAAACACCATCTTCCACGTCCAGCGCCCCGACTTTGCCCGAGCGCGTGACCGTGACGCTGGAAATGGTAGCCAAGCGCGCAGGTGTATCGCCCAGCACGGTGTCGCGCATATTGAATGGCACGGCGGTGGTAAGCGAGGCCAAACGCCAGGCCGTCATGGATGCGAGCCAGGAATTGGGCTTTGTGCCCAACCCGCTGGCGCGCGGCCTGGCTGGGGGCAAGACGTTCAGCATTGGCGTCGTCACCCAAGCGATCGATAGCCCTTTTTACGGTGCGGCTTTGCGTGGTATCGAAGACGCCCTGGACCCCGCGGGCTACAGCCCTCTATTTATGAGCGCGCATTGGGACCCGGCAGCCGAGGCGCGCTGCCTGGACGTGCTGCGTTCGCGGCGGGTGGATGGCATCGTGGTGCTGATGCCGCGCTTGTCCGATGGCGCATTGGAAGCTTGCGCCCGGGCCTTGCCCATGGTGGTCACCGGGCGCGACTTGCGCGGCCCGCAGCTTTATTCCCTCAATTTCGACAATTTCAACGGCGGGCGCATGGCCACCGAGCATTTGATTGCCCAGGGCCACCGCCAAATCGCGTTTATCGCCGGCGCTGACGAGCACCCGGACGCCGCCGAGCGTATGCGCGGCTACCGCTATGCCTTGGCCGAGGCCAAGATTGCCTTTGACCCGCGACTGGTAGTGCCTGGCCAATACCACGAGGTCAGCGGACTGGACGCCGCCAAAACCCTGGTCCAACAGGGTCTGCCCTTTACTGCCATCTTTGCTGCCAATGACCAAATGGCTTCGGGCGCAGCCCTGGGCTTGTTCCAAAGTGGTCTGCGCGTTCCGCAAGATGTGGCCCTGGTCGGCTTTGACGACTTGCCTACCTCCATGTACGCCACACCGCCTTTGAGCACCATCCAGCAGCCGGCCTACGACTTGGGCCGCCTGGCCGCAGCGGCCATACTGGAACTGCTGGCAGGCAACACCCCTACCGAGCAGCTGCCGGCCCCGGCGCTGCTGGTGCGTGCCTCCAGCGAAAGCCACCACGCTTGATTCGGGAATACCCTAGGGCCCAGGCCCAAATCCGGCTCTTATAATTTACTGAAAGCGCTTTCAAAGCAGCCTTAGGCTCGTGTGAAATCATGCTTTCACTACTTTTCCCACTTCTACTTCAAAAGGCGCATATGGCACAGCGAATCCTTTCCCGCACTTTACAAATCTCCTGCCTGTGGCTAGCCACAGCTTTCGGGGCTGCGTTTTCGCAGACCGTGCTCAATATCGCGGCCTTCCCGGCGGTCGATGAAATCGCCAAAGCGGCCATTCCGGCTTTTAAGAAAAAGCACCCGGACGTGGAAGTCAAGATCACCAGCCGCGCCTACCCTGACCACCACACCGCCATGACCACGGCGCTGTCCACCTCGTCCAACCTGCCAGACGTGATGGTGGTGGAATACGGCTATGTGGGCCGCTTTGCCGAAGGCGGCGGGCTAGAAGACCTGGGCGCTGCGCCCTACAACATGCAAGCGCAGCGCGCGCGCATCGTGCCATTTGCGTATGCCCAAGGCACGTCCACCAGTGGCGCACTGGTCGCCATGCCCACCGACATTGGCCCAGGCACTTTGCTTTACCGCACCGATATCTTGAAAAAAGCCGGGCTCACCGAAGCCGACCTGACCAAATCCTGGGACGGCTTTGTCAACTCCGGCTTGAAGATCAAGTCCAGCACCGGCGCCTACCTGGTGGCCCATGCGCGTGACATCAAAGACATCATGATCCGCGCCGACCTGAAAACCGGCGAAGCCATGTACATCGACAAAACCGGCAAAGTGCTGGTGGATTCGCCGCGCTTTGTACGAGCTTTCGAAATGGCCAAAAAAGTGCGCGACCAAAAGTTGGACGGCAAAATCGGCGCCTGGTCCAATGAATGGTCCGAAGGCTTTAAGCGCGGCACCATCGCCACCCAAATGACCGGCGCTTGGCTGGCCGGCCACCTAAACAACTGGCTCGCCCCCGAAACCAAAGGCCTGTGGCGTGCCGCCCAATTGCCCGAAAAAGCATTTGGTTCTTGGGGTGGCAGTTTTTACAGCATCCCCAAGGCCGCCAAGAACAAAGCCCTGGCTGCAGACTTCATCCAAATGATGACGCTTACCCCGGATTTGCAACTGGCCGCTTTCAAATCGCAGGACGCCTTTCCTGCCCTGCTTGAAACGCATAAAGACGCCTTTTTTGACCAGCCGATTGAGTTTCTGGGCGGCCAAAAAGCACGTTTAATCTGGCGTGAAGCGGCGCAAAAAATCAATGCGGTGGATGTACACAAGCTTGACCCTATTGCCGAAGAAATCGTCAACACTGAGCTTGACAAAGTGCTGGACCAAGGTAAGGACGTGCGCACTGCGCTGGCCGACGCCAAAGCCTTGCTGGAGCGCCGCGTTAAGCGCTAAGCCCGCACTGCCCATCACCGCAGCACCGCCGACAAACGCCTCACGCTAAGCAATTGCATGACTCCGCGTTTGTCGCCTGCCGCTGTGCCGTATGTGCTGCTCAGCCCATTTGTGGTGCTGTTTTTGGTGTTCGGCGTTTTCCCCTTGGTGTTTTCTTTTTATCTGGCTTTTCAAAGCTGGGAGCCCACCGCCGGACTGTCGGCCATGAAGTTTGTCGGGTTAGACAATTTTGCATTCGCCATTACCGACGAATGGTTCTGGAAATCCCTAAAAAACACCGCCTGGCTTGCGCTGGTGTCCGGCGTGCCACAACACCTAGTGGCGATACCGCTGGCCTACTTTATCCATACCTCTTTCAAGCGCAGCCGCAATTTCGTGATCGGGGCTTACTTCCTGCCCTACATCACCAGCACCGTGGCGATTGCCATGATGTTCAGCACCTTGTTTTCTACCGACTACGGGCTGATCAACCAAGCGCTGCTCTCCTTGCACCAACTGCCGGGGCTGGCCTGGCTTGCACCGGCACAGCCCGTGGATTGGTTGGGGCGCGCTGAAAATGTCAAACCCGCAATTTCCTTGGTGGTGTTCTGGCGCTATGTGGGCTTTAACACCGTGCTGTATCTGGCGGCTTTGCAGACCATCCCGGCTGATATTTACGAAGCCGCCACCATGGACGGCGCAGGGCGCTGGCAGCAGTTTTGGTTTATCACGCTGCCTAGTTTGCAGCCCATGATTTATTTCGGCGTAACGCTCAGCGTGGTGGGCGGCTTGCAGTTGTTTGAAGAGCCCTTCATCCTGACCGGCGGGCGCGGCGGCACCGACCAGAGCGGCATGACTACCGCCATGTATATGTATCGCACGGCCTTCGAGTTCAACGACTTTGGCGGCGCCAGTGCGCTGTCCTGGCTCTTGTTTGTTTTTGTGGCTTTACTGACCTGGCTCACCAACCGCGCCTTCAAGCCGCGCGGGCCTTCTGCATGAGCAGCGCTGCGTCAGCCCCCAGCCAACTCGCACCGCGCGCCGCTTATCTGATGGTGGCGCTGGGTGCAGTGGTGATGCTGCTGCCGTTTTATTTCATGTTCGTGTTTGCAAGCCATTCGCGCACTGAAATATTTAACCTGCCGCCGCCGCTGTTTTTTGGCGACAGCTTCTTGGCCAATATGGAGATATTGACCAACAAGATTCCGTTTTGGCGCAGCCTGGGTTGGAGCTTGTATGTGGGCCTGGCGTCCACCGCGCTCACGCTCTTGTTTTGCTCCATGGGCGGCTATGCGTTTGCGATGTTTGAGTTTCGCTTCAAGCAGCCCCTCTTCACCTTGGTCATGGCCACCATGTTGCTGCCTTCGTTTCTGGGCATGATTCCCAGCTTCATGATCATGGACGCTTTCGGCTGGATCGACCAACCGCGCGCGCTCTACATCCCCGGCGCGGCCAGCGCCTTTGGCATTTTCATGATGCGCCAGTTCATCAGCAGCGCCATCCCGCGCGAGCTGATCGAGGCAGCGCGCATGGACGGTTGTGGCGAGTTGGGCATCTATTGGCGTATCGTGCTACCGCTGCTCAAGCCCGCCATGGGCACCTTGGGGTTGATCACCTTCATTGCCTCGTGGAACAACTTCATCGGCCCGCTGATCGTCATGCGCTCGCCCGAGATGTACACCTTGCCCCTGGCCCTGCGCAGCATGCAAAGCCCGGTCAACACCGAGTGGGGCGCCGTCATGGCGGGCTCCGCTATTGCCACCTTGCCGCTGCTGGTCTTGTTTGCGATTTCCTCGCGCCGTTTGATCGATGGCCTGACCGCAGGCGCTGTGAAATAAGTATTCGTTGGACGCACTCAAAAAATGTCGACTTCAGAAACCATGCCATCCCTTACCGACCTAGAACTCAAAGCCCGTTTCCCCCATGATTTTGTATGGGGCGTGGCTACCAGCGCCTTCCAAATTGAAGGCACCAACACCGCCGATGGCCGTGGCCCGTCTATCTGGGACACTTTTTGCGCCAAGCCCGGCACCATCGCCGATAGCACTGACGGCAGCCGCGCGTGCGAGCATTACCAGCGCTGGCAATCCGACCTCGATTTGATCGCCAAGCTGGGCGTCAACACCTACCGCTTTTCCGTGGCCTGGCCGCGCGTACAGCCCTTGGGCAGTGGCGCTTGGAACAGCCAGGGCTTGGACTTCTATGAGCGCCTGGTCGATGGCATGCTGGAGCGCGGCCTGGCGCCATACCTCACGCTTAACCACTGGGATTTGCCCCAAGCCTTGCAAGACCAGGGTGGCTGGGCCAACCGGGATATTTGCCATCGTTTTGTCGAGTACGCCCTGGGCATGCACCAGCGTCTGGGCGACCGCGTGGCTTCGATTGCCACCCACAACGAGCCCTGGGTCATGGCCATACTGGGCTATGAAACTGGCATTTTTGCGCCCGGCATCAAAGAGCGCGGCATCGCCATGCAAGCGGCCCACCATTTACTGCTGAGCCATGGCATGGCCGTGCGCGCCTTGCGCGAGGTTGGCTGCAAAGCCGAGCTAGGCATTGTGCTCAACCTCTCGCCCATCCACGCCGCCACCGATAGTGCGGCGGACCTGGCCAAAGCCAGGTTGGACGATGGCCGCCTGGTACGCTGGTTCATGGACCCACTGTACAAAGCCAGCTATCCGCAAGACATATTGGATCACCTGGGTGCTGACGGGCCGCCGGTGCAAGAAGGCGACATGGAGATCATCGCCACGCCCATCGACTTTATGGGCATCAACTATTACTCGCGTACCGTGGTGCGCGCAGAAGGCAGTTACGACGTGCACAGCAGCGGCCTGGAAGTGACGGAAATGGACTGGGAGGTGTATCCCCAGGGCCTGACCGAGTTGCTCGTACGCTTGCACCAGGACTACCCGGTGCCTTCGCTGCTGATCACCGAAAACGGCGGCGCATTTAAAGACCCGATGGTCAATGGCCAGGTGCATGACGCTGACCGCGTGCGCTACTTGCAAACGCATATTGAAGCGGTACACCAGGCCATGCAACAAGGCGTGCCCATGAAGGGCTATATGGTCTGGAGCCTGATGGACAACTTCGAATGGGCTTCGGGCTATGCCAAGCGCTTTGGCATTGTGTATGTGGACTACGAAACCCAGCAGCGCACGCTCAAAGACAGCGCCAAGTGGTACCGCGATTTTCTGGCCGGTCAGGCCCAGGCGCAGCGCGCCGCCTGATAACGCCTACCCCAACAAGGAACACACCCATGGGCACCGTCACGCTGCAAGGCATACGCAAAAGCTACGGCACCACCGAGGTGATTCGCGGCATCGATATCGAAGCGCGCGATGGCGAGTTTTTGGTCTTTGTCGGCCCCTCGGGCTGCGGCAAAACCACAACGCTGCGCATGATCGCGGGGCTGGAGAGCATAAGCGCGGGCGAACTGCGCATCGACGGCGTGCGGGCTAACGATGTACGCCCCTCAGACCGGGGCGCAGCCATGGTGTTCCAAAGCTACGCGCTGTACCCGCATATGACCGTGGCCGAGAACATGGGCTTTGCCCTGAAGATGGCTGGTGTGCCCAAGGCCCAGCGCGAGCGCCAAGTGCAGCAGGCGGCCGAAACCCTGCGCATGACCGAGCTATTGCAGCGCTACCCCAAAGAGCTGTCCGGCGGCCAGCGCCAGCGCGTGGCCATTGGCCGCGCCATTGTGCGCAAGCCCAAAGTATTTTTGTTTGACGAGCCCCTGTCCAACCTGGACGCGGCTTTGCGCGTGGACATGCGCGTCGAGCTGGCCCGCCTGCACAAAGAGCTGGGCACCACCATGATTTACGTCACCCACGACCAGGTCGAGGCCATGACCCTGGGCAGCCGCATCGCCGTGTTTAACAAAGGCATCATCGAGCAAATCGGCGCGCCGCTAGAGGTGTATCAGCGTCCCGCCAATGTGTTTGTGGCGGGCTTTATGGGTGCGCCCAAAATCAACCTGATCGCGCAACCCGACAGTGCGGCGGAGTTGGCCCACCAAGCCCTTTGGAAAACTCTGGGCGGTGAGCGCTTGGCTACTGCGGCGCACTTGGGCGTGCGCCCCGAACACCTGCAAGTCCACGCCAGCGGCGAGGGCGTGGCCGCTACCGTGGTGCTGGCCGAGCACCTGGGTGATGCTTCGGTGCTGCACATGCGGGTGCAAGGTGTGGCAGATCTGCTTAAAGCCAAAGTGGCCGCCAACAGCGGCCCGTTTCAGGCGGGACAAATGGTGTTTTTGCGCGCGGCTGCGCAGGACGTGCTGGGCTTTGACGCTGCGGGCCAATCCCTCTGAAGTCTGCCCGCTACAGACGGTGCGTTTTCCTGCCTGCCGTTGGTACCCGGCCAGGCTGCGGGTGGCTTCAGAGTCAGCTGTTTTTGTGTGCTGAATTTGCGTGCGCGTTGCGCCTAGGGCATTTGCACATACGTAGCTATCGCATGCGCCGCAAGCTCAGTGGCGTAGTTTTGGCCGCACCAGTGCAGGTCAAAAGCAATCGCCGTATCGCTGCGGTTGCACACCACCACGGCAATCGATCCATCGGTGTTGAGAAAGCCGCAACACTCCAGCGCTTCGCGCGTGGCGGCGCACAAAATGCGTTTGGCACCGGGCCGGATAAAGCGCGAAAAATGTCCCAGGTAGTGGTACGAACTTTGGTAATCCAACACGCCGGTTTTCGGATCCGCCAATATCGGCGCACTGCACAAATTGCCCGCGTGGTTGGGGCCGCCGGTATCGTCGAGTAGCAGGTTCCAATCGATCCAACCCACGGTCCAGCGGTTTAGGTCGTTGATGATGGAGCGCGCATAGCGCTCGCCCACCGCCCATTCGCCGGTATGCGGCCCGCCCTCCTGGCAGCCTTCGGTAAACAGCAAGTGTTTATCGGGCCAGGCATCGTGCAGCATTTGTACATGCTCAAAATGGTCTTCCACATACCAATGAAAACCCGTGCCCCAGATGTATTGCGCCGCTTGCGGGTCGCTTAGCACGCAGTCTGCGCGCTCGACCATGCGGTCGCGGTTATGGTCCCAAATCACGATGCGCACATGCCCTAAGCCCGCTGCTGCCAACGTGGGCCCCAGGTGGTCGCGTACAAAATCGCGCTCCTCTTCGGCGGTGTAAATACAGCTGTCCCAGGTCTGCACCGCCTCGGGCTCGTTTTGCACCGACACGCCCCACACCGGCACGCCTTCCGCCTCATAAGCGCGGATGAACTCCACAAAACAACGCGCCCAGGCCGCGCGGTACTGCGCCAGCAAATACCCGCCACCGTTCATCTGCCCATTGCTTTTCATCCAGGCCGGCGGGCTCCAGGGCGACACCATCAATTGCAGTGTGCGCCCGGCCACCTGCTGCGCCGCCTGAATCATCGGCAGCAAGGCCACGCGGTCACGGTCGATGCTAAAGCTGTGCAATTCCACATCGCCCGCCGTCTCCACATGCGCATAGTTGCCCAGCGAAAAATCGCAGCTATTCATATGCACCCGGCAAAAGGTGTAGCCGTGGCCCTGCACTGGGTCAAAGTAAGCGCGCAGCACTTCCTGCTGCTGCGCTAGCGGCAGCTTCTTCCAGGTGGTGGCCGCTGATTCGGTGAATGCGCCGCCAAAGCCTTCCAGGGTTTGGAAGGTTTTGGTGGGGTTGATGTAGAGCGATGGTCCGCCACCCATGCCCCGGTAGCCAAGCAAAGGCGCTTGTTCTACCAGTTGGGACGCCGCATCCTGCTTGCTAAGGTAATGACGGATCATGCTTTTCACCCAAGTCCCTTTTTCTTCAAGAGGCTGGGTGTTGGCTTATTTGGACCAGTAAATATTGTCGATATAAATCTTGGTGTTGGTGGCGCTGGCTTGGTTATTTCCGGTTTTGCCAAAGCGATCCGCGATCACGAACGGGTTGCTCACTTTGCTCAGATCAAAAACCGATGTGGCGGAGCCCTCGTTGCCAGAGCCTTTGTTACCAGAGGGTTTGATATCCCGAATTGGAATGGTGACCGTGTGCCAATTGCCATCATTCACATAGCCGTAACTGCCGCTTACTAGAGGCATGTAAACGTCATAGCCCGATGCGCCGCTGCCGGTGTAAAAACCAACTTCCAGTTTGCCCGGGTAGCTCGTCTTGATGCTGAAGTTCAAATTACCTGTCGCTTCGTAGGCGCTGAGATTTGCGATCACCGTGCCATTGCCGGGTGCTATCAAAAGCCCCCAACCCCAGGATTTCGGAACGGGTTTGACCACCAGCCCATTGGCACTGTCGCCGGGTGCGCCGGTGACGCGCACGCCAGCGTCTTCTTCGCCGCCAAAGGCGGTTGGCGGGTTGTCCCAACCGAACAGGTCTGCGCCTGTCGCCACTGCCGCTGAGGCACCGGTGGGAACACTATCGGCATACACGGTAAAGCGCGAACCGCTTACAACGGCCTGACTCACATCCGG
The DNA here is from genome assembly GCA_903951445.1 of uncultured beta proteobacterium. GTDB lineage: Bacteria > Pseudomonadota > Gammaproteobacteria > Burkholderiales > Burkholderiaceae_C > Allorhodoferax. Next base: position 16,930 of record CAJBBZ010000191.1, read on the forward strand.
TGCGTACAAGGCGTCCGTCGCGGCATAGGTGCCGGTCTCATGTACATATCCCTGTGCTTTGGGGTACAGGCTTTGGACCACGTAACGCGCCTGCCGGCTCTTATTGAAAAGCCCCCATTTGTCGTCTTCACCTTTCCAATCCTCGTCAAAGGCTGCGAAATAGAAAATAGATTTGGGCCCGCCCTGGCCGGCGCGCATTTCGTTGGTCCAAGTTTGCAGCCTGTCGAAATACATTTTCTGGTTCACCGGATGGGCGCGGTTGAACTCGCCATCGGAGGCTACGGCCTTCCAACCGGTTTCGCCGATGAGGATCGGCATCTTGGAAAAACCCTGGCTGTCAAGGTAGGCGCGCACTGAGGCGTGCTGCGCACGTGCGGCAGCAATAGCGGCGTCCATCATGGCGGTGGCCCGCGAGAGTCCCGCTGTCACACCCAACTGCTGCCAGTCCCAAGTCGCTGGTGGATGGATGGTTTCGGCCAAGGGGTAGGTGTGCATCGCCACGAAGTCGATCACGTCCAGCACCGCGCGCGGGTTCTGATCCTGTTCGTTGGTTTTTGCAAAAAATGCCCAGTTGTCATCGGTGGTAACTGGCTGTGTGACTTGGCTGCGCACACTTTTGATGTACGCGGCCATTTGCGCTACCGTCAATCGATTGAAAGACCAATTGACCATGGTCTCATTGCCCACGCTGACGGCAAGCACGATGTCGCTGTATTGCTTGGCAAGCGCCACGCCCCTGACAATTTCTGCCTGGTTGAATGCGTCATTGCCGCTGGCAATCCAGACACCCAGCATGACCTTGATATCCAGGTTGTTGTCGCGAATCACTTTCAGTGTTTGCTTAGCCACTTTGTCGGAGCTGTCAAACAAGCGGATCAGCTTGAAATTGCCCGCCACCATCAGGTCCAGGTCCTGCTTGATCATGGCTTCAGTAATCGTTTCATTGGCACGGTCTGATTCCACTTGGGAAGTTCGGTAGGGCGCGTAGTTGACGGCATTGCGCGTCGACACTTCTGCGCTGAGCAGCCGCTGCGTAACGCCCGTCACCACAACACCGCCGCCACCGCAGGAAGCCAGTAGCGCGCTGAAGATCAGAGTTGCTGCGGTGCGCAGCCAGAAAGCGCGTCGCGCAGATGCCGAAAAAAGTGGTGAAAATTTCATGGGTAAACCTTTGGCTCTTGAGCCTTAAAACGTGTAAACCACACCCGCGCCAAACCAATTGCCGTCCTGGGTCACGCGCGAGTCAACGCCCCAGAACGCGTTATTGCCTGGCATGGACATAGGCGACAGGCCGATGCGGCCAAAGTGGCTCATTCCGGCAAAGCCATAGAACTGGATACCTTGCCCATAGTCGTAGTTCAGGCCCACGGTGGCAGCGGTGGCGTCGTTACTCTGGCCTCGCTCTGTTGGGTTGCTGGTGCTGGCGGTGCCCAGGTAAATCAGACCCACCGAGGCGGTCCAGGGGCCGGTGCGATAGCGGGCACCGGCACTCAGGTCCACCGAGCTGGCCGCATAGCCGGGATTGGCCACGCCGCCCACATTGGTGTCCCAGGCCACGTTAAACATATTGTTCCAAAGCCCTTGCGCCCCGGTCGATAGCTGAATCGCCCGCATGCCGCTCCAGCGGTTGGCACGCACGCCGCCCGATAGCTCAATTTGCGATGTCAGTTGGTAACGCGCCACTGCCATCGCCATGCTTTGCTCGGCCCCGCTCGTGAGCAAGCTGTCATCGGCGGCTGAATCGGTCAAGCCGCTGAAAGGTGCGTGGCCCCAAGCCAAGGGTTTGCCGTTTTTAGCGTTTTGGTACACCGCATCCACTACCAAGGCGCCTTGGTGGTACTGCGCATACAGCTCAATGAGCAAAGGCTTGTTTTTCGTAAACCCGGTGTTACCCTGATCGATGGTGGCTTCGAGCACCAGGTCGCCATTCATCACATCCAAGGGGCGCGTAGTAACGCGGATGGCATTGCCCAGCATCCCGTAGCCAGCGCCGCTGCCGCCCCATTCGTTGGCCAAGCCGATATTGGTGCCGTAGGGATAGTCGGCTACCGCCCAGCCGCGTGCTGTCATGCTGCCGTATGCGACACGGCCATAGTCCTCGTGGCTGATGGCGACGTTTTTCTCATACACGGTTTGTTGGTTCCACGTCTTGCTGTAGTTGTATTCCAGATCGAGATCAATCGCCGTTAAGGCATTAGGCAGATTGCTGGATGAGCCGCGCCAGCGCTGGCTTAGTAACCCGGTGGCGGTAAAGCCGTTGCCAAGGTTGTATTTGGCGCCAAACCAAGGCTGGAACATCACCGTGGTCTCGCCCATGGTCTTGTACTCTTTACCGTTGACCAGTTCGTCGGCCCAAATGCGATCCTTGGGCTCACCCGGCAGGAGCGCGCATTTATCGCACTTGTTAGCTTTCATCGCGACCTCCATCTTGGCAAAGCCGGTCAGGCTGAACATGCCGTCAGGTCCGAAATCAATCGCATAGCTAGAAGCAGACAAACTAAGTAGCGCACTGGCCAGGGCCAGTTGCATGCCGCTGGGGTGCTTGAGTAGGGGTTTGCTTGGAAGGCTCATAGTATTAGTGTGCCAAAATGTATGAAAGCGCTTTCATTGTAATTGCATGCTGCGCTTTTCGGGGTGATCTACAACCTAGGGTTTCCCCTTGGTTGCGGCAAAAAGTTGCCCGTATTTGAGGCTGCTTCAGGCGCCGTCAAACCTATGGAAAACCCTAGCCTCACAAAGATGAAAGCGCTTTCATAATCCGTACAGTAAAAACCCATCGTTGGCTAAGCCCGCGCGCTCGCCCGTAACAGGAACCTCCATGCCCGCTATCCGACCTTTGTGCCTTGCTTTTCTTTGCACCTGTGCCGCCTCTTTTGCTGTGCAAGCGCAAACCGTGAAAGCTGGCGCTGGCGCTTACACCCTCGCCCCCAAGGCGGCGGACCGGGTGGTGCCTGAAGCGCCATACCGTACGCCAGCGATGCTTAAGCGCGCTGCGCCCAGCAACCAGTGGTATTCGGCGCTTGCCTATGCGGCCAAGCCCGAAGTCTTGTTTGCCCACCCCTTAACCATTTTTCCCACCAGCGCGGGCATTGAGTTTGCGCTGCCCAGCAAAACCGTGGTGCCCACAGAGCGGCGCGATGTGGAAATCCACTACCCCCACCAAGACGGCTTGCTGCTTTCGCCCACAGGCGTCACCTTAGAGCGGCCCAAGCTAGCCAATGCCAGCGACTGGGCCATCGACATCGCCTGGGGCCCCAATGATGCGGCCATGACGGCGACGGTTGCGCACGGCAGCCCCTTTGTATCGCTGCAAATTCCCAGAGGCAATGTGCGCCTGCAATTGCCCGCTGCCGCAAGCCGCGTGCCGCATGCCGATGCACGCGTCTTGGCCTTGCGCCTCAAGGGCAAGTCGTATGCCTTGTTTGGCCCCAGCGGCGTGCGCTGGGAACAAGTTTCGGGCACCGAATGGATAGGCCACTTGCCCGAGGGCAAAGGCTATGCCTCAGCCGCTGCGCTCCCCGATGACAGCGCCGCCACACTGGACCTGTTTACCCGCCATGCCTATGCGTTTTTGCAAGACACGCGGGTGGACTGGCAGTTTGACGAAGCCGCCAGCCGCATACGCAGCACTTTTGTTGCCACGGCGCGCAGCATGGAAGGGCCGGATGTGCCGCCGCTGCTAGGTTTATTCCCGCACCAGTGGCACAACAACAGCACCTTGCAAGGTAAGACCGGCCCGGCTTTTGACAGCCTGCGCGGCCCTATCCAACTACTGGCTGCAAACCAATTTGAGGTGAACCGCACGTACAACGGTTTCGTGCCTTTTTGGCCCGGCCTGCCCGAACAAACGCGCAGCGCCGAACTGCGCGATTTGATGAAAACCGATGTGCGCAACGCCCGGCGCATGATGCTGGAAATCGGCGTCGGCCCCTATTGGCAAGGCAAAGGCTTGCAGCGCATCTCCAAACTCATGGATGTGGTCGAACAACAAGGCGACCTGGAGGCGCGCGACCAGTTGCTCAAGCACATGAAAACCCGTATCGAGCAATGGTTCTCCGGCAAGGACAGCAAAACCTATTTTCACTACGACAAAGCGCAGGGCACGGTAGCGTCCTACCCCGAAGAATATTTCGCGGTCGAGCAAATGAACGACCACCATTTCCACTACGGTTACTGGATACGCACCATGGCCGAAATCGCACTGCGCGATCCGCAATGGGCGTCTAAAGCGCAGTGGGGCGGCATGGTCGATGTGCTGATCGCCGACATCGCCACCACGCGGCGGGGCGCGGCTGATTTTCCGTTTTTGCGCAACTTTGACCAGTACGAAGGCCACTCCTGGGCGTCGGGCATTGGCTTGGGGCCTTTTGGTAATAACCAAGAGTCCTCCTCCGAAGCGGTCAACGCCTGGGTGGGGCTGATTTTGTGGGCCGAAGTTACCGGCGACAAAGCCTTGCGCGATTTGGGCATTTACCTTTACACGTCGGAAATCGAGGCTATCAATTACTACTGGTTTGACATCCACCGCCTGGTCTTCCCGCCCGAATACAAAAACGTAGAAACCAGCATGCTGTTTGGCGGTAAATACGCCCACAACACCTGGTGGATCGACGAGCCGCGCCAGATCAAGGGCATCAATCTACTTCCCATCACCACCGCGTCCACCTACCTGGGGCGGGATGCGGATTTTGTTAAACGCAGCCTAGCCACCCTCAAACCCGAAACCGAGGTCTTTGCCTCGCGCGGCAAAGTCGCCAAGCCCATCGACATTTGGCAAGACCTGTTTGCCAAATACATGGCCACTGCCGACCCGCAGGCCGCGCTGGCCATGTGGGACCGCTGGGGCTCCTTTGAGCTGGGCGACACCCGCAGCCACGCACTGCACTGGATGCTAAGCCTGCAAACCATGGGCACACCGGACTTTGAAACCACTGCCAACACCACTCTTTACAGCGTGTTCAAGCGCGCAGATGGTGGCAAAACCTACCTGGCCTACAACCCGGGCGCGCAGCCACTGACGGTGCTGTTTAGCGACGGCAAAAGCTTGCAAGTGGCGCCGCGTACTTTGGGGCGAATCCAGTAGTTCGCCAGGCCATCGGGGGCTGGACCAAGCCCCCTTTCTTAACTGTCAGCGGGGCAGTCCATCCAACCTATCACGAAATCATGTAATGAATTTATTCTCCCCGCGCGCTCTTGCCGCACTATGTTTAAGCCTGACCTTGCTCAGCGCGTGCGGTGGGGGTGCCACCACTGCAAACGCGCCCAATGGAAATCAACAACAAACACCCCAACCCGGCGCCGGAGGGGACGCTGCACCTACGGTCCCAACGGCACCGACCGACGACTGGACGCTGGCCTGGAGCGATGAGTTCGACGGCGCCAGCTTGAACAGCGCGGTCTGGACCGCAGACCTGGGCTCGGGTGGCTGGGGCAATGGCGAATCGCAGTACTACAAAGCCCAAAACGCCGTGGTCTCGGGCGGCTTGCTCACCATCACGGCCAAACGCGAAGTGGCGGGTGACGCGCCCTACACCTCGGCGCGCATCCAAACCTCGCGCAAAAAAAGTTTCCTCTATGGACGTTTTGAAATGCGCGCCAAGCTACCAGCCACCCAAGGCATGTGGCCAGCGTTTTGGCTTCTGGGCAGCACCTGCAAGTCTCTCTGGGCAAACTACGGCGGCAACGCAGACTGGCCAGGCTGCGGCGAAATTGACATCATGGAAATGATAGGCGGCTCCACCGGCAACGCCAGCGACTACACCACCTACGGTACCTTGCATTACCTCAAGGGCAACAACTACGACCCCTTAAGCATCGGCTACCGCAACGCCACCAAACTCGCTGATGGTTTCCATGTGTACCGCATGGACTGGACGCCCCAAAGTTTCACCTGGTATATCGATGACATTGCCTATGGCACCCGGCTGATCACCTCCGATATGGAGGAGTTTCACAAGCCCTATTTCATTTTGCTGAACCTGGCCGTGGGCGGCGCCTGGGGTGGTTGGGCAAATAACACCACCGTATTTCCGCAAACCTACGTCATCGACTACGTCCGCCACTACACCCGCCCCTGGCCCGCCAAAGGCAACGCGGCAGGATTACCCTCGGTCTGGCATTTGGGCGCAGACCCCAAACTGTCCTCAGCAACAGGCACCACCACCGGCGCGCAACCGCTGGTCACCCTGGCCGATACCGCGCTGTCTTGGTACACGCCCTACCTCAGTGGGAGCTTTGATGCCGGCGCCTGGGCTGCACAGGTATGGACGCTCACTCCTGCCGCCTCCGCCCAAGTCCGTGCGCGCATCTACCGCCGCCGCGCCGACGGCACAGAAACCCTGCTTGGCGAGGCCCAGATGGACCCCACCACCACCGGCAGCGGCAACCACAGCACCCGCTTTAACTTCACGGGCATTGCCGCCCAAACCCTGAGCGGCGAGACCATACGCCTGGAGCTCAGCAAGCTCAGCGGCCCGGCCCTGACGCTGGTGGTCAATGGCAACGACTTTGACTCCTACCTCAGCATGCCCTGGAGCACCAGCGGCAGCACAGGCAGCTACCCCACGCAGACAACAGTGCCTTTCCCTGTACCGACCGCCAACACACCGACCGGCGGCGCGCCGACGGCCATGCCTGCCACATTGGGTGTGTATGCGGACATCCCTTACCTCGGTACGTGGGCTGGCACCACCGCACCGCAGGTCTTTGCGGGCGGGGTGGCGCAAGAAGTGCAGACCGACGCGTTTGAGGGCAGCCACGCTGTCAGCTTTAGCCTGGGCCGTGACGGCGCCGGTTGGCAAATTTTGGGCGACAGCCAAGACTTGAGCGCCTACTCCCAACTGCACTTCAAAATCAAAACCAGCAGCGCCGCGCAGTTTGTGCGGGTACGCATTGCGGGCGTGGGCAATGTGGCCTCCGTGCCGCTGGCGCCCAAACTCCAGGCCAGCACCGGGTGGCAGGACGTCACCATTGCGCTGGCCGAGCTCGGTGTGGCCGCCCAAGGCGCCGTCATCATTCCCTTCAGCATCGAAGCCGTAGGCGGCACGCCCGCCTTTAGCGCGCTGGTGGACCAGATTTACTTCAGCAAGCCATGAAACATCGCTTTGGCCGCGCCTTTGGAAACAACTTTGCAAATAAATCCACAAAACCTAGGGAAACCCCTAGGAAAAAGATCTTGCAAGCCGTTTCAACAAACCGTAACATTTGTGAAAGCGCTTTCAGAACGCGCTTTCAGGTTCAGCGCCTTTTCATCTCTTTTTCAAACGCCATAGGAGGCAATATCGTGCAAATCTCGCGTAACTCGTTTACTCTGCTGGTCGGCGCTGCCGCGTCAGCATTGATTCTTTCGGCTTGTGGTGGAGGAAGTAGCTCTACACCGCAGCCTTTAGCTCAGGCGGCGCTTTCCGTTGTACCGTTATCTACAACTGTCAGGGTACTAGGAAGTACCACCCTCAGCACTTCGGGCGGATCGGGAGGCGGCGCGGTCACATATGCCGTCGCATCGGGCTCCTGCACTCTCGATGGTGCCACTTTAAGTGTTCCTAAAACCGCTGGAACCTGTACGGTAACCGCCACCAAGGCAGCAGACTCTACTTACTCTGCGGCTACTTCTCCTGCTGTCTCCGTGACAGTATCTGGCGCCACATTTTCTAGCGGATTTGCCGCAAGCGCACTCACCATTGAAGCAGGGGCTTATGGAGGCTATGGCGGCAGTAGCATTGATAACTGGCAGGGTGCAAATGGGTCGACCACCTTTGGCGGGGGCGGAACGGCTTTAATCGGCGATACAGGTATTACAAAGGCGTCGCAAACCAAATATTACTCATATTACGTTTTCAAAGATACTGTAACAACCACCGATTTGTTTGCTGGTGTTTACGTTCAAGCGCCTGGTGTAACAGCGATCAGCACCTCAGCAGACACTGCGGGCTTGGATATAGCCGGCAAACAAGACATTTCATTCACCTACGGACAAAACGACGAGTGGTATAGCCAGACCGCCACGAACGCGAATAATTTCGCGGTAATTTTGACGCTCGGCAAGTGGTACGCATTCAAAAGAAACCCATGGAATTCGCATTGCAATATGAAACTTGTCGCCGTTATTACGCCTACGGCCTCGCAGCCGGCGAATCCAGACGGTAAGAGAGATACCTATACAGTACCAATCTCCAGTTTCACGGTTCTTGAAAATTGCGGTGACGCGAACATCACGACGCCAGCCCTCGCGCTAGCTACCTCCTCGAATGTTTCACAGGTTGATTTCCAAGGTGACTTCGGTGGGTCGGCGATCACTTCGGGCACAAAGACGACAAGTGCAAACACAACTGTCAAATCATCGAATAATGATTACCCGACAACTAACGCACTGTGGGGTAGCATCACATTCAAGTAAGCAAAGTTTCCGAGTTGAAAACAAGGGCGCCATGGCGCCCTTGTTTTATTGGAGCTACGACATAAAATTTGGTGGTAGATCAATTTTCGAATCACCATCTTTGAAACCATGACCCTTAGACATAGCGGAACAGAGTCATCCTTGCTAAGGAGTAACATCCGCCGCCGACGCCGACAACGCCAAACCCAACTGTAATTCCGAAGACTATGGGCTCAGATATAAGAAAAATGCGACTGCAACGCGGCTTCACCCTGATCGAGCTGATGGTGGTGCTGCTCATCATCGGCGTACTCGCCGCCCTGATCGTGCCCAATGTGCTCGATAGGGCCGACGATGCCAAGGTCACAGCGGCCAAGGCCGATATCAGCAACCTGATGCAAGCGCTCAAGATGTACCGCCTGGACAATGGCCGCTACCCCAGCGCCGAGCAGGGCTTGGCCGCGCTGGCCACCAAGCCCACCGTCGAGCCCATGGCGCCCAACTGGAAGAAAAACCTGGACCAGTTGCCCAATGACCCCTGGGGCAAGCCCTACGTGTATCTCAACCCCGGCATCAAGGCGGAAATCGATGTCATGTCCTTTGGCGCAGACGGTCAGTCCGGCGGCGAGGGCAAGAATGCGGACATCGGCAGCTGGCAGCCTTAAGCGGCGCCTAGTCCGCCGCACCGCGCGCGCTGGGGGGCAGCGCGGCTTCACCCTGATCGAGCTGATGGTGGTGGTGCTGATCGTGGCGCTGGCCTCGGGCATGGTGGTCTTTAGCTTGCGTGATACCCAGGGCATCGCCCTAGAGCGAGAAGGGCAGCGCCTGGCAGCCCTATTGGAATACGCGCGCGCGCAGTCCCGATTGCAAGGCACGCCAGTGCGCTGGCGCGTCACGCGCAATGGCTTTGCCTTAGAAGGCCTAAACAAACCCGTACCCGAGCAGCCCTGGCTAAGCCCAGACACCCGCGTGTTGGACGTGCTGCCTCGCAATCCAGCCATTGACTCCGCCAGCCTGGCCGTGCTAGCCCTGGGCCCGGAGCCGGTGCTAGCACCGCAATCGGTGCTGCTGGGCTCGGGCCAGACGCCGGGCAATACGGTGCGCGTCGCCTCCGATGGCGTGCAGCCCTTTGCCATCGTGCCCGCCGATCTTGCAGTGCCGGCCAACACAGGACGCGCGCCATGAACCATGGGCCTCAAGCGCCAACGCGGCAAGCCCGCGGCTTCACCCTCATTGAAGTGCTGGTAGCCCTGACCATCGTGGCCGTGGCGCTCATGGCCGGTATGAAAGCCAGCGGCGCCTTGACGCTGCACGCGCAGCGCCAAACCGATGTGGTGCTGGGCCAGATGTGCGTGGAAAACGTATTGCACCAAATGCGCTTATCGCGCCAAATGCCCGGCGTGGGCCAAAGCAGCCGCGAATGCCAACAGGGCACGCAGACCTATACCGTGGCGCTGGATGTGCAGCCTACGCCTAACCCCAATTTCGTGCGTGTTGATGCCCTGGTGCGCAACACCACCGAGCCGGTGCTGCGCCTGACCACCATCGTGGGTCGCAACTAATATGCAGCGCGCGCTTTTCATGCAGCCCAGGCCCAATGCGGCCCCCAAAGCGCGCCGCCATCGCGGCTTTACGCTTATTGAATTGTTGGTAGCACTGGTGCTGATGGCCGTCATGGCCGCTTTAAGCTGGCGCGGCTTTGACGCCATGCAGCGCAACCAAACGAGCCTTGCGCGCCATTCGCAAGAAGTGCTGAGCCTGCAAAACGGCCTGGCGCAATGGACAGCAGACCTGGAAGCCATAGAAACCCAGCCCGGCCAAAGCAGCATGGATTGGGATGGCCGCGCGCTGCGCTTGCTGCGCCGGGGCAGCCAAAGCGCGGGCGAGGGCTTGTACGTGGTGGCCTGGGCGCAAGGCCAGCGGGCGCAGGGCAGCGTGTGGCTGCGCTGGTCCTCGCCGCCGCTCACCAACCGCGCCCAGATGCTGGCCGCCTGGAGCCAGGCCGCTTTGTGGGCGCAAAACCCCGGCGATGCCGAGCGCCTGCGCGAGGTCGTCATTGCGCCCATGACGGGCTGGCAAATTGTGTATTTCCGGGGCGGCGCCTGGTCCAATCCGCTGTTCAGTGCCGACCAAGTAAGCGCCACCGCCGCCCCACCGGTGACCGGCGCTAGCGGCGTTGTCACCGAGCCGCCCAAGCAAGAGGGCGCTGCCGACGCCGGCAAAGGCCTGCTGGGTGCCTTGGTCGGCGCAGTGCCCGGAGCCGCCGGGCAAGCCGCCAATGCACCAGCGCAAACCAAGACCGAGGCCCTGCCCGATGGTGTGCGCCTGGTGCTGACCTTGCCCGATGGCGGCGCGATCAGCGGCACCCTCACGCGCGACTGGTCGCGGGCCGGATTGGGCGGCTCATGATGCAGCGCAGCCCAGCCCGGCAGCGTCAAATTGGCGCAGCGATTTTGATGGCCATGCTCACGGTGGTGCTGGTGGCCACCCTGGCCTCGGCCGCGCTCTGGCAGCAGTGGCGCGCCATCGAAATCGAAAGCGCCGAGCGCAGCCGCGCCCAGTCCGGCTGGATTTTGCAAGGCGCGCTGGATTGGGCGCGCTTGATATTGGCGGAAGACGGGCGCAAAGGCGGCTCGGACAACCTGACCGAGCCCTGGTCCATGCCCCTGGAAGCAGCGCGCCTGTCCACTTTTTTGGCGGTGGACCGCAGCGACGCTATCTTGGCCGACCAGACCGGTAGCGCCTTGCTTTCGGGCCAGATGTTTGATTTGCAATCGCGCCTGAACCTGCGCACCCTCATCGTGGGCGACAAAGTGCATGCGCCCACCGCGGCGCAGTTCGCCCGCCTGTTCACCATCCTGAACCTGCCTAATCAGGAATTGACTTTGCTCCTGAACGGCCTGCTCAGCGCGCAGCAGGCCAGCAATGCGCCGGTGGGCGTGGCCGTGCAGGCGCCGCTGCTGCCCCAAACCGTGGACCAACTCGCCTGGCTGGGCCTCAGCAGCAACACCATTGCCCAATTGCGCCCGTATGTAACGGTGCTGCCCGAGATCACCAAAATTAATCTCAATACCGCGTCCGACATCGTGCTACGCGCCGCCGTTGTCGGCTTGGACGCGGCCTCGGCCCAACAACTGCTGCAAAAACGCAGCAACAAACCCTGGGAGACCTTGGACGATTTTGTGCAAGCCGCAGGCCTTTCTGCTAAGTTACTCGACACCGAAGGCCTGGCCACGCAAACCCGGTTTTTTGAAGTGCGCGGCACGCTGGAATTGGAAGGTCAGCCGGTGCATGTGATGACGCTCACACAGCGCGACGGCCAGCGGGTACGCATCCTGCGCCGCGAGCGCACGGTGGCGCCTGTGTTCGGCCTAGATTCCATGGCGGCAAGCCCCAATAGCGCGCCGCCTGCGTCCCCAAGGCCCTAGCATGCGCAAGCCCCGCCCGCACAGGCCTGCCGCCTACAATCCCTGCAGCGATTGAATCCATGGCCATTTTGATCATTACCCTGCCCGCGCAAGCCCTCAAGTCCGCTACCCAGCTGGACTACGTGATCAGCCGCGACGGTACGGCCCTGGACACCCAGTCCAGCGCGCCCTGGTCGCTGCTACCGGCCAGCGCCCGCGCCGCCCAGGCCACGCAAGTGGTGCTGGTGCTGCCGGTGGAGCGTGTGTCCTGGCACCAAGTGCAATTGCCGCCAGGCGCAGCCCGCTCCGCGCGCTTACGCGCCGTGCTCGAAGGCTTGGTCGAAGACCAGTTGCTCGACGATGTGGCCGATCTGCATCTGGCGCTGCAACAACCCCTGCCCGCACAAGGCCCCGCCTGGCTCGCCGCTTGCGACAAAGCCTGGTTGCTCGACTGTGTGCGTGAAGTGGAGCAGGCCGGTTTCGACATCTCAGCGCTGGTGCCCGAACTGGCGCCGCCCGCTTTGGGTGCTGCCGCTCCAGTCCAGCTCTATGCCTTAGACAGCCCGCAAGGCCCGCAGTGGGTGCATAGCAGCGCTGCCGGCCTGACACGCTGGCCTTTGCAAGCCGCAGCGCTGGCCGCCATCAAACCCGCCGAGGATGTGCCGGTTTGGGCCGAGCCAGCCGTCGCTGCCCAGGCCGAAGCGCTGTTGGGGCGCCCCCTGTTTTTGCAAACCAGCGCCCAGCGCGCCTTACTGGCCAGCCAAGGCGCATGGGATTTGGCGCAGTTTGGCATCGTCGCGTCGCGCGGTGGCCGCAGTTTCCGGCGTATGGCCCAAGGTCTGCAACAGTTTTCCAGCGCAGCGCGTTGGCGCCCGGTGCGCTGGGGCTTGTGGGCTTTGTTGCTGGTGCAGGTGCTGGGGCTTAATTTGTACGCCTACCAGCAGCAAGCCGCAGTGAGCCAAGAGCGCCGCGCTATGCAAGCGGCCTTTACCAGCACCTTCCCCAAGGTGCAAGCTGTGGTGGATGCACCGGTGCAAATGCAGCGTGAAGTCGATCAACTGCGCCAGCGCAGCGGCCAGTTGGCGCAAGATGATGCAGAGGTCATGCTCAGTGCGCTGATGCAGACGGCCAACTTCCCGGCGGCGCCCGCCGCTATTCATTACCAAGACGGGGAACTCAAAATCGAGGGCTTGCAACTGCCCGCTAGCGCACTGGCCGAATTGACCCGCGCCATGCAAGCACGCGGCTACCAACTACAAGCGCAAGGCACGACTCTGTCCATGCGCGCAAGGGGCGCGCCATGATGCAATCCCTGCGCAGTGCCTGGCAAGCCCGCTGGTTGCAAGCCAGCGCGCGCGAGCAAACTTTGGTGCGTATTGCAATCAGCGTGTTGCTGCTGGCGGCTTTGTGGTTTATCGCGCTGCGCCCGGCCTGGGTGGGCCTCAAGGCGGCGCGCACGCAAGCCCCGGTGGTGCGTGCGCAGTACGAGCAGGTTTTGCAATTGCAGGCGCAAGCGCAGGCCTTGCGCGCCCAGGCGCCTGGCGCGCCAGTCGATGCCAAAGCCGTGTTGCAAACCGGCTTAAGCGGCCTGGAAAAAAATGCGCGCATGGCGGTGCTGGGCGAGCGCGCCACCATCAGCTTCAAAGACGCCAAGCCCGAAGCACTGGCGCGTTTCCTAGAGCAGGCGCGCCTGATGGCGCACACCAGCACCTTGGAAATGCACTTCAACCAGTCCGGCGGCCTGTGGTCGGGCACCCTGGTTTTGCAACTGCCCGCGACGGGCACGCCCTGACAGGCCTGGCCGCAGTATGGCAAGCGCGCGTTCCCCTTTTGCTGCTCTACCTGGCAGCCGTGCGCCCTGGGTTTGGATGACGCTTGGAAGTCTGGCGGGCCTGTGTTTGGCTTTGCTCTTATTCGCACCGGCACGCTGGCTAGCAGCGCAAGTGGGCCAGGCCAGCGAAGGGCGCTTGCGCCTGTCCGATGCCCAAGGCACGGTGTGGTCCGGCTCAGGCCAGCTAAGTTTGCATGGCGGGCAGGGCAGCAACGATGTCAGCATGTTGCCGGGCCGGGTGCAATGGCGTTTGATGCCGACCCTGGGCGCGCTAGACCTCGAGTTGCGCGCCGACTGTTGCACCCCCGAAGGTTTGAATATACACATCGTGCCGTCCTGGAGCGGTGCGCGCCTGCAAGTGGCCGATCGCCAGTCGCACTGGTCGGCGCAATGGCTGGCTGGGCTGGGCACGCCCTGGAATACCATCCGCCCCGAGGGCCAGTTGCTCTTGCAAAGCAGCGGCTTTGTGGTGCAATGGGTTGCAGGGCGCATTTCTTGGCAAGGCGCTTTGCAAATCGACGCGCTGGACATGGCCTCGCGCTTGTCCACTTTGCGGCCTATGGGTAGCTACCGCTTGCGATTGCAAGAGGGGCCGTCGTCGCAATTGGAGTTGAGTACCTTGCAAGGCGGTTTGCAATTGCAAGGCAGCGGCCAATGGACGGGCGGCAAATGGCGTTTTGAGGGCGAGGCCAGTGCCGCGCCCGACCGGGAGGAGGCGCTGGCCAATCTCCTGAACATCATCGGGCAGCGCAGAGGTGCGCGCTCGATCATCAAACTGGGTTGAAATCTCATGACAGCTAAGGACACTTTGCAAAACCCCAATTCCGTCATTGCGAACGCAGCGACGCAATCCAGCGTTTTTGGTACATCAGGCGCTGCCGGGGTGCTGCGTCGCTTCACGCCCCCAGTGCCATGCACTTTTTTTGGTTTGATCGCCGTCATCGGCCTGTTGCTGGGTGCTGTGTGTCTGGCACCTGCGCAGGCGCAGTCGGCAGTGCCGGCAGCCTCTGTCGCCAAGGCAGAAACAGTGCACAAACGCGGCGACCACATCACCCTCAATTTCAACGCCGCTGATATCGAGGCCGTAGCCCGCACCATGGGCGTGATCTCAGGTATGAATGTGGTGGTCGATCCGCGCGTCAAAGGCCAGATCACTTTGGTCAGCGAAAAATCGGTTAGCCCGCAGGTGGCGATGGCGCAATTCCTGACCAGTTTGCGCATGCAGGGCTTTACCATGGTGGAGTCGGCGGGCTTGTTCAAAGTGGTGCCCGAGGCTGATGCCAAGCTGCAAAGCGCAGCGGTAGAAACGAATGAGAGCGCGCCCAAAGGCGCACCCGGCGCGCAAATTGCCACGCAGATCTTTAAGCTCAATTTTGAGTCGGCCAACAACCTGGTCACCATACTGCGCCCGCTGATCAGCCCCAACAACACCATCAACGCCAACCCAGTGAACAACTCGCTGGTGATTACCGACTACGCGGACAATTTGCGCCGTATTGCGCGCATCATTACTGCGCTCGATGTCAGCAATGCCACGGATGTAGAAGTGATTGAACTGAAGAATGCCATCGCGGTGGATTTGGCCCCCTTGGTGACGCGCTTGTTGGAGTCTGGCGGCGTAGCCGGTGCGGCGCCTGGTGGTGTGGCCGATGGCGGCTTTAAGAACACGGTGATTGCCGAAGCGCGCAGCAATTCGCTGCTGGTGCGTGCGGCCAATGGGGCGCGCCTGGCGCAAATTAAATCGCTGGTAGAAAAGCTGGACCGCGCCTCCAACCAGGGCAATGGCGAGGCCGGTGTTTTGCGCGTTGTCAGCCTCAAAAATGCCGATGCCACCAAGCTGGCCGCCACACTGCGTGCTGCCATGGGCGCGGGCGGCGTCGGCGCGCAAGCCACGCCTGCTGCGGGCGGCGCGCCAGGCCAGGCGAGCGCCCCGGCCACCACCACTGGCGGCCAGGTGCAGGCCGATGTGGCCACCAACTCGCTGATCATCACCGCGCCAGACCCGCAATACCGCCAGTTGCGCGAAGTGATTGACATGCTGGACGGGCGCCGCGCCCAAGTGTTTATCGAAAGCCTGATCGCCGAAGTGAGCTCCGACAAAGCGGCGGACTTTGGCGTGCAGTGGCAGGGCGCTTTGGGGAAAGTGGGCGATGGCACGGTAGGGGTTCTGGGTACCAACTTCGGCTCCGGCGGCGCCAATATCATTGGTTTGTCCACGGGCGCTGCCACAGGTACTGCGATACCCAAACCGGGCCTGAACATCGGCATTGCCACGCAGTACGACGGTAAATATGTGCTGGGCGCACTGGCGCGTTTTCTGGAAACTTCGGGCTCGGGCAATGTGCTGTCAACGCCTAATTTGCTGACGCTGGACAATGAAGAGGCCAAAATCGTGATCGCGCAAAACGTGCCCTTTGTCACCGGCCAATTTACCAACACCGGCACCGGCAATGGCGCGGTCAACCCCTTCCAAACCATTGAGCGTAAAGACGTCGGCTTGACGCTCAAAGTCAAGCCGCAAATCAGTGCTAATGGCACTGTCAAGCTGACGATTTACCAGGAAGTCTCGTCGGTGGACACCAGCGCGGCCTCCAGCTCCAGCTCCACCGGCCCCACGACCAATAAGCGCACCATCGAATCCAATGTGCTGGTCGATGACGGCTCGGTGGTGGTGCTAGGCGGTTTGCTACAAGACAACTTCACGGGCAACACCGACAAAATTCCGGGCCTGGGTGACTTGCCCTTTTTCGGCAGCTTGTTCAAGAGCAATTCGCGCAGTCGCAAAAAATCGAACCTGATGGTGTTTTTGCGGCCTGTGGTGGTGCGCGATGCCGCGTCCAGCGACCGCTTGTCCATGGAGCGCTACGAGCAAATGTTGGGTGGTATGAAAGAAGCGCAACCCGCGCCCAGCCAAACCACGCCCATCAACGAAGGCCCGGTACTGCCCGCGTTGCCTGCTAAAAACTGACATGCGCTACCCCCTGCCTTATGCGTTTGCGCGCACCCAGCAAGTACTGCTGGAGGATGCGGGCGATCAGCTTACGCTGCATGTGCATGCCGCCTCGCTGCCCGGCGGCTTGAGCGAGGTGATGCGCAAATACCCGGTGGTGTCGGTGCAAACCCATAGCGCGCCCGACCTGGTGCAGCGCATCAGCGCCGCCTATGCCCAAGGCGAATCCAGCGCTGCGGCGGTGGTGAGCGAAGTGGAGGGCGAGGCCGATCTCACGCGCATGATGCAAGACTTGCCGGCTATCGAAGATTTGCTGGAAACCTCGGACGATGCGCCCATCATCCGCATGCTCAATGCCTTGCTCACCCAGGCCGCGCGCGATGGCGCCAGCGACATCCATATCGAAGCCTTTGAGCGCCATTCGGTGGTGCGCTTTCGGGTCGATGGCAATTTGCGCGAAGTGGTGCAGCCCAACCGGGCGCTGCACGCGGCGCTCATCTCGCGCCTCAAAATCATGGCCGAGCTGGACATTGCCGAGCGCCGCTTGCCGCAAGACGGGCGTATCTCGCTGCGCATCGGCACGCGCGCAGTCGATGTGCGCGTCAGCACTTTGCCCAGCGCCCACGGCGAGCGCGCGGTGCTGCGCTTGTTGGACAAAAGCGAGAGCAAACTCAGCCTCGAATCGGTGGGCATGCAAGGTGATGTGCTGGCGCGTTTTAGCCACTTGCTGTCGCAGCCGCACGGCATTATTTTGGTGACTGGCCCCACCGGCTCGGGCAAGACGACTACGCTGTACGCCGGTTTGCAACGCCTCGATACCCAAGGCAGCAACATCATGACGGTGGAAGACCCGATTGAATACGAGCTCCCCGGCGTGGGCCAGACCCAGGTCAACGCCAAGATTGATCTGACTTTTGCCAAAGCCCTGCGCGCCATCTTGCGCCAGGACCCGGACGTGATCATGATCGGTGAGATCCGCGATTTTGAAACCGCGCAAATTGCGATTCAAGCCTCGCTCACTGGGCACTTGGTGCTGGCGACTTTGCACACCAACGATGCCGCCAGCGCCGTCACCCGCCTCACCGATATGGGCGTGGAGCCTTTTCTGCTGAGTTCCTCGCTGCTGGGCGTGCTGGCGCAGCGCCTGGTGCGCAAGCGCTGCACCGCGTGTGACGGTGCGGGTTGCGCCACTTGCGGCCACACCGGCTACGCCGGGCGCACCGGCGTGTTTGAGCTGCTGCTCACCGACGACGCTATCCGCGCGCAAATTCACAGCCAAGCCTCCGAGGCCGATATCCGCCAAGCGGCATTGGCCAGCGGCATGGTGCTGATGCGCGAAGACGGGCAACGCCTGGTCGATACCGGCATCACCACGCGCGAAGAGTTGCTGCGCGTGACGCGCGACTAAACGCGGGCTACACCGCGCCAGCGTACCCCTAGCGAATTACCTGTCCACCATGCCCGCCTACGCTTTTGAAGCCCTCAGCGCCGACGGCAAAACCCGCAAGGGCACGCTAGAGGCGGATTCGGCCAAGTCGGCCCGTACCCAGTTACGCACACAGGGCTTAGTACCGCTGAGCGTTGAGGCGGTACAAGCGGCCAAGGCTGGCAGCGCCGGAGCCCTGTTTACGCGCCGCGTGTTTGGTTCGCAAGCCCTCTCGGTGTGGACGCGGCAATTGGCCGGTTTGGTGGTTTCGGGCCTGCCGCTGGAGCGCGCACTGGCCTCACTGAGCAGCGAAGCCGAAAGCGATGCCGAGCGCAATTTGGTGGCCGATTTGCGTGCCGAGGTCAACAGCGGCAGCACCTTTGCGCGCGCGCTGGCGCAGCACCCGCGCGAGTTTTCGGTGATTTACGTGGCGGTGGTCGGCGCAGGTGAGCAAAGCGGTAATTTGGGGCTGGTACTGGAGCATTTGGCGCAAGACCTGGAAGACCAGCAAGTGCTCAACGCCAAGCTCTTGGGCGCGGCTTTGTACCCGGCCATCGTCAGTCTGGTGGCGCTGGCCATCGTCTTGTTTTTGGTCACCTATGTGGTGCCGCAAGTGGCCAGCGTGTTTGCTGGAAGCAAACGCGCGCTGCCTTTTTTAACCGTGCTGATGCTGGGCTTTAGCGATGTGGTGCGCAGCTATGGCTGGCTAATGCTGAGCGCCGTGGTGGCGGGTATCGCGGGTGCGCGTTGGGCGCTGCGCGCGCCCGAATTGCGTTACCGTTTTGATGCGGCCTGGCTGGGTCTGCCCATCATCGGGCGGCTGTCGCGCAGCTATAACGCGGCGCGCTTTGCCAGCACGCTGGCCATGCTGGCAGCCGCTGGGGTGCCGATTCTTAAGGCCTTGCAAGCGGCTTCTGACACCCTGAGCAACCAGGCTATGCGCCGCGATGCGCAAGACGCTTTGGTGGCCGTGCGCGAAGGTGCTCCGCTGGCTTCGGCCTTGGCCCAGAAAAAACGCTTTCCCGGTTTGTTGTCGATGTTTGCGCGCCTGGGCGAGCAAACCGGTCAACTGCCCCTGATGCTGCAACGCGCCTCCAGCCAGCTGAGCAGCGAAGTACAACGCCGCGCCATGCAACTAGCCACGCTGCTCGAGCCCTTGCTCATCGTGTTTATGGGCCTGGTCGTGATGCTGATCGTGCTAGCCGTCTTGCTGCCCATCATCCAGATGAACCAGCTGGTTCGTTAGGGGGCGCCAGCAACTTGCAGTTTGCAGGCGCCTAGGTGATCCAAAAAAACTCGCCATTGCTGTGCCCCATGCATTTGGGCCGTCATTGCGAGGCCGCAGGCCGTGGCAATCCAGGGCTTTTTGATCTTAGGTGATAGATTTAAGCAGCTAACGCGCTGCGCATTTGGTCGATAACCGCTTTGTAGTCCGGCTTGCCAAAGATCGCGCTGCCGGCCACAAAAGTGTCGGCCCCGGCGTCGGCCACGCGCCGAATGTTGTCGGTCTTGATGCCGCCATCAACTTCCAGGCGAATGTCTTTGCCGCAGGCATCTATGCGCTTGCGCACATCGGCAATTTTGCGCAGCGCCGAATCGATAAAGCTTTGCCCACCAAAGCCGGGGTTCACGCTCATGATCAGAATCAAATCGATGTCATCGATCACCCAGTCCAGCACATCCAGCGGTTCGGCCGGGTTGAACACCAGCCCGGCTTTCACGCCTTTGGCTTTGAGCGCCTGGATGCTGCGGTGCACATGGCCCGATGCGTCTGGGTGAAAGCTGACCAAGTCGGCCCCCGCATCGGCAAAAGCGGCGGCCAGTGCATCGACCGGCGAAATCATCAGGTGCACGTCAATCGGTATCGGCGCGCCTGCTGCCGTGTGTGCATGTGGCTTGAGCGCCTGGCAAATCATGGGGCCGAAAGTGAGGTTGGGCACGTAATGGTTGTCCATTACGTCAAAGTGGATCCAGTCGGCACCGGCGGCGATCACGCTTTTTACTTCCTCGCCCAGGCGGGCAAAGTCGGCGGACAAAATCGAGGGGGCAATGCGGAAATTCATGGTGACAGTCGCTTATGCTTTGAAAAGTGGGGTTTATTCATTCGCTGAGGCCAAAGATACCCGATTTTGCGCGTTAGCATCCGGCCATGTCCAAAACCAGTTCCGCCTACCAGTTCCGCGTAGAAGTGTTTCCGCAGTATTTGCCGCAGCAGTCGGCGCCGCAAAACGCTTTGTATGTGTTTGCGTACACCATCACTATCACCAACACCGGCAAGGTGGCAGCGCAGCTCATCTCGCGCACCTGGAATGTGAACGACGCTAATGGGCATACCGAAAAAGTCAAAGGTTTGGGCGTGATCGGCCAGCAGCCTTTGCTGCAACCGGGCGAAGCCTTTGAATACACCAGCGGCACGCGGCTGCGTACCCCCACCGGCACCATGCATGGCAGCTTTTTTTGTGTGGCCGAGGACGGCGAAAAATTTGAAGTGGACATTCCCATTTTTGTGCTCGATGCCCTTAGCGCCGGGCCGGGCAGTGGTGCGCGCACTTTGCATTAAGGCGCGGCGTGCCGGGCGAGTTTGAACTGATAGCGCGCTATTTCACGCGCCCCGCGCGCCACGCCGTGTTGGGCGTAGGCGACGATTGCGCACTGCTGCAAACCGCGCCGGGCATGCAGCTAGCTATTTCCACCGACATGCTGGTTGCAGGCCGGCATTTTTTTGCGGATGTGAATCCTTATTTGCTGGGCCATAAATGCCTGGCTGTCAACTTGAGTGATTTAGCCGCCTGCGGCGCCCGCCCGCTGGCTTTTAGCTTGGCGCTGGCATTGCCGAATGCAGACGATGCCTGGCTGGAGCCATTTTCTAAAGGCCTATTGGCGCTGGCCGATGCACATGGTTGCGAACTGATCGGCGGCGATACCACGCGCGGGCCCTTAACGATTTGCATCACCGTGTATGGCGAAGTGCCTGCCGATGCTGCGGCGCGGCCCGTGCCCACGCAGGCTTTGCTGCGCAGCGGCGCGCTACCGGGCGATGATGTTTATGTCAGCGGCACGGTAGGGGATGCTGCGCTGGCCTTGCTGGCTTTGCAGGGCCGCCTTGCATTACCCGCCGCCTTGTTGCAAGCTGCGCGTGCCCGCATGGAGCAACCCACACCGCGCGTGGCGCTGGGGCTGGCCTTGCGCGGCATCGCCAGCGCCTGCGCCGACATCAGCGATGGCTTGCTGGGCGACTTGGGCCATATCCTGGAGCGCTCGCACTGCGGCGCGCGGGTGGATGTGGACAAGGTCTTGCCGCTACTGGCTGCACGCCAGGCCTATGCCGGTGGCGCAGCGCAATTCGACAATGCCTACGGCGCACGCACTGCGCTGCAATGCGTGCTGGCCGGGGGCGATGATTACGAGCTGGTGTTTACCGCACCGCCAGCGCAGCGCAGCGTTTTGGCTGCGCTCTCGGACACGCTGGAACTGCCACTCACCCGTATCGCTACCATAGAGGCCGCGCCGGGCTTGCGATTGGTCGATGACCAGGGCCATGCAGTGGCTCACGATTTCGCCTCGTTTGACCATTTCGCAGCTACCGGTGGATTGCTATAAACATTGTTGGAAGGAAACACCATGTCCAAGCCATTTCGAATTTCGCATAGTTTCAAAGTCTCGCGCGACACCTTGTGGGCGGTTTATACCCAGCCCGAGCATTTGACCAAATGGTTCGGGCCGCAAGGCTTCACCATGCCGGCCTACGACATGGAGTTTCGGGTGGGCGGTGTGTTTTTGCATGCGCTGCAAGCCCCCGATGGCACGCAAATGTGGGGTAAGTGGGAGTTTTTGGGCATCGATGCGCCCCGGCGCCTATCGGTGATACAGCATTTTTCTGACCAAGCCGGTGGTGTAACCCGCCACCCCATGTCGCCGGGCTGGCCGCTGCGCACCATGGCCAACACCACCTTAAGCGAAGAAGGCAGCGGCAGCAGCTTGCAACTGGAATGGCTTCCCTTTGAAGCCACGCCCGAAGAAACAGCGACTTTTGACGCCAACCACGAGAGCATGCAGCAAGGTTGGAGCGGTACTTTTGCGCAGCTAGAGGCTTACTTGGCCGCCTTGCCCTAAGCGCCAAACCGAAGGCCCGTGTCTTAGCCCATGCCCGCACCTGAAACGTTGTACCCCACGGGCGCGGGCGCCAGCCGCTTTGCAGCGCGGCCTACCCCGGCCTTTATGTTGTCGCACCCAGCCCATGTATTTGCGCTGGGCTTTGGTTCCGGCCTGTCGCGTATCGCACCGGGCACCAGCGGCACGCTCTGGGCCTGGCTCACGTTTTGGTGCCTTACGCCCTGGATGAGCGACGCGCTGTGGGGCTACACCCTGCTGGCCTCCACGCTGCTGGGTTGGTGGGCATGCGCCGTCACCGCGCGCAATATGGGCGTGCTGGACCCCGGCTGCATTGTGTGGGACGAGGTAGTGGCCTTTTGGTTGGTGCTCTGGCTACTGATGCCAGCGAGCTTTGCGCAGCAGGCCGCGGCGTTTTTGCTGTTTCGTTTTTTTGATGCGGTCAAACCTGGCCCAGTGGGCTGGGCCGATGCCTTGTTTCATGGCATCGATTTGGACAGCGAGCGTTGGCCTTGGGCCAAAGCCGGTTGGGGCATCATGCTTGACGACTTGGTGGCCGCGGGCTGCACTTTGCTTGTAATGGCGGTATGGCGCGCCTGGTAGAAGACCTGGCCGCTGCGCTGCTGGCACGCGGCTGGATGCTGGCCACGGCAGAAAGCTGCACTGGCGGCCTGATCGCCGCCGCTTGTACCGACTTGGCCGGTTCGAGCAATTGGCTAGAGCGCGGCTTTGTCAGCTATTCCAATGCCGCCAAAAGTGAACTGCTGGGTGTTGATGCGGCCTTGATTGCGCGCCACGGCGCGGTCAGCGAGCCGGTGGCCCGCGCGATGGCCCAAGGCGCTTTGCAACACTCCAAAGCGCAATGCGCGCTGGCTGTCACCGGCATTGCCGGGCCGGGTGGCGGCAGCGCCGACAAGCCCGTGGGCACCGTCTGGTTTGCATGGGCCACGCCTGATGGCTTGTACAGCGAAATGCAGCGCTTGGATGGCGACCGCGCCCAAGTGCGCAGCGCTACGGTGCAGCACAGCCTAGCGGTGTTGCTGCGCTTGGTACAAGCGGCGCCTGCGGGCTGAATCAGGACTTGCGAAAGACTCCGCAATACAAAGCACTGAATGCATGAATGACGCACTTGCAGGCTTTGCGACCAGCCTGGCTTTGATTGTGGCCATCGGTTCGCAAAACGCGTTTGTTTTGCGGCAAGGCATCCTGCGCGAGCATGTGTTGCCGCTGGTGGCTTTTTGCGCGCTGTCGGATGCGCTGCTTATCCTGGTCGGTGTGGCGGGGGGCGGCGCGCTAGTGCAGCAATACCCGGTGGCTTTGGAAGTAGCGCGTATTGGCGGCGCGCTGTTTTTGGCCGCTTATGCGCTGTTTGCCGCGCGGCGTGCGCTGCACCCGGCTGCCATGCTGCCGCTCGATGCACCGAGCTTGTCCTTGCCCGCCGCATTAGCGACCTGTTTTGGCTTTACCTTTCTCAACCCGCATGTGTATTTAGATACCGTGGTGCTGCTGGGCGCGGTGGCCACGCAGCGCGGCGAGGCCGGGCGCTGGTGGTTTGGGCTGGGCGCGGCCAGTGCCAGCCTGTGCTGGTTTGCCGCCCTGGGTTTTGGCGCGCGCTTGCTGCGCCCGGTGTTTGCAAGGCCCCTGGCTTGGCGGATGCTGGACGCCGTCATCGCCGTCACCATGGCCAGTCTGGCGCTGGTGGTATGGTTCGGGCAGGGAGGCGTGCCGCCAGGCGTTTGATGAGGAGCCACTGCCGTGCTGAATTTATTTCATTCTGTGTTTCCTATGCGCTATCTGGCATTTACGCTGTGCGCGGTCGGCTTGTTGCTGTCCTTGCTGGTCTGGGTCGGTGGCGGGCATGTGCTTCCCGTCTTGGTATTTGGCTACTTGGTGGGCACGGGGTTTCACGACTTGCTGCAAACCAAGCGTGCAATTTTGCGCAATTACCCGGTTATCGGGCATATGCGCTTTCTGCTGGAATTTATCCGGCCCGAAATCCGGCAATACTTCATCGAGAGCGAAAACGAAGCCGCGCCTTTTTCGCGCGCACAGCGTTCGCTGGTCTATCAGCGCGCCAAGGGCGATTCGGACAAGCGGCCTTTCGGCACCCAGCTCGATACCCACGCTACCGGCCATGAATGGATGACGCACTCGGTAGCGCCGACCACACTGGCCTCGCACGACTTTCGCATCACCATCGGGCCGCACACTGCGCAGCCCTACAGCGCCAGCGTGTTCAATATCTCAGCCATGAGTTTTGGCGCGCTTAGCGCCAATGCCATCAGCGCGCTCAATGCCGGTGCCAAGCGCGGCGGGTTTGCGCACGACACCGGCGAAGGCTCTATCTCGGCACACCACCGCAAACACGGCGGCGACTTGATCTGGGAAGTGGCATCGGGCTACTTTGGTTGCCGCAATGACGACGGCACCTTTAGCGCCGAAAAATTCAAAGCCAATGCGCGCGACCCGCAGGTCAAGATGATCGAGATCAAACTCAGCCAGGGCGCCAAGCCCGGCCATGGCGGCGTGCTGCCCGGCCCCAAGGTCACGCCCGAGATCGCCGAGGCGCGCGGTGTGCCGGTGGGTGTGGACTGCGTCTCGCCTGCCTCGCATAGCGCGTTTGGCACGCCAACCGAGCTGATGCATTTCGTGGCCCGTTTGCGCGAACTCTCGGGCGGTAAACCCACGGGTTTTAAGCTCTGCATCGGACACCCCTGGGAATGGTTTGCCATGGTCAAGGCCATGCTGCAAACCGGCATCACGCCAGACTTCATCGTGGTCGATGGCACCGAAGGCGGCACTGGTGCTGCGCCGCTGGAATTTATCGACCACGTCGGTTCGCCTTTGCAAGAGGGCCTCATCTTGGTGCACAACAGCTTGCGTGGCGCCGGGCTGCGCTCGCAGATCATGATCGGCTGCGCCGGTAAAGTGGTCAGTGCTTTTGACATCGCCCGACTGATGGCCCTAGGCGCCAACTGGTGCAATAGCGCGCGTGGCTTTATGTTTGCCATCGGCTGTATCCAGGCGCAAACCTGCCACACCGGCCACTGCCCTACGGGCGTGACCACGCAAGACCCGCTGCGCCAGCAAGCGCTGGTGGTGGGCGACAAGGCCGAGCGCGTCTACCACTTCCACCAAAACACCTTGCACGCCCTCAAAGAACTGGTGCAAGCCGCGGGTGTGCAGCACCCCAACGAGATCAACGCCCACCACATCGTGCGCCGCACCGGCGACCACACCGTAGACAGCCTGGCCCACGCCTTGCTGCGCGAAATCCCCGAAGGCAGCTTGCTCAAAGACACGCTGGACAAGCTGCCCATGGTGTACCAGCACCACTGGCCCAAGGCCAGTGCGGATAGCTTTGCTTTGCAGGCCGAGATGGCTTAAGGGCAAAGCCTAAGACGGAGGCCGAATTCATCCGCCGTGGCATCGCTGCCATCGACGCAATCAGGCGCGACGCAAGCGGTATACCTGCTGACCGGGTGATCGCCCAATAATGTCCGTTTCATTCTTCCCACCTCCCACCACAAGCTTGTGTATCGGCGCATCAACGCAGACGTGTATGTTTACGCGCTTGCCGCGCACCGGCAGAATTTCCCTACGCTCTTGATGAAGCGCTTATTGAATATTTAGGGGTTTGAAATGGAAATGATCGATTTGCTAAAAAAGGTCACCGCCGCCAGCGGCTTTACGCATGCCGCAGGGGTGGAGGTCGTAGCGGCTGAAGTGGGAGCCGTGACGCTGGCGCTGGCCAGAAAGCCAGAGCTTTTGCAGTTCAGCGGATCGTTCCACGGCGGTGTACTGGCGGGCCTGGCCGACCATTGTGCCGGCGCTGCGGCCACCACGACCCTGGCTCCCGGCAAGATTGCAGTGACCGTGGATTTGCACATCAACTACCTGGCGCCCGCCAATGGCGAGAAGATCACTGCGACCGCCCAGTGCGTTCAGACCGGAAGCACCTTGTGCGTGGTATCGGTCTCGGTGTGCTCTATACGCGGCGGCGAGGCCAAGGTATGCGCCATTGCCACGGTTACTTTGCGCGTGGTGGATATGCCTCGGATGGCGTAAAGGGTGGGTACAAGCCCGGTTTAGCTTGAGCACCGTGACAGGTATGGGCCATCTGCGGACATTAACCAATGACCGGTAACTGGAGCCCAATTTACCCTAGTTGTCGATCAGGTCTGACAGCCAAAATTTCAGCCCTTTAATAAATCTTTACTGTATCCTCATGCTCAATGACCAATAAAAGGACGAGTTGATACAGGATAGGTCGGATATGGATAATTGCTAATTTGATTGTTTTCTTGAATTAATCCAGTGATCTAAAGAAACCGCTATCAGCAGAATCGCCCCCTTGATAACATCTTGAAAATAGACCGAAACATCCAACAAGATTAACGAGCTTGTAACCACAGAAAGTAGTGCCAAACCCAACACCGCACCGTAAATCGTTCCTGAGCCACCCTTCAAGCTTGCTCCACCAATGACGGCCGCCGCAATTACATTTAACTCCATACCCACACCAAAGGTCGGCGTAGCTGCACCAAACCGGGCGGTGTAGACGACGCCAGCGATTCCCGACATGGTTCCACAAAGTACGGTAACCCAAAGCTTGACGCTATTCACATCGATACCAGCGTACATTGCTGCGCGCTCATTGCTTCCTGTATAAAAAACTTTACGAAATAAAACTGAGTTGCGCAATATGTAGTCGCTGACTACAACTATAAAACCAAAAATTAGGATCACGACTGGTAGCCCATAAATCGTTCCTTGACCAATTAATTTGAACTCTGCTGGTAGTGAAAAAAGTGACTGCGGAGTCCCTTGCGTAATGGCCAAACTCAGACCTCTGGCAATCACCATAAATGCGAGGGATGCAATGAAATGACTCAAACCAATTTTGGTAACACAAAGACCCATACATAGTCCTATACCAGCGCTGGCTACAACAGCTATGACGCTTGCTGTCCAAGGGTCAAATCCGTGGAGAAACAGGGCACCGACAATAACCATAGACAGGCATACGACGGAGCCGACTGCCAGGTCGATTCCGCCCACAATAAGAAGCACCGTCATGCCTACAACAACGATCCCCTCAATTGCAAAAGAGAGCAACATCGCCCGCATATTCTCCCAAGTCAGGAAAAACTCAGAAGCAAAAGACATCACTAAACAAAGAGCAGCAATGATGACTATTAATCCAGCTTCACGGAGATTATTTGTTTTCAATTTCATTTATTCATTCCTAGGCCATTCCAGACGCCATTCGCAAAATTGACTCTTCAGTGGTTTCGTGCGCGCTTAACTGTCCAACTACGGTACCGTTACGAATAACGATCGTCCGATCACATAAGCCAATAATTTCAGGAAGTTCAGACGAAATGACTGCAACTCCCACACCTTCGTTGCAGAGTTGCCTCAGTACCTGATGGATTTCCGCCTTTGCGCCGACGTCGACGCCCCGGGTAGGTTCATCCATAAAAATGATTCTTGGCCTGGTAGCCAGTAATTTTGCGATTGCGACTTTTTGTTGATTGCCTCCAGATAAGCTTGAAGTATTGGCAGCGACACTGCTAGCCTTAAGCTTTAGCCGTAGTCCAAGTTCCTCTGCTTGGACTTTTTCTTTTTCAGCGTCCACAGTCATCATGGTTGTCTGAACGGCTATTAGCGCCATAGATGAGATATTGGATTGAATACTGAGATCCAAGAAGACGCCTTCTGACTTCCGGTCTTCGCTTAGGTAAGCTATTCCTTCAGCCAGTGCAGCCCGATACGAACTTGCATTGACAGGCTCACCATTGATCTTGACCGAGCCGCTAGTCTTAGGAGTAAGACCACAGATCGTTTTCGCTATTTCAGACCTGCCAGCACCCACCAATCCAGCGATTCCTAAAATTTCGCCAGGCAATATCTGAAATGAAACTGAATTGACACGACTAGCATCGCTGACATTGATCACCTCAAAGAGCGGGTCAGTGCCAATTGTTTTTGATTTTTCGGGGTAGTATTTTCCTAGCTCACGGCCTACCATTTTGCTAATGATTTCATCTGGTGTTGTGTCTTTCACCAAACCATTAAAGACACTTGCCCCATCTCTAAGCACGGTTATATGGGAGCAGTTATCAAAGATTTCAGCCATCCGGTGACTGATGTAGACGATGCCAATTCCGCCTTTGGCCAAGCTACGTAAAATTTTGAAGAGAGACTTTGACTCGACTTCTGTTAAAGACGTCGTTGGCTCATCCAGAATCAAGATTTTGCAATCGAGCGCCAGAGCCTTCGCTATTTCGACGAGTTGTTGATTTGATAGAGTCAAATTTTCAACATTTATCGATGTATCGATCTCCTTGTCCAAGGTATTGATGATCTTCTTAGCGCGTACCTGCAATTCTTGGTAGTCCATCAGCAGTCGTTTTGACTGATTGATTTCGTACATAAATATATTTTCAGCTACTGACGCCGACCCACAAAGCGATATCTCCTGATGTACCAATGAAATCCCCAGGCGGGCTGCATGTCCTGGATCCCTAATTAAGACCTGCGTTCCCTCGATAAAAATTTGCCCAACATCGGGTTGAAGGATGCCGTCGATCACCTTCATCAAGGTTGATTTCCCTGCGCCGTTCTCGCCACAGACTGCATGAATCTGTCCGGCTTGGAGAGAAAAATCAACACCAATCAGGGCATTTGTTGCCCCAAATGACTTCTTGACTCCACGTAACTCGAGCAGCATCCTCAATCCTTATTCGTTTATGCCTTTGGTTCCTCGACGAGTTAAGTACTTGTCCCAGTAGAAGTCATCGGCATTTGCTTTTGTGACGACTGAAAGTCCATTATCCAAGAACGGGATAGACATGGGGTTCCGGCCTGACCTCTTTGCGTCATTCATCGGATCAATTAGTTGTGTATTTTTCGCCATGAAAAGGAGCATCATGCCAGCGAAGCCTTGCATCCCTTGGTTAGGGTTAATTGAAGCAAACACATCGCCCGATTTGATCATGTCAAGTATCTTGGCATTGACGTCACAGCACATCACCTTGATGTCTTTTTTCGATTCCACTTTTGCTTGTGCTGCACCCAATGCAGTGGTTGCTTCTGGCATAAACAATGCGCCAAGATTCGGATTTGCTTGCAGCATGCTCAGAACAGCTTGGTAAGCTTTATTCGCGTCTGTATTTGACGCTGCTCGACCCACCAGTTTCATGTTGGGGTGATTCGATTTCATTCGATCGATAAAGGCGGTAATTCGGCGCTCGTGGTTGTCCTGTCCTGGATTTTCCAAGACGCCATACTCACCCTTTCCACCCATCGCGGCGGCAATAGCATCTGCTGCAGCCACACCTTCACGGTGGTTATCTGACGTGACAAATGAAACGCGTTTTGAGTTAGGTGAGTCTGCAGCAAAAGTTACAACCGGGATCCCCATTGAAGCGGCTCTAGCGATTGGCTCAATGAATGGATCGGGATTCATGGGGTGCAGAAAGATTCCAGCTGGCTTTCTGGCGAGTTGCTGCTCAAAAGTTGCTAGTTGCTTGTTGACATCGTACTCAGGCGTACCTGTGTAACGAGTTTTCACTCCCAGTGACTTGCCCAATTGCTTAAACATCTCGTAGACGGGGAACCAGTACTCCACCCCGCTGACCATCACGTTCATGACGTACGTGTCGTTTGGGTTGCCACGCAGGCCGACTGTGCTTGCCGATTGTGCAAATGCGTTCAGTGACGCCATTCCGGCGCCTGCGGCGACAGCTGTTTTTAGAAATTCACGCCTCATTTTGACTCCTCGATTGATGTTAAAAAAATGGCTGTCTGGTCAGCCTGATGACATGAAACAGTACTTGTTGTCATGACAGGATTAACTTTAAAACACAAAATTTTGCAGGAGAATAAGGATAAACCCTTACAAAAGCTGAATAAACGCAGATATGATGTCATTACATGTAAGGGATGGCAAAGGATTTTGGAAATGACGACTCTTGGGCACTTTATTGACGCAAACCTGGTAGGTTCGGCATGACTGCGGTTAGCTATGACTACATCGTCGTAGGTGGTGGGACGGCTGGCGCCCTGCTGGCAAACAGGCTCAGCGCAGACTCCAAAAATTCGGTGCTTCTGGTGGAAGCCGGTGGCCGCGACAACTACCATTGGATCCACATACCCGTTGGCTATCTTTACTGCATCAACAACCCCAAAACCGACTGGTGCTTACGCACTGAACCTGATCCCGGCCTTAACGGCCGATCGTTGATCTACCCGCGCGGCAAGACGCTGGGTGGCTGCTCAAGCATTAACGGAATGATATACATGCGTGGCCAGTCTCGTGACTACGACGCGTGGGCCGACCAGCTACGTGACCCGCAGTGGAGTTGGGCGTCGTGCCTGCCCTACTTCAAGCAACACGAGTGGCACCACCGGCTGGATGCGAAGAACCAGAACAAAAGCTTTCCTACTGCTGATTTTCATAGCGGGCAGGGCGAATGGCGTGTGGAGCGGCAGCGCCTGCGATGGGATTTGCTAGATGCGTTTGCCCAGGCGGCGCAACAGGCTGGTGTTCCCCGGAGCGATGACTTCAACGCGGGCAATAACGAAGGCGTGGGCTACTTTGAAGTGAACCAGAAATCGGGGTTGCGTTGGAACACCTCCAAGGCATTCCTCAATGCCGACGTGCGGCGCAGGAAAAATCTCGCCATCTGGACTCAGACACAGGCCTGCAAGTTGCTGCTGGTGAGCGACGCGCATGGCATAACGGCCTGCCGTGGTCTAGAGGTAATACGAGAAGGGCAACGGGTTTCGCTCACCGCCCGCAAGGAGGTCGTGCTGTGCGCAGGTGCCGTTGGTACGCCGCACCTGATGCAGCTCTCGGGGCTTGGACCATCGGCGTTGCTAGCTAAGTTTGGTATCCCAGTGGTGAAGTCCATGGAGGGCGTCGGCCAGAACCTGCAGGACCACCTGCAGATCCGGGCGGTGTACACCGTCCAGAACGCCCTGACGCTGAACACCTTGGCCAACTCCTGGTGGGGGCAACTCAAAATTGGGATGGAGTATGTGTTCTTGCGCAGCGGACCTATGAGCATGTCGCCATCACAGCTAGGTGTGTTTACCCGAAGTGTCGCAGGGCGGACGCATCCCAACATTCAGTTCCATGTGCAGCCGCTGAGCTTAGACGCTTTTGGCCAGCCTTTGCACCGCTTTCCGGCTTTGACTGCCAGCGTTTGCAACCTGAATCCCACTAGCCGGGGCGGTGTGGCCATCAAGTCGAATGACTTCAGTGTGGCGCCGGCCATCGCGCCCAACTACCTCAGCACCTACGAAGACCAACAGGTCGCGGCTGACTCGCTGCGGGTGGCGCGCAACATCATGGCGCAGCCCGCCTTGCAGACCTATAAGCCCGCTGAGTTCAAGCCGGGTGTGCAGTACCAAACCGATGCGGAATTGACCCAATTGGCAGGTGATATCGCCACCACTATCTTCCATCCGGTAGGCACGGCCAAGATGGGTTTGGCACAAGATGCTATGTCGGTCACAGACAGCCGGCTGCGTGTCCATGGCATCCGCGGGCTGCGCATCGCCGATGCGAGTGTGATGCCCACCATCGTCAGCGGCAATACCAACAGCCCCACGCTGATGATTGCGGAGAAAGCTGCCGCGTGGATACGTGCTGGCGAATAACTTTCAAGGACAACCCTATGCCCATCGTTAACCTGCACCTCATCGCAGGACTGAGTCTTGACCAGAAGCGCACGCTGGTGGCCGAGATCACTCACATCTTGGCCCGGGTTACCGGTGCCAAGCCCGAGCGAACCCACATACTGATCCAGGAAGTGGCGGATGAGGCTTGGGGGCTAGAGGGACGGCTGGTACTAGACCGCAGGGCGCAGCCTCCCAAGGGGGCGGATCTTTAGGCCTGGGTTCGCACGTGCAACCGCGTGTTCTGGCAGCGGTGCAGCGCCACGTAGTGCTCCACGGCGCGCCCGTCTTTGGTAAAGGCCACGGACTCAATGCGCAGCAAAGGCTCTGGCACCTCCAGCTGCAAGAGCTCCATGGTTTCGGCGTCGGGTAGCGCGGCGTCTATCCAGCGCTCCGCCCTGGCCACATGCAGCCCGTACTGGCGCCGCAGCACTTCGTACAGAGACTTGTCCTCCAGCCGGATTTTGTGCAGTTCTGGCGCCACATCGGTGGGGATGGCGGTACTGACTAGCAGCCGGATATTGCCGTCCACACTGCGCAGTCGCCGCAGCGATGTAACTTCGCTGTTGTTTTGCAGGCCTAGTGCAACGGCTTCTTTTTCGTCCGGCGCGCGTTGGCTCTGGTGCAGGATCTGAGTTTTGACAACCCGACCTTTGAGCGCCATCTCGTCCGAAAAGCCCAGCACCATAGAGATGAAGTCTTCGTCACGCTTGGGGGTGGAGATGAAGGCGCCCTTGCCCTTGATTTTGTAGATCAGGCCGCTGCGCACCAGGTCTGACAGCGTTTCGCGCACCACGATGCGCGAGATGCCATACATCTCGCCAAGCTCTGCCTCAGAAGGCAGCTTTGCGTTGACTCCCAACTCCCCACTGACGATTTGCTGCCTCAGAATGTCCCTGAGCTGGATCCACAAAGGGCTTCCGATCTCGCGCTGAAGCAAATGCAATGGTCGAGAGGTCACACACAGTCTTTCTAATTGGCTTGCGCTAGCTGCTGCATATTGTGTTTGTTGACAAGAATGGACCGGCACCGGGACACCTCCAGGTGCCGTCGTTCGATACTCCAGCCCAACTCCTCGCTCGCCGCTTGGGCCATGACTTCCAGGGTGGCATGGTCCAAATGACCCAGAAAGGCCGCCAGACTGCGGTGCAAAACCAGGTCGGACAAACGAACCACCCCGGTCAGGCGACACAAGCGACGCAATGATTGTATGTCTGCACCATCGAAGCCCAGGTCAGTGCTGGGGATGGGCAACCCGGCCGTTGACACGGCACGCGGCTTTTGGAGCAGCTTGAGCACGGCATCCGTGGCTTCCTCGGCCAGCGCGCGAAAGGTGGTCCACTTGCCGCCCACGAGGTTTACCACCGGTAGGGTTCTGGGGCCCTCAGGCCCGTCAACGATGACATAGTGGTCGCGGGAAATTTTGTCGGGTTTGCCTGAGACAACATTCCTGGACTGGATGGTGGCGAGTGGCCGCACCCCAACGAAGGTGTAAACAATCTGGTCTTTGGAAAAGCTCAGTCGCGGGAAGACCTCGTGCAGCACTTTCAGCAGGTACTCAATCTCGCAAGAGTCTGTCTCCACCTCATCCGGGTTCAACACAGGAATATCGGTAGACCCGGCCAGCACACGGCCCATGAAGGGGTAGACGATGCAGACGCGGCCATCCTTCGCCTCAAAGTACACCATGCGCCCCTTGAGCGCGGCCAGCAGTGCGGGATGGTCAATGACCAGGTGTGAACCTTTGGTTCCCACCATGCGGCCCTTGGGCACGCCAAAGAGGCCGCTTAGTTGCTCCAGCCATGCGCCTGTTGCATTCACCACCAGATCGGTCGTAATGCCAACCTCGGTGTTCAGCACCGTATCACGCAAGGTCAGACGGTTCTCATGGAATGCCAAGAGTTCGCAATGGTTGCTGACAATCGACGGGTTGTGCGCACGGTGACCATCAACGATCAGCTCATGCATTAACCGCTCGGGGTGGTTGATCCATGCATCGTAAAAATGCGCCGTCCAGCGGATGTCGTCTGAGAGGAGCGCGCGGTCTTCGGGACTAGTCGCTCGAACAGAGTGGCCTGGCAGCGAGCGGTCTTTCTTCCCCATCAGATCGTACAGCGTCAGCCCCAAGGCCACGGCCAACACGCCGCGCGACCGGGCTGGAGGGTTGGCGCCGAAGAAGCGCAGAACACTGGCAAACAGCCCACCGAGTCGCGAGGACAGAGGGATCACCGTATGAAGGGGCTGCACCAAATGCGGGGCTGTCAGCAGCAGGTTGTTGCGCTCCTGAGCGGCTTCTTTGACTAGGGAGAACTCAGCATTCTCCAGGTAACGCAGGCCACCATGGATCATGCGGGAGGGCGCACTGCTCGCACCGCTGCCCACATCACCCTTGTCAATCAGCAGGCACTGCACACCCTGCAGGCATAGGTCCCGAAAGACACCAATGCCATTGATGCCGGCGCCCACAATGACTACTTGGAAATGTTGTCCCTGAATGCTGGCGGGGCGTACGTGTGCGCAGGAGGCAGGTTCGTGCATGGGGCGTGCGCTCATGGCAGGGGCGAGTTCAACCGTGCGAAGACAGGCGCCATGTCGGCCAGTAGGCCTTCAAAGTTGCCCAGGTATTCGCCATAAAAGCTACCGAGCGCTGCCATGGGCTCCACTTGTTTGAGCGGTGCTTGCAGCGGCGCAGATGCACAGCCCACGGCCGACGCAGCGAACATGGCAGCACCGCGCGCGCCGCTCTCGTCGGCCCCTGGCGTGTAGACCGTACTATCCAGCATGGTGGCCAGCAGGGCGCTAAGTCGCTCGTCGCCGGCGCCCCCGCCCAGCACAAACAGGCGGCTGCGTGGCACGCCACTTCTGGCCAACGCATTTAGGTTTCTGGCATGCAATGCCAGCACACCCTCAACTGCAGCGCGAGCCATATCCGCAGGGGTGTGGAACGCCCGCAAACCCAAGAAACCCGCGCTGGTATCGCCACCACCATTGATGAACGGGACGTACCGCAGTCCATGTGCGCCGGGCTCAGAGGAGAACGCGACATTTAAAAAGTCCACCGTGCTATGTTGCAGCGTATTGGCAAGCCAGGTGGTGTTGGCCATGCCTCCAGCACTGTTGTTCATGTACATGACCGATTTTTTGGAGTTCAGCAGGACGACATTGCTGATACCCGCCGAGCCGGCATTCAAAACATTGGTTATGCCGCCATCGTCTGCAGCGATGGCGGCGTTGACACACCAAGTGCCCAACACCGCGGCCACATCACCAACCTGCGTGGCGCCCACACCGGCCATGGCGCCGTACAAATCAATGGCCCCCATGGCAATGGGAATGGACGCGGGAAGCCCTGTTTGGGCAGCCACTTCGGTACGCAGTTGCCCCAGTGGGCTGCCACTATCTTGCAGGCGGGTCAGTAGGGTCGGGCGCCAAGTGGGTACGTTGGCTACCGAAAAGGCTAACTCTGATGGAAGTCTTGTGGTGCTATCGAGCAAGCCAGCGGTGCTGGCGTCGCTGTAGTCGGTAGCGCGTTCGCCGCACAACACCATCGCCACGTAGTCCTTGGCAAAGAACAGGCTGCTCGCTTCCTGAAAAGCACCTGGATTAAGCCGGGCAATGTCGGCCGCAATCATGGAGGGCTGCCCAGACCAGGGACCCGTGCCCACCGTGCTGAAAAGCTGGCGTGCTTTCAGACGCGCCAGGGCATTGGCGATGGGGGTTGCGCGCTGGTCCGTGGAGGACACCGCAAAGTCATCTTGCAGTGCCCCTTGTGCATCCAATACATACAGCCCACCGCCATGGCCCACACTTGCCATCGCAGCCACATCGGCGGCGCGTGCGCCCAACCGCTGGGCTACTTGTTTCAACAAACCTATGATGAGCAGGCGCAGCTCGCTGCCGGGCACTTGGCAGGTACCAGTGGACCCCCGCTGCCAAGGAATGGCGGCACCAGCCTGTGCCAGCACAGTGCCCGCCTCCCCATCAAATGCCGCAATTTTTAAACTGGTGGAGCCAAGGTCCAGACCAATGTAAATATGACTCGC
This sequence comes from uncultured beta proteobacterium, assembly GCA_903951445.1. GTDB lineage: Bacteria > Pseudomonadota > Gammaproteobacteria > Burkholderiales > Burkholderiaceae_C > Allorhodoferax. The sequence goes on from CAJBBZ010000191.1 coordinate 52,761, forward strand.
CATGCAACAACACCCTTTGCTTTGTTCTGACATGTCATTACATCATACCCACTGAATTTTGCCAATACTAGGGAAAACTCCTATAAATTCGTCATTTTTTCCACTTTAAACTTCTTAGCATGTAATAACAAGCATGCTAATGATGCATCTATTCGTCGAATGCGAAGGAGCGGACAAATGAAGAGCAGTGTATTGGGGTCTTCCGGAATCATGTGTTCCAGAGTGGGCCTGGGCACCTGGGCCATGGGCGGATGGATGTGGGGGGGTAACGACGACGACGACGCCATTCGTTCCATCCACGCCGCGCTGGACGCGGGCGTCAACCTCATTGACACCGCGCCGGCTTATGGTCTGGGCCATGCCGAAACACTTGTGGGCACTGCCATCCAGGGTCGGCGCGACCAGGTGGTGCTGTCGACCAAATGTGGACTGGTTTGGCACACCCAGCGTGGCACTCTTTTCTTTAACGAAGAGGGTCAAGACGTGTACCGCTACCTGGGCAAGGACTCTATTGCCTACGAGGTGGAGCAAAGCCTGGCGCGCTTGAAGACCGACTACATCGACCTTTATTTCACCCACTGGCAAGACGCCACCACACCCATTGCCGAAACCATGGATGCGCTGCTAGCGCTGAAGCAACAGGGGAAAATTCGCGCCATTGGCATCAGCAATGCCGATGAAACCATTTTGGCCGAATACTTGCGTCATGGCCCGGTGGATGCTATTCAGGAACGCTACAGTCTGCTGGACCGCAGCATCGAAAAAGACCTGGTCCCACTGTGCCGCGCCAACCAGGTGGCGGTGCATGGCTATTCGTCCCTGGCCCTGGGTTTGTTGGCTGGCCCCATTGATCCCGCGCGTGTTTTTGGGGGCGATGACCAGCGCAAGGACAACCCGCGCTTCAGCGCGGAGAACCGGGCACAGCTGGTGAACTTCTTCGCCGCCGTGGAGGCTATCCGTGCGTTCCACGACTGCAGTTACGGCCAGCTGATGATTGCCTGGTGCTTGTCCAACGTGGGCGTGGCATTGTGTGGTGCTCGCACTCCCACGCAGGCGCAAGACAACGCGGGTGCCGGTGCCATAGATCTCTCACCTGCCGAGCTGCAAGCCGTTGCGGCTGCGGCCCAAACCCATTTGCAGACGATTGTTTAAAGGAAAACCCATGAAAGAGATTCGCCTAAAACGGCTATTCCAAAACGGCGGCTGTCTGGATATCGCAATTGACCACGGTGTCTGTAACGAGCCTTCGTTTCTGGACGGCCTGGAAGACATGCCGGGCGTGGTGAATACTTTGGTGCAAGCCCAACCTGATGCCATCCAGATGAACTTCGGCCAGGCCGATCTTCTGCAACGCCGCCCGGGCCGAAGCAAGCCCGCGCTAGTGATGCGCGTGGACATGGGCAACCCCTACAACGCCACAGTCCATCGCGTCATGTGGGCGCTGCTGCAGAACAAGAACGACCCTGTGCTGCCGGCTGTGCAAATGGATGCATCGTGCGTTGTGGTCAACCTCTTCATGCTGCCAAATGAACCCGATTTGTTCCGCCAATGCGTAGAGAACATCTCCATCGTCCGCGCCGACTGCGACAAGTACGGCATGCCTTTAATGATTGAGCCCTTGGTCATGCGCCCGCATAGTGAAAAAGGCGGTTACATGGTCGATGGCGATACCGAAAAAATCGTCACGCTCGTCAGATTAGCTCGGGAAATGGGTGCAGACATTATTAAGGCAGACCCAACTGACGATACAAGTATGTTTCATCGAGTTGTTGAAGCTGCACGTTGCCCAGTTCTCGTGCGAGGCGGCGGACGTGAAGACTTGAAGCAAGTCTTTGCGCGTTCTCGCGAGCTATTAAATCAAGGCGCTGTTGGTATGGTCTACGGGCGCAACGTATATCAGCATAAAAATCCAGGTGCGGTTGTCCGCGCGTTAATGGCTATGATTCATGATGGAGCCAGTGCAGACGATGCCTGGAGTCTCTATGAGCAGACATCTTGAAAGTTAATTATTAGTTCATCGATTTGATGACCGGCCTAAGCTTAAGCGTCCTAGCGAGTGTCAGCTTTTGGCCATCCAGTCTGGCCATTTCAATTTCCGCGTTGGGCTGGAAGCTGACAATTCCGGCGCTCCAAAGCTGATTTCATCGCGGCGGCGCCTGCAGCACAAAGAAGCCGATATTTTCTAATTTAGTAACAAGCAACAGCTGTCGCGGTAATCGGGCTACAGAGGCGAGTGGGGACCAGAGTAATTCTGTTGATTCCCCTTAAATCAAACTCGCCAACTCTTGTGTCAACTGCGCCGCGGAAACTTCCTTGCACCCTGATGTATTCTGACCGGCCCATAGAGGTGAAAAATCCCCCTTACCCAACCCTTCCGATTTTTGTCGTAACTGAAATGATGCAGCGGTTGCCTTTGGAAACTCTGGAGCCATAGAACACATAGGGCCTAACTCGCGCACCATACGATTGACAATTCCACGGGCAGGTCGCCCGGTAAAAACATTTGTCAGCGCGGTGAGCCGCGCTTCGTCAGATTTCAGGGCAGCACGATGCACGGTGCTCGTCGTCGCCTCGGGGCAGAGCATGAAAGCGGTACCGATTTGTACGGCCGATGCTCCAAGGTCCAATGCCGCCTTGACACCGCGAGCAGTGGCAATGCCGCCCGCAGCAATGACCGGCACCCTTACTGCTGCAACGACTTGTGGAAGTAGCGCGAACGTACCTAACTGTGAATTGATATCAGCGGTCAAAAACATGCCCCGATGACCGCCGGCTTCGAGTCCTTGTGCGATGACAGCGTCCACACCGTGGTCTTCGAGCCAGACGGCTTCCTCGACAGTAGTCGCGGAGGACACTACTTTTGCCCCACAACCTTTGACCATTGCCAATAGTTCGGGTGACGGTAAGCCAAAGTGAAAACTAACTACCTTAGGGCTGAATTCGCAAACCAACTCCGCCATTTCTCGATTGAAAGGCAAACGCGCCACTCCAGTTGGAATTGTCTCGACGTCGATTCCAAATTCCGTGTAATAAGAAGAAAAAAGTGCCTGCCAAGCTCTTTCCTTTTCAAAATTGGGCGCGGGTGGATTGTGGCAAAAGAAGTTGACGTTGAATGGTTTTGAGGTTCGACTGAGAATGCTCTCGAAATCCCTTCTGATGGCATCAATTCCAAGCATTGCACACGGCAACGAGCCGAGTCCGCCTGCATCAGAGACAGCAATTGCGAGAGCGCTACCCTGCACACCGGCCATTGGAGCCTGAATAATTGGTAGTTCCGTGCCTAGTAGGGAATTGATTGTCATGAGGTCCAAAAGAAGTGAATTTGGCGATTTCAGGGAAAGGGTAGCAAACGGGGGCAAATCAAATGTCAGCAATCGCGGCTTTCCGGAAGTGACCAATGCCGGGGCGACAGACGGCAAAGGTTCGGAAGGCGACATACAGAAATTCCAATCTGTTCGGCAACAATGCCCTCATTGGTCTGCCCGCTCGCAAGCCCGGCTCGCAAATAGCCTTAGGTTCCAGCTCTACTCACCCTGCGCCCGAATCCTCTTCACCAGCGCAGTCGTCGAGTACCCCGACACAAAAGGCAGTGCCAACGCCTTGCCGCCCCAGGTGTGCATGAGCGCGGTCTCGGGCAACACATCCATGTTGTAGTCGCCGCCTTTGACCAAAATATCCGGGCGGATTTCAGCGATCAGGGCTTGCGGGTTGTCTTCGACAAACCAGGTGACCAGGCTGACCGCTTCCTGGCTGGCCATGACGATGGCGCGGTCCATTTCGTTGTTCAGCGGGCGGTCGTCGCCTTTGCCTAGGCGGCGGGTAGAGGCGTCGGTGTTGAGCGCCACGATCAGGCTGCCACCCAGCGCGCGCGCCTGCGCCAGATAGACCACATGGCCGCGGTGCAGCACGTCAAACACGCCGTTGGTAAATACCCAAGGCCGGGGCAAGTGGGCGAGTGCCGCTGCTAAGCCACTGCGCTCGCACAGCTTGTCCAGCATGGCTGGCGGTGCGGCGGCGGGGCGGGTGTCGTTCATGCCGCTTTGCTGGCAGGCGCGCCCGGCTCCAAGGCGCTACCTAGTTCGCGCGCCAGTTCTTTGCGGTATTTATTGAGTTCCTGCACGGTGCTAAAGCTGCGTTCCATCAAAAGGCTCATGTTGTGCAGTATGCGCTCTACTACTTTGTTTTCCCAGACAGCGTCAAAATCAATTTGCTTGTCCAGCCAGTGTTCCAGCCAATCCGGGTTGGGCAGGCGCGCTTGCACGGTGTCGTTGGGGAAAAGCGCTTTATTCACATGCAAATTGGTCGGATGCAGGGCTTGGCTGGTGCGCCGCGCGCTGGCCATGAGCACGCCCACTTTGGCAAACGCGCTTTTGGCTTCCAGGCCTACGTTTTGGATGGCGCGCTTCATGTACTTCAAGTAGGCGCCGCCGTGGCGCGCTTCGTCTTGGCTTAAGCGGGTGTAAATCGATTTAATCACCGGTTCGGTATGCCATTCGCTGGCGCGGCGGTACCAGTGGTTCAGGCGAATCTCGCCGCAAAAGTGCAGCATCAGCGTCTCTAGCGCCGGGGCCGGGTCAAATTCAAAGCGCACGTTGTGCAGCTCGGCCTCGGTGGGCACCAGTTCGGGCCGAAAGCGCCGCAAATACTCCATCAGCACCAGCGAATGCTTTTGTTCCTCAAAGAACCAGATCGACATAAAAGCGGAAAAGTCGCTGTCGCCCCGGTTGTCGCGCAAAAACATTTCGGTGGCCGGCAGCGCCGCCCACTCGGTAATCGCGTTCATCTTGATGGTGGTGGCCTGCTCGTCCGACAAGGCGGCGGGGTCAAAGCTGGCCCAAGGGATGTCGCGCTCCATGTCCCAGCGGACGGATTCCAGTTGTCTAAAGAGTTCTGGGTAGAGCATGCAGTACTTTCTATGGCTTTCGATTTTAGGCGGGCAAACCAGGCATCAGCGCCCTAAGCCACTACCGCTGGTCTGGCTTTGCCGGACGCTGATTCCTGACCAATTCGGGCATGAAACGAACAAATATGAAATGCGACTGTCTAGTCGCGCTATTACTGTATAGTAACTCGACTGGAGACTTATATATGAAGGTAGCCGTTATTGGCTCAGGAATTTCCGGGCTGGCTGCCGCGCACCGGCTAAACGGCCTGGCCGATATCACCCTGTTGGAAGCGGGCGATTATTTCGGCGGCCACACGCATACCGTAGACATCACCCTGGACACCCCCACCGGCCCGCACACCCACGGCGTGGACACCGGTTTTTTGGTGTTTAACGACCGCACTTACCCGCAGCTTATTGCTTTATTTGCCGAACTGGGCGTGCCCTCGGCCGCCTCGGACATGTCGTTTTCCGTAAAAACTGCCGCCAGCTGGGAGGACCCGGCGCTGGAGTGGTGCGGCACTTCGCTGGACGCGGTGTTTGCCCAACGCAGCAACCTGCTACGCCCGCGTTTTTGGCGCATGCTGCTTGACGTGGTGCGCTTTAACAAGCTGGCTACCGGCCTGGCGCTGCGCAATGCCGATGCCGAATTGGTGCAGCCCCTGGGTGAATTTTTGCGCCAACACAGTTTTTCGCAGGAGTTCAAAGACTGGTATTTCCTGCCCATGCTGGCCTGTATCTGGAGCTGCCCGACCGACCAGATGCTGGCCTTCCCCGTCGCGACCATGGTGCGCTTTTGCCATAACCACGGGCTGATTGCCCTGACCAACCGGCCCCAATGGCGCACCGTGCCCGGCGGCGCGCGCCATTACGTTGAGAAAATTTTGGCCGGTATCGCCGACAAACGCTTGAGCGCGCCGGTGCAGCGCATAGAACGTTTGGCCGATGGCGTGCTGGTACACGTGCAAGGCCAAACCGAGCGTTTTGACAAAGTCGTCATCGCCACCCACAGCGACCAGGCGCTAGCGCTATTAGGTGATGCCAGCGGCCAGGAGCGCCAGACCTTAAGCGCCATCCGCTACCAGCCCAATGTGGCGGTCTTGCATACCGATGCTTCGGTGTTGCCGCGCCGCAAAAAAGCCTGGGCCGCCTGGAACTACCAGCGCACGGCCGGCAGCGTAAATGGTGAAAATGGCCCCCGTGTTTGCCTGCATTACCTGCTCAATATGTTGCAGCCTTTACCTTTTAGCCAGCCAGTGGTCGTCTCCCTCAACCCGGCGCAAGAACTGGACCCTGCCTTGGTGCATGGCAGGTTTGACTATGCGCACCCTGTGTTTGACCTGGCCGCCACCGAGGCGCAAAAGCGCTTGCCCGCCATCCAGGGCGGACGCCACACGTATTTTTGCGGTGCCTGGACGGGCTATGGCTTTCATGAAGACGGCCTCAAATCCGGCTTGGCCGTGGCCGATGCACTCAAGCCTTTACTGGCCCAAGGCGCATAACCATGGCAGCGGCGCAAGCAATGATCGGTTTTGGCCAGGTGCGCCATACCCGGCTTGCGCCCAAGCACCACGCCTTTGCCTACGCCACTTACTTTTTGATGTTGCCCATGCGCAGTTTGCAAACTGCGCCCGGCGCCTTGCCCCTAAACCGCCGCGCAGCGCTCAGCTTTTTCGACAGCGACCACGGCGACGGACGTGGCCCGCAGCAAGGCGGCGCGCTGGCTTGGATAGAGGAATTGCTGCACAGCGAAGGCATCACGGATGCGGACGGCGAAATCTGGCTCCACTGCTACCCGCGCGTGTTGGGATTTACTTTTAAGCCCGTTAGTTTTTGGTATTGCCACCGCTTAGACGGCAGCTTGCGCGCCGTGCTGGTGGAAGTAAACAACACCTTTGGCGAGCGACATTGTTATTTGCTCTCGCAAGCGCGTTTTGGCGTGGAGCAGCGTGCGGACAAGGTGTTTCATGTGTCGCCGTTTTGCCCGGTGCAAGGCCAGTACCGCTTTCGCTTCATGGTCAACGCACAGGGCGACCGCACCGTGGCCCGCGTGGACTATGACGATGTGCGCGGCCCTTTGATTCAAACCAGTGTCAGCGGGCAATTGCAGCCCTTTAGCGCGCAGGCAGCACGCCACGCGCTGTGGCGTTATCCGCTGATGACGTTTGCCGTGGTCTGGCGCATCCACTGGCAGGCGCTGCGCCTGTCGCTCAAGCGCGTTCCGTTTTTCCGTCAACCCCCCGCGCCTGAAAGCTTTGTCAGTCGCTAGTTGTGTGTATTCCCTATGAACCAAACCACTGCCAAATACAGCGCCGACAAAGCTGCCCAGCGCCCGCCCGCAGCAGCGCGCACGGTCTTGCAATTGCTGCAAAAGATCCGCCACGGCAGCCTCACGCTGCATTTGCCCGACGGCAGCGTGCAGCGCTTTGGTGAGAGCGCCAGCCCGCATGCCACGCTGCACCTGAACAACTGGAACGCATTTACCGGTGCGCTCAAATCTGGCGACATAGGCTTTGCCGAAAGCTTTATCGACGGCGACTGGACCACGCCAGACTTGACCGGTTTGTTGCGCGTACTGGTGCAAAACCGCGCTGAAGTGGACCGCGTGATTTTTGGCAGCTGGATCGGGCGCCTGGCCTACCGCATCAAGCACTTGCTTCAGCGCAATACGCGCAGCAACAGCAAGAAAAACATCCACGCCCATTACGACCTGGGCAATGATTTTTATGCGCTGTGGTTAGACCCGACCATGAACTATTCGTCGGCCTTGTTTGGCGGCGATTTATCGCAGACTTTGTCGCAAGCCCAAAACGCCAAAGTACGCCGCGCTTTGCAGCAAGTGGACCTGAAGCCGGGCTCCCGCGTGCTAGAAATAGGCTGCGGCTGGGGCGCGCTGGCCGAGATGGCGACCAAAGAGCACGGCGCGCACATCACCGGCGTCACCCTCAGCACCGAGCAGCTGGATTTTGCGCGCGCACGCATGCAGCGCCAAGGCGTGGCCGCACAGGCCGATTTGCGCCTGCAGGACTACCGCGATATTGCGGATAGGCCGTATGACGCGGTGTGCTCGATTGAAATGATCGAGGCGGTAGGGCAGGGCTTTTGGCCCACGTATTTCGCCACGGTAGCGCGCATGCTCAAGCCCGGCGGCAAGGCCTGCATCCAAAGCATTGTGATTGCCGATGCACTGTTTGAACGCTACCTAGAGTCCACCGACTTTATTCAGCAATACATCTTCCCCGGCGGTTGCCTGCCCAGCCCCTCAGAGTTCAAAGCACAGGCCCGTGCGGCCGGCCTAGAAGTGGTGCAAGAACACGCTTTCGGCCACGACTACGCGCTGACGCTACAACGCTGGCGCGAAGCCTTTTTGGCACAGCGCGAGCAAGTGCTGACCTTGGGCTTTGACCAACGCTTTATGCACATTTGGGAGTTCTATTTGTGCTACTGCGAAGCAGCCTTTATGGAAGACAACATCGATGTCTTGCAATACACCTTGCAAAAGCCCCATGCCGCAGCTTAGTGCGCCACTGCAGGCCTGGGCACGCGCCACGGCGGCGCTGTGCTTTGCATGGCTGTGTGCCTGTGGCGGCGTTCAAGCCAGCAGCACCCCGGCGCCACCGGTCGAGCTGACGCGCGAATTAGAAAAGCCGGTACTGGCTGGCAGCGGGCGCTTGCGTTGGTTAGGTATCACGGTGTATGACGTCAGCCTATGGACCGCGCCGCAGTTTGTGCCCGAGCGCTTTGGCGCGCATGCGTTTGCGCTGGAGATACGCTATGCGCGCACCATCAGCGGCAGCACCTTGGCGGACATCTCGCTCAAACAAATGCAGGCCCTAGACGCGCAGCCTGTCGCACGGCAAACGCAGTGGCGACAAGCGCTGACAGGCGCATTCCCCGATGTGAAACCCGGCGATCGACTAACGGGCATGCATTTGCCGGACAAGGGCTTGCGCCTGTACTTCAACGGGCAATTGCACAAAGCGATTGACGACCCTTTGCTGAGCCAAACTTTTTTTGCGATTTGGCTCAGCCCCGCGACGCAGGAACCACGTTTGCGCGCCCAGTTACTGGGCCTGGGTAGCTAAATGGCCAGCAGCGCAGCACCGCCCGAATTTCGTTGGCCGCAGGGCCTGCGTTATGGCCTGATGGCGTTACCTCTGGCCTTTGTGGCCTTGCCGCTCTATGTGTTCCTGCCCAATTACTACGCCCGCAGCTTTGGCCTGCCGCTGGCTAGCCTGGGCGCTTTGCTGCTGCTGGCGCGGGTGGCCGATGCCTTGATAGACCCCTTGCTAGGCCGCTGGGTGGACCGCTTGTTTGCCCGCTCTCAAACTCAGGTGCTGCGTTTTTCTGCCGTTGCCGCAGTCTTGCTGGGGGCTGGCTTTATCGCTTTGTTTTTCCCGCCGGTGCGCGAGCATGGTGCGCTGCTGGTTTGGGCGGCTGGCGCTTTGCTGGTCTGCTACTTGGGCTATAGCGCGCTGACATTGGTGCAACAGTCCTGGGGCGCTTTGCTCGGCGGCGACGCGCCCTTGCGCAGCCGTGTCGTAGCCTGGCGCGAAGGCCTGGGGCTGGCTGGCGTCATCTGGGCTTCGATGGCGCCGCTGGCCTTTGGCTTGCCGGTTACCGCGGGCATCTTGTGCCTGGCTTTGGGCTTGGGCTGGCTGGCCTGGACGGCAGCGCCTGCACCGGTGCTAAGGCCTGCGCTGGAGCAGGTGACGGCGGCACCTGCGGGCGCCAGCACAGGCGGACGCCTGTTGGCGCCTCTGCGCTACCCGCCGTTCCGAGCTTTGCTGGCGGTGTTTTTAGCCAATGGCATTGCCAGCGCTCTACCCGCCACGCTGATTTTGTTTTTTGTGCAAGACCGGCTACAGGCACCCGCATCCATGGAGCCCTGGTTTTTAGCCAGCTATTTCCTGGCCGCTGCGCTGGCGATGGCGCCAGTTTCGCGCTTGGTGGCGCGCTGGGGTTTGCAACAACTTTGGCTGGCGTCCATGGCCTTGTCCGTAGCGGTGTTCGCCTGGGCCGGGCAATTGGGCAGCGGCGACAGCCTGCCCTTTATCGCCATTTGCGTTCTTTCGGGTTTGTGCGTGGCAGCGGATTTGACCGTTCCCGGCGCCATGCTGGCGGGCCTGATCAACAGCCAGCCCGAGCCGGGGCGCGACAGCGGCATTTACTGGGGCTGGTGGAATATGGCCGCCAAGCTCAATCTGGCCTTGGCCGCGGGTCTGGCCCTGCCTTTGTTGTCGTATGCCGGTTACGAGCCGGGCAACCGCAGCGAAGAGGCTTTGCGCAGCATCACCTGGGCGTATTGCGTCTTGCCCTGCTTGCTCAAGCTGGTGGCCGCTGCGCTTTTGTATTTTTTGTTCATCAGGAAAACACCATGAATCGACGTCGCTTATTTGCGCTGACCCTGGCTACCGGCACGGCCCTGGCTTTAGGGGGTTGCGCCTCGCAAAAACTAGATACCTACGCCCAAGAAAAACCGGTGCTCGATTTGCGCCAGTACTTCAATGGCACCTTAGACGCCTATGGCGTATTTACCGATTACACCGGCACCGTGGTCAAGCGTTTCAAGGTGGTGATGGTCTGCACCTGGAACGGCAATGAAGGCGTGTTGGACGAAGACTTCACCTACTCCGACGGCACCAAGCAAAAACGCGTCTGGCGCCTGACCGCCGGCCCGGATGGCAGCTACACCGGGCGTGCCGATGACGTTGTGGGCACCGCCCAGGGCCGCACCCAGGGCAATGCCTTCCAATGGCAATACACCCTGGCGCTGCCGGTGGATGGGAAAATCTATGAAGTGCAATTCGACGACTGGATGTACCTGGTCGATGAGCGCGTGATGCTCAACAAAGCGCATATGCGCAAGTTTGGCCTGCCGCTGGGCGAGGTTACGCTGAGCTTTTACAAGCGCTAAGCCATGGCCTGGATGCAGTCCTTAAACCCGCCCTTGCGTGATTGGCGCGGTCAGTCGGTGTGGATACTGGGGGCCAGCAGCGGCATAGGCCGCGCCACGGCGGCAGCGCTGCACGCGCAAGGCGCCTTGGTCACCGTATCGGCACGCAGTGCGCAGGCCTTGCAGGAATTTGTACGAGAGCATCCTGGCAGCAATGCCCAAGTGCTCGATAGTAGCGATGCGCAAGCGGTAGCGCAGGTAGCGCAGCAGTGCTGGCCAGGCAGCGCGCCCGATATGCTGCTGTACTGCGCCGGCCACTACCAACCCATGCGCGCCCAGGCCATGGACTTAGATGACATGCGCCGCCATTGGGAGATCAATTACCAGGGCGCGCTCAACGTCTTGCAAGCCGTCTTGCCCGCCATGCGCGCACGCGGAAACGGCCATATCAGCCTGGTCGCCAGTGTGGCGGGCTACCGGGGGCTGCCCAACAGCCTGGCCTATGGCCCGACCAAGGCGGCGATGATTAACCTCGCTGAAAATTTGTACTTAGACTTACAAACCGACGGCATTGCGGTCTCCGTGGTGAACCCCGGCTTTGTGCAAACCCCCTTAACGGATAAAAATAGTTTTTCCATGCCAGCACTGATCACCCCGGCGCAAGCCGCTGCTGCCATGCTGCGCGGTTGGGCGCAAGGGCGTTTTGAAATCCATTACCCGCGCCGCTTTACGCTGTGGATGAAGCTCTTACGTTTGCTGCCCAATCGTTGGTATTTTTATCTGGTGCGCAAGGCAACACTATGAGCCAATCCACCGCCCGCCCCAGCGAACAGACGCTGTCCGCCCCGCTTTCCGACGCCACACCGGCTGCGCAAGCAGCGCTAGACGCCGTGGTGCAATGGTTTGAACATTTAACGCCAGCTACGGTGCAGGATCTGTCTACCTATTACGCGGCGGATGCGCGTTTCAAAGACCCCTTCAATGATGTGACCGGTGTCCCGGCAATTGAAGCTATTTTTGTGCATATGTTTGAGGCCTTGATTGCGCCGCGTTTTGTGGTGACGGGTCGGGTAGCGCAGGGCGCGCAGTGTTTTCTAACCTGGGAATTTCGCTTTGGTTTTCGTAACTTCCACCAGGGCCGCGAGCAAGTTATTTTGGGCGCTTCGCATTTGGTGTTTGATGTCGCAGGCAAAGTGCAACTCCACCGCGACTACTGGGACGCTGCCGAAGAGTTGTATGAAAAGCTGCCGCTAGTGGGCGGCCTCATGCGCTGGCTCAAGCGCCGTGCGAACAGCTAGGCCTTAACGCACATTAAAAAGGCACGGTGTCCGCGAAGCTCGGACGCTGCGAGAGCTTTTCGTATAGCTTAGCCAAATTGGCATGGCGGCTGCGCCAGTCGATATGCGCAAAGCGGAAATCCAGATAAGCCAATGCGCAACCGACGGAAATGTCAGACAGCGTCAGGTGGATGTCAGAGCAAAAATTGCGATCGCCTAAGCCGCTGGACATGGCTTCTAAGGAGGCATCCGTTTTAGCCATTTGCCGGTCTATCCAAGCCTGGCTGCGTTCGTTGCTGCTACGCCCGGCCCAGGTCGCTTCCAAGCGCGCCAGAATCAGCGCATCGAGCACGCCGTCGGCCAAGGCTTCCCAAGTCTTCACTTCAGCGCGCGCGCGCCCGGTGTTGGGTATGAGTTTGCCTACGGGCGATAGCGCGTCCAGGTATTCCACGATCACGCGCGAGTCAAACAAGGCCTCGCCGCCTTCCATGACCAGGCAGGGCACTTTGCCCAGCGGGTTGGACTCGCCTATGGTGGTGCCAGCGGCCCAGACGTCCTCGGTCACAAAAGCGTAGTCGAGCTTTTTTTCTGCCATGACGATGCGCACTTTGCGCACATAGGGACTGGACGTCGAGCCTATCAATTTCATACGTTTAAGTAGTTCCAACTAGGGAGGGGCATTCTATACAGGGTGATAAGCCTACAATTGCCCCATGAATTTTCTCCCCATCGACGCGATTTCGCCCTTGGACGGGCGCTACGCCAACAAGCTGTCTGATCTGCGTCCTTTGATGAGCGAATTGGGCTATATGCAACGTCGCGTGCAGGTAGAAATCGCCTGGTTTATCGCCCTGAGCGACGCGGGTTTTCAAGAATTCAAACCGCTCAGCACCGGCGCACGTAAATACCTGCTGGGCCTGGTAAAAAACTTTTCGGTGGCCGACGGGCAGGCGATTAAAGAGATCGAAAAAACCACCAACCACGATGTGAAGGCGGTGGAATATTGGCTCAAATCCAAATTCGAAGCGCGCCCTGAACTTTTGGCCGCCGCCGAATTTGTACATTTCGCTTGCACTAGCGAAGACATTAACAACACCAGCCACGCCTTGCAATTGCGCGCCGCGCGCGGCATCGTGCTCTTGCCCCAGCTCGACCGTCTGGTGCTGATGCTGCGCGACATGGCGCATGCCTATGCCGATGTACCCATGCTCAGCCGCACCCACGGCCAGACAGCCAGTCCGACCACCGTCGGCAAAGAAATTGCCAATGTGGTGGTGCGTCTGCAAACGGCCTGCGAGCGCATTGCCAGCGTGCAAATCATGGCCAAGATGAATGGTGCGGTAGGTAATTACAACGCGCATTTATCCGCCTGGCCTGACTTTGACTGGGAAGGCTTTGCCCGCCGCGTGGTGGAACAGCCCGAACCACTTGGCCTGGGCCTGGTGTTCCAGCCCTACAGCATCCAGATCGAGCCGCACGACTACATGGCCGAGTTGTTCGACGCCGTGGCCCGCACCAACACAATTCTGATCGACTGGTCGCGCGATGTTTGGGGCTATGTGTCCCTGGGCTATTTCAAACAAAAGCTGCGCCCCGGCGAGGTCGGTTCCAGCACCATGCCGCACAAAGTCAACCCGATCGATTTTGAAAACGCCGAAGGCAACTTAGGCCTGTCCAATGCGCTCTTGCGCCACCTGAGCGAAAAGCTGCCGATCAGCCGCTGGCAGCGCGACCTGACCGACTCCACCGTGTTGCGCAATATGGGCGTGGCGCTGGGTTATGCCGTGCTGGCTTACCAGTCGATGCAAACCGGCCTGGGCAAGCTCGAAATCAATATCGTCGCGATTGCGGCCGACCTGGACAATTCTTGGGAAGTGTTGGCCGAGCCCATCCAAACTGTGATGCGCCGCTATGGCCTGCCCCAGCCCTATGAGCAGCTGAAAAACTTCACGCGCGGCGCGGCCATGACGCGCGAACTGATGCAAGGTTTTATCAGCGGATTAGAAATACCGCAAGAAGAAAAGCAACGCCTGCTGGCGATGACGCCCGGCAGCTACACCGGCAAAGCGGCTGAGTTGGCGCGCCGCATCTAAGCGCGCTACCAAGATTTCCGCGCTAAGTTAGCAAATTCAGATGGCTGTTATCGCCTATAGCGATAGCCTTTGTCGTCCTCAAATCATGGACTGTCGCGGTCTTCGGTCGCCCAAATGCCTTGCAAGCTTGGGCCATGTAAAGGCGCAAACGATTTTTAGCGTTTGCAGACCCAGACCCTCAACTTTCCCCTCCATATTGTTGCTTTAGCAACAGCGCCCGTTCGTACAGCGCATTGCGCGCCTCGCCGCTGATGTCGGCGGCTAATTTCACCGCAGTTTTTAATGGCAGTTCAGTCAGCAATAAGCGCAGTATCCGGTCATCCTGCTTTGGCTCCAATGGCGCATCAGGGGCGTGCACCACCAAAGTGAATTCGCCGCGCAGGCGCATGCTGTCCGCGCCCAACCATTCACTCAGGGCGTCAGCGCGCATGCTGGCGATTTCTTCAAACTGCTTGCTCAGTTCGCGTCCTACGGTCAGCGTGCGCCCACGCAGGCTTGCCAGCGCCTGTGCCAAGGCTTGCATGCGGTGCGGCGCCTCCAGCAGCACAAAGGCGCGTGATTGCACTGCCAGCGCGTTCAGCGCTTGCGCCCGCTCGCCGGTTTTGCTGGGCAAAAAGCCGGCGAATATAAAACCCGAATCGCTTTCGCCGCCTTGCACCGCGCCCGCTGCGCTGAGCAAGGCTGTCACGCTGCTGGCGCCGGGCAGAGGCAGCACCCGCAAGCCTTGCGAGCGCACATGCGCTACCAGGCGTGCGCCCGGGTCGCTGATGCCTGGCGTGCCTGCATCGCTGACGCAGGCCACGCGCGCTCCCTCGCGCAGCAAGTCCACCACGCTGTGGGCCGCTTGCGCTTCGTTGTGCTGGTGCAGCGCCAGCAATTGCGCGCTGCTTTTGTCGATGCCGTAGGCGCGCAGGAGCATGCGCGTGTGCCGTGTGTCCTCGCAGGCTATATGGTCGGCTAGGGCCAGCACATGCAAAGCGCGCAGGCTGATATCTGCCAAATTACCGATGGGCGTGGCCACCACATAGAGCGCGCTTTTCGGATAATCCTGGGCACCGGCTGCCTCGTGGGCGGCCTTCAGGGCGGAGTCAAATAATGCAATCACGCAAGGGTTTCCTTGGGGCGCAAGCCGCGCAGACGAGCAGCAAAAAAATCGGCGATGCCGCCGAGGACGAAGCCTTGCAGTATTTGCAGGACCGGGGCCTGCGTCTGCTGACGCGCAATTATCGGACACCGGGACGCGGCGGCGGGGAGATCGATCTCGTTATGCGCGCTACCGATGGCACGTTGGTGTTTGTGGAGGTGCGCAAGCGCCTGAATGCGCGCCACGGCGGCGCGGCGGCCAGTGTCGGATGGGTGAAGCAAAAACGCATTGTGCGCGCCGCACAGCACTACCTATTGGCTTTAAGCCGCCTGCCGCCCTGCCGCTTTGATGTGGTGGAAATCGACGCCGAAGGTGTGCATTGGTTGCCTGGCGCCTTTGATGCAGGCTAGTGGGCTTGCGGACGGCGCCTTATTGCTAGGGGCTTCCCGCTTGGCGGTTATCATTAGAGGATGCTTGAACAACGCATTGAACAACACTTCATCGACAGCGCCGATCTGAAGTACCAAGCGGCGCAACTACTGAGCAAGCCGATAGCACAAGCGATTGGTGCCATCTTGGCTAGTGTGACCAGCGGCGGCAAAGTGCTGGCCTGTGGCAATGGCGGATCTGCCGCCGATGCGCAGCATTTTTCGGCGGAATTTGTAGGGCGCTTTGAGCGCGAGCGGCCTGAATTAGGCGCCATCGCCCTAACGACGGATACCTCCATCATTACCGCGATTGCCAACGACTACGATTTCAATTCCATTTTTTCGCGCCAGGTGCGCGCGCTGGGCCAGCCCGGCGACGTGTTGCTGGCCATTTCCACCAGCGGCAACTCGGGCAATGTGCTGGCGGCGATCGAAGCGGCGCACCAGCGCGACATGGTGGTGGTGGCGCTGACGGGACGCGGCGGTGGGAAAATCGGCCAGGTCTTGCGCGATACTGATGTGCATGTTTGCGTGCCACACGAGCGTACCGCGCGCGTGCAGGAAGTCCATATTTTGACGCTCCATTGCATTTGCGATGGGGTAGATGCCCAGTTGATGGGCGAACAGGAAAGTGCTTTATGAAATCTATGCTGCGTTATCTTGCCCTCGGCCTTGCCCTCTTGTCCACACTGCTGTCGGTAAGTGCTTGCTTTCCGCTAATGGCCGGTGGCGCGGTGATGACCGGCTTTGTCGCGGTGGACCGCCGCACTTCGGGCGCTATGCTGGAAGACCAGTCCATTGAGCTGAAAATTAGCAGCCGTATTCGTGATGCGCTGGGTGAAAAAGTGCATATCAGCGTCACCAGCTACAACCGCAAAGTTTTGCTCACCGGTGAAGCCCCAGACCAGCAGGACAAAGAGCGTGCGGGTGAGATCGCCAAAAATATCGACAACATCACCAGTGTCTGGAATGAGGTCGGCGTTACCTCCATCACGACCTTGACAGAACGCACCAACGACCTGGTGATGGCTGGGCGTATCAAGGCCGATTTGATTGACGCCAAAGACTTGTTTAGCAATGCTTACAAGATAGTGGTCGAGCGTGGCACGGTCTATGTGATGGGACGCATCACAGCGCGTGAGGCCAAGCGCGTTTCCAGTGTCGTTAGCGGTGTGACCGGCGTCAAAAAAGTAGTCTTAGTACACGAGACTATTACCGAAGACGAGTTGGCCAATATTCAGGCCAAGCCGGCCAACTAAGCCGGCTGACCTAGGACTTAAAGCGCGCGCTTGCAGTCGCTTCGCGTTGCATAGCAAGCTTGGCGGCGCCCTAGCCCTTGTCTACTGGTTCAGGTGAGTCACAAGCCGCGCTAGGGACGCAGGTCCAAACCTGTTATTTCAAGCGTTTGATCAGACTGGAAGTATCCCAGCGCCGCCCGCCCATGTTTTGCACATCGGCGTAGAACTGATCTACTAGCGCAGTCACCGGCAGTCGCGCGCCATTGCGTTTGGCCTCGTCCAGCACCAGGCCTAAATCTTTGCGCATCCAGTCCACCGCAAACCCAAAATCAAATTTATCAGCCACCATGGTTTTGCCACGGTTATCCATTTGCCAGCTTTGGGCGGCGCCTTTGCCG
>CAJBBZ010000192.1 GCA_903951445.1 uncultured beta proteobacterium
CGAAGGCTGGGCGCGCACTTGCAGCTTGATCATGCCGGCGCCTCCCACAAGCCGCTCATCCATTCGCCCATTTGCGCTACCGTGGCCTGGCCTGCAGCAATCGAGGGCGACAGCTTGCCATGCGCGATTACTTGCAAGCGGTCGCAAATTTCAAACAACTCGTCCAGCTCTTCGCTGACTACCAGCACCGCGCAACCGGCATCGCGCAAAGCCAATATCGCGCCGCGTATTTGGGCCGAGGCGCCTACATCCACGCCCCAGGTGGGTTGCGACACGATAAACAGCGCGGGCTTGGCGTCGATCTCGCGCCCCACGATGAACTTTTGCAAATTGCCGCCCGATAGCGAGCGCGCCGCCGAGTTTGGCCCGTTGGCTTTGACGCCAAAGCGTTC
This sequence comes from uncultured beta proteobacterium, assembly GCA_903951445.1. Taxonomy (GTDB): domain Bacteria; phylum Pseudomonadota; class Gammaproteobacteria; order Burkholderiales; family Burkholderiaceae_C; genus Allorhodoferax. The sequence goes on from CAJBBZ010000192.1 coordinate 393, forward strand.
GATGATGCGCTGCGCCTGCGCCCGCAACTGATCCAGTTGCAGCCAGCCTCCTGCAAAGCCCGGCCAGGCAATCGCCTCGGTGCGCGTGAGCAGCAGGTTGTGCGCCAGGCTGAGCGTGGGCACTGCCCCGCGCCCTAGGCGTTCTTCCGGCACAAAATGCAGGCCCAGGGCCCGCCGCGCTGCCGGGTCTTGGGCCGATACATCGACTTCGCCCATGCGTATGCTGCCCTTGGGCGCGCGGCGGTCTTCGCCAGACAAGGCATATAGCAGTTCGCGCTGCCCGTTGCCCGAGACGCCCGCAATACCCAGCACCTCGCCAGCGCGCACTTGCAGGTTGATGCCGCCTAAGTCCACGCCAAACTGGTCTTCGCGCGCCAGGCGCAAATCGCGCACCGTCAGGCGCGCCGCGCCAGGTTCGCGCACTTCGTGTTTGAGTTGCGGCGGCTCGGCACCAATCATCAGCTTGGAAAGCGATGCGTTGGATTCTTCTGCCGGGTTGCACACGCCCGTCACCTTGCCGCCGCGCAGCACGGTGCAGGCATTGCACAGGGCGCGAATCTCGTGCAGCTTGTGGCTGATGTACAAAATGCTGCAACCCTCGGCGGCCAATTGCTGCAAGACCACAAACAGCTTTTCTACCGCTTGCGGCGTCAGCACCGAGGTCGGCTCGTCCAAGATCAGCAACTGCGGCTGCGTCAGCAGCGCGCGGATGATTTCCACCCGCTGCATCTCACCCACGCCCAGCGTGTGCACCGGGCGCGAGGGGTCGATATCCAGGCCATATTGGCGCGCTTTGCTGCTGATGCGCTCGCTCACCTGGTCCAGGCTCAGGCTTTTGTCCAGCCCCAGCCAAACGTTTTCGGCCACGGTAATCGTGTCAAACAAATTGAAATGCTGGAACACCATGCTGATGCCCAGGGCGCGCGCCTCTTTGGGGTTGCGGATATGCACCGGCTGGCCGTTAAAGCGCATTTGGCCGGCGTCGGGTTTGATCGCGCCGTAGATGATTTTCATCAACGTCGATTTGCCCGCGCCGTTTTCGCCCAGCACCGCATGCGTCTGGCCGGGCAGCACCGTGAGCGACACCTCGCTATTGGCCACCACCCCCGGGTAGGCTTTGGTGATGCCGGTCAGTTCAAGGCGGGGGAAAGTCATGCGGCGGGCGGTGGGGCGGTGAGGGCGCTTGGGTTTTCAGGGAATGCGTATGCTAACGTCAAGGCCAGCGCAAGCTGTCCTGATTTACCCTAGCACCCGTTTGAGGCATTGCCAAGTTCCATGACCCTCGTTAAAGCACACAACACCCCCATCCGCTTTATAAAGGGCGGCGTGCTGCATACGCTGCACGATGTCCCGCCAGATCGCACTTTGCTCGAGGTACTGCGCGAGGACCTGCACCAGACTGGCACCAAAGAGGGCTGCGGCGAAGGCGATTGCGGTGCCTGCACCGTAGTGGTGGGCCAATTGCAAGGCGGCAAATTACAGACCCGTGCCGTCAATAGCTGCATCAAATTGGCGCATTCGCTCGATGGCATGGCCTTGTGGACGGTGGAAGACCTGGCTGCACCCGATGGCCGCATGCACCCGGCCCAAGAAGCCCTGGTGCAGTGCCACGGCTCGCAATGCGGCTTTTGCACGCCCGGCTTTGTGATGAGCATGGCGGCGCTGTGCGAGCAAGCAGGCAACACGCCCATCACCCGCGAATGCGCGCAGCAGGCTTTGTCTGGCAACCTGTGCCGCTGCACCGGCTACCGCCCGATTTTGGAAGCCGCTTGCCAGATGCAATTGCTGCCGCCCATGCCTTTGGACAGCCCCGCGCTGCGACAGCAACTCAAGGCGCTGGCGCAATCGGTAGCGGCGGATAAGGCGGCAACTACTTCGCCCGCGCAGTCCACCGACTCCGCCTACCTCGCCCCCAGCACCTTGCCCGAACTGCTGGCACTGCGCCAAGCGCATCCAGATGCACAACTGGTCGCCGGTTGCACCGATGTCGGCCTGTGGGTGACCAAGCAGCACCGCCAGTTTGCGCGCGTGCTGGACACCATGAGGGTAGAGGAACTGCGCCAGGTGGACCGCTACCCGCACCACATCGCCATAGGCGCCGCAGTCAGCCTGCACCAGGCCTTTGCCGCGCTGGTCAAAGACCGGCCCCAACTGCAAAGTTTTGCCGACCGCTTTGCCGGCCTGCCGGTGCGCAACTCTGGCACCTTGGGGGGCAATGTGGCCAATGGCTCGCCGATTGGCGACTCTATGCCGCTACTCATCGCCTTGGGCAGCAACATCGTGCTGGCCAGCACACGCGGCTACCGCGAGATGCCCTTGGAGTCGCTCTACACGGGCTACCGCCAAACCTGTATGGCCGCGGACGAAGTGCTGGCGTACATCAAGGTGCCGCGCCCGCAGCGGGCTGAACTGTCCCGCGTGTACAAAATTTCCAAGCGCACCGAAGACGATATTTCTGCGGTGTGCCTGGCGCTGCAGTTGCACATACATCGAGGCAAGGTGACGCAAGCCTCTATCGGCGCGGGCGGTGTAGCCGCCACGCCGGCCCGTGCCCGCGCCACCGAAGCCGCTTTGCGCGGCCAGCCTTGGACCGAGGCCACGGTGCGTGCTGCCATGGCTACGCTGCGCGCCGAGTTTTCGCCCATCTCCGACATGCGCGCCAGCGGCGACTACCGCCGCCAAGTCTTGGGTAATTTGCTCTGGCGCTTTTGGTTGGAAAGCCAGGGCCAAGTCGCCACCGATATACACCGCCTGGACTTGGAGTTGCAAGCATGAGCACCCCGCAAGCTCGCCGCAAACCCAAAGCCGCCAGCATCCCGGCCAGTGGCCGCGATGCACCGCACGAAAGCGCCCGCGCCCAGGTGGCCGGCGCCGCCACCTACATCGACGACATGCCCGAGCTGCAAGGGACGCTGCATGCGGCGCCCATCTTGTCCACCGTGGCCCACGGCAAGCTCAAGGCCATTGACGCGCGCGCCGCACGGGCTATGCCCGGTGTGGTGGCGGTGCTGCTGGCAGAGGACATTCCTGGCGACGCCATGCTCGCGTCCTTTGCCGGGGACGAACCGATTTTTGCGCGCGACACGGTGCAGCACATCGGCCAGGTCGTGGGCTTGGTGGTGGCGCGCAGCGTGATGCAAGCGCGCCGCGCTGCGCGCAAAGTAGTGCTGGATATCGAAGCCCTGCCCGCCGTGCTGTCGGTGCAGCAAGCGCTGGCTGCGCAAAGCTATGTACTGCCGCCGGTGTTTGTGCGCCGGGGCGATGTGCAAGCGGGCTTGCAAGCGGCCAAGCACACGCTGCGCGGCAGCCTGGAAGTGGGCGGGCAGGAGCACTTTTACCTCGAAGGCCAGGTGGCCTACGCTGTACCCCAAGCGCAGGGCCAGTGGCTGATCCACAGCAGCACCCAGCATCCGGGCGAAGTGCAGCATTGGGTGGCGCATGCGCTGGGTTTGCACAACCACGCGGTGCGTGTCGAATGCCGCCGCATGGGTGGCGGTTTTGGCGGCAAAGAAACCCAGGCTGGCCATGTGGCGGTCTGGGCAGCCGTGGCCGCGCAGCTGGTGCGCGCACCGGTCAAGCTGCGGCTGGACCGGGACGACGATTTTTTGATTACGGGCAAGCGCCATCCTTTTGCTTACGAGTACACCGCAGGCTTTGACAGCAGCGGTCGCCTGACTGCGCTGCAATTGCAAATGGCGGTGAATTGCGGGTTTTGTGCGGACTTGTCCGGCCCCGTGGCCGACCGCGCCATCTTTCACACCGACAACGCCTATTTTTTAGAGAACGTAGAAATCGCCTCCTACCGCTGCAAAACCAATACCCAAAGCCACACCGCTTTCCGTGGCTTTGGCGGGCCGCAGGGCGTGATCGTGATCGAAAAAATCATGGGCGACATCGCCCGCGCGCTGGGTAAAGACGCGCTGGATGTGCGCTTACGTAATGTTTATAGCGACGAGCCGCTGGCAAGCGCGGTGGTAGCAGGCACTAGGCCTGCGCTGCGCGACACCACGCATTACCAAATGAAGGTGGAAGACAACATCCTAGAGCCGCTGCTCAGCACTTTGGAAAAGCATTGCGCGTACCGCCAGCGCGTGAAAGATATTGACTTGTGGAACGCAAAGAGCCCGGTGCTGCGCCGTGGCATTGCCATCACGCCGGTCAAATTCGGCATCAGCTTTACGGCCACGCTGTTCAACCAGGCCGGTGCTTTGGTGCATGTGTATTTAGATGGCAGTGTGCGCGTGCACCACGGCGGCACCGAAATGGGCCAAGGATTGCACACCAAGGTCACCCAAATCGTGGCCGATGAATTGGGCGTGCCGCTAGAGCGCGTGCTGTGCAGCGCGAGCGATACGCACACTATTCCCAATGCGTCAGCCACTGCCGCTTCGGCGGGCACCGACCTCAATGGCCGCGCCGCGCAATTTGCAGCGCGCCATGTGCGCGACAACCTGGCCGCCTTTGTAGCCGGGCTCGATGCTTGTGGCGCTGGTGCGGTAGAGTTTTTTGGCGGGCAAGTGCGTTCGCCCAGCACCACGCGCGGCTTTAACGAGGTGGTGCAAATGGCCTACGCCAACCGCATCCAGTTGTGGAGCGATGGCTTTTACCGCACGCCCAAAATCCATTACGACAAAACCACGCTCACTGGTCGGCCCTTCTTCTACTTTGCCTATGGCGCGGCCTGCACCGAAGTCGTCATCGACACGCTGACGGGCGAGAGCCGCGTGCTTAAGGTAGACATATTGCACGACGTGGGCCGCAGCATCAACCCGGCGCTGGACATCGGCCAAATCGAAGGCGGCTTTGTGCAGGGCATGGGCTGGTTGACGAGTGAGCAACTGGTCTGGAACGACAAAGGCCTGCTGACTACGCACGCGCCCAGCACCTACAAAATCCCCACTGCGGGTGATGTACCCGCGCACTTCCAAGTGTCGCTCTGGCCCGAGCCCAACCGGGAAGACAATGTCTTCGGCTCCAAAGCCGTAGGCGAGCCGCCCTTCATGCTGGCCGTCAGTGTTTACGAGGCATTGCGCCACGCCATCGCCCAAACGCGCAGCGGTCAAGAGCCGGTGCAATTGACCGCTCCGGCGACGGCGGAAAATGTGCTTAGGGCCTTGCAATAAGACCGGAGCTCACAACACCAAAATCGCCCGAAAGTCATTCACATTGGTGTGCGTCGGGCCGGTGACGACCAGGTCGTCTAAGGCTGCAAAAAATCCATAGGCGTCGTTGCGCTGCTGGTAGTCGCTCAGTGACAGCCCCAAGGCGGCGGCGCGTTGCAAAGTTTCGGGGCTAAGGCGGGCGCCGGCGTTGTCTTCTATGCCGTCGATGCCATCGGTGTCCGCCGCCAGTGCCCATACGCCGGTCTGGCCTTGCAGCGTTTGCGCCAGGCCCAGGCAAAACTCACCCGCACGCCCGCCGCGTCCGCGTGCCTGGCCCGGCGCTTGCGGCGTAATCGTGACGGTGGTCTCGCCGCCGCTCAATATCACGCAGGGCTTTTGAAATGGGCCCAGGCCTTTGGCCGCAGCGCGCGCCAGTGCGCCATGCACTTTGGCTACTTCGCGCGACTCGCCTTCGATTTCATCGCTCAGTATGTAGGCCGCCAGTCCTGCGCGGCGCGCCGCGTCGGCGGCGGCCTGCAAGGACTGCTGCGGGGTGGCGATCAGGTGAAACACATGGCCTTCAAATGCCGTGTCGTGTGGCTTGGGGCTTTCCAGCGTGCCACTGGCCCAGGCGTCCAGCACCGCTTGCGGCAGCGCGATACCGTAGCGCTGCACGATGGCCAGCGCCTGCGCGCAGGTACTGCCGTCGCCCACAGTCGGCCCGCTGCCAATGGTGGAGGGGTCGTCACCGGGCACATCGCTGATAGCTAAGGTCACTACGCGCGCCGGTGCGCAGGCCGCGCCCAGGCGCCCGCCTTTGATACGCGAGAGGTGCTTGCGCACGCAATTCATCTCGCCAATATGCGCGCCGCAGCGCAGCAAGTCCTGGTTGATACGCTGTTTGTCCGCCAGCGTCAGTCCCTCGGCGGGCAGCGTTAGCAGCGCGGATGCGCCACCGGACACGAGGCACAAGACCAGGTCATCGGCCGTTAAGCCCTGGGTCAGCGTCAAGATGCGCTGCGCTGCTTGTTCGCCCGCCGCGTCAGGCACCGGGTGCGAGGCTTCCACTACTTCGATGCGCTGCGCAAGTCCGTCAGGGCGGGGCGGTGTATGGTCGTAGCGCGTTACCACCAGGCCTGACAAGGGCGCGTCTTGGGGCCACAGCGCTTCCACCGCCTGCGCCATCGCGCCTGCGGCTTTGCCCGCGCCCAACACCAAGGTGCGGCCACGCGGTGGTGCGGGTAAAAAAGCAGCGGTTTTGTGCAGGGGCTGGGCGGCTTGCACGGCGGTGTCAAACAGGCTGCGCAAGAGGGCGGCGGGGTCGGCGATGATGGGCATGCTTGGCATCATAAAGCGAGCGGATGGCGAGGGCCGTCCGGGCACAGGGTGCGTGGCTCGGAAAAGCCCCACGCAATGCATTACGCCCGCAATCGGTGCCCTTGCAGATGCGCAAACACGGCCGGTGCGCAGCGCTACGGCACAATGGGCTAATGTCCACCTTGCTGATCCACAACGCCCACACCGTGGCCACGCAAAACGACCAGGGGGATGAACTGCGCGAGACTTCGGTGCTGGTGCGTGATGGCCTGATTGCCGCCATCGGCCCGGTCACTGATATGCCGCACATGGCCGATGAGGTGATCGATGCGCGCCACTACCTGCTGGTGCCGGGCATGGTCAACACCCACCACCATATGTTTCAGTCGCTCACGCGCGCCATACCGCGTGTGCAAAACGCCGAGCTTTTCAGCTGGCTGCGCGGTCTCTACCCTATTTGGGTCCGCCTAACGCCGGACATGATTTACACCAGTACGCAACTGGCCATGGCCGAGCTGCTGATGAGCGGCTGCACTACGAGCAGCGACCATTTGTACATTTACCCCAATAGTGTCACCTTAGACGACAGCATCGAAGCGGCCCGCGCCATCGGCATGCGTTTTGTGGCCACGCGCGGCAGCATGAGCCTGGGCGAATCGCAAGGCGGTTTGCCGCCCGATAGCGTGGTGGAGGGCGAGTCGCATATCCTGAAAGACACGCAGCGCGTGATCGAGCGCTACCACGATGCCAGCTATGGCGCCATGACGCAAGTGGCGGTAGCGCCGTGCTCGCCCTTTAGTGTCAGCGCGGAATTGATGCAAGATTCGGCCGCGCTGGCGCGCCAGTTCGGCGTGCGCATGCACACGCATCTGGCCGAAAACGACCACGACGTGGCCTACAGCCTGGAAAAATTTGGCTGTACGCCCGCGCAATACGCGCAAGACCTGGGCTGGCTGGGCGATGACGTTTGGCATGCGCACTGCGTCAAGTTGGATGATCCCGGCATCAGCCTGTTTGCCGCAACGCGTACCGGCGTGGCGCATTGCCCGTGTAGCAATATGCGCTTAGCTAGTGGTATTGCGCCGGTGCGCCGCATGATCGATAGCGGTGTCGCCGTTGGGCTGGGCGTTGATGGCAGCGCCAGCAATGACGGCGCGCACATGTTGGGCGAGGCACGTCAGGCGCTGCTGCTGGCACGTTTGCGCAAGTCTTTAGAGGCGCCTACCCAAGATGCCCAAGGCCGTACTGTTTTTGGCTGCGACAGCGCACCTATGGAAATGACCGCACGTGATGCCTTGCGCCTGGCCACACGCGGCGGCGCGCAAGTGCTGGGGCGCAAGGACATCGGGCAAATCGCCGTGGGCCTGTGCGCTGATATGGCTTTGTTTGATTTGCGCACCCTGGCCTTTGCCGGGGGCGCGGTGCACGACCCGGTGGGCAGCTTGCTCCTATGCGCCAGCCAAGGCGCGGCCTACACCATCGTTGGTGGGCGCGTGCTGGTGCGCGAGGGCCAATTGGCCAGTATGGAACTAGGCCCGCTCGTCGAAGAACACAACCGCATGGCCTTGCGCCTAGCGGGCGCTTAGGGTGGGCTGCACACGCGTATGGTGAGTTTGCAAACCGGCTTAGCGTTTTTTTCCGTGGCGGTGTTATTGGCCTTGTCGCCCGGCCCAGACAATGTGTTTGTGCTGGTGCAGGCTGCCCAGCACGGCGTGCGCGCCGGTGTTTTGGTCGTTCTGGGTTTGTGTACCGGACTTTTGTTTCACACCGCAGCGGTAGCCCTGGGCTTGGCAGCTTTGCTGGCGGCCTCGCCGCTGGCTTTTGGTGTGCTCAAAGGCGTGGGCGCGCTGTATTTGCTATGGCTGGCCTGGCTCTCCTGGCGCGCGCCTACCGGTTTGCTCGAAGGCCAGGCTGCCGAGGGCCTGAGCGCCCGGCAAACCTATGTGCGTGGCATCGTAATGAACGCCACCAACCCCAAAGTAGCGATTTTCTTCTTGGCCTTTTTGCCCCAGTTTGTCGATCCGGCCCTGGGCCCGGTGCAATGGCAAATCGTGCAGCTTGGCGCCTGCTTTGGGCTGGCGACCTTGCTGGTCTTTGGCGGCATCGCCGCCCTGGCGGGACGCTTTGGCCAGCGGCTGCGTGAATCTGCGCGTGCCCAGCAAGCGCTGAACCGCGCGGCGGCGCTGGTGTTAGCGGGGCTGGCGCTGCGGCTGGTGTGGCTCGGATGAACCTTGCTTGACGCTTGCGCGTCGCGCGACCACTAAGCGCCGTGCTGAATCAAATTGCCAAGTACTGCTGACGCAATTCGCTGTTTTCGATCACTTCCTTGGCGGTGCCGTCAAACACGATTTCGCCCATGTCCAGAATCAGCGCGCGGTCTGACAAGTTCAGGGCGGCAATGGCGTTTTGTTCCACGATGATGGTGGTAAAGCCTTGCGATTTGATTTCTTGCAGGATTTTTTCGATCTCGCGCACGATCACCGGGGCCAGGCCTTCATAGGGCTCGTCCAGCAGCAGGAGCTTGACATCACGCGCCAGCGCGCGGGCCACAGCTAGCATTTGCTGTTCGCCGCCGGACATGGTCACCGCTTCTTGCTTTCGCCGCTCGGCCAGGCGCGGGAAGTGGTCGTAAATGCGCTCTAAGGACCAGCCGATGGGCTTTTCAATTTGCGCCAGTTGCAGGTTTTCTTCCACCGTCAGGCTGGGGATGATGCGCCGGTCTTCGGGTACCAAGCCTACGCCCAGGCGCGAGGCCTGGTAGGCGCTCATGGTGTGCAGCGGCTGGCCGTCCAGCCACACTTCACCTTGTTGCAGCTTAGGTGCGTCCAGGCGGGCAATCGAGCGCAGGGTGGAGGTCTTGCCCGCGCCGTTGCGCCCGAGCAAGGCGACGATCTCACCCTTTTGGATTTGAAAACCCACGCCCTGCACGATATAGCTTTCGCCATAGTAAGCGTGCATATTGCTGCACGAGAAATAAGCGTTGGGTGCGGTCACAGATGCGCTCCTCCGAGGTAGGCTTCTTGCACGCGCGGGTCATTTTTGATGGCGTCGGGAGCGCCTTCGGCAATGATGGCGCCTTGGGCCATCACGCTGATTTTTTCGGCTAGCGAGAAGACTACGTGCATATCGTGTTCGATGATGATTTTGGTGACTTTGCCGTCGCCCAGGCGTTGCAGCAGGTCGATGGTGCTATTGGTATCGGCGCGAGACATACCGGCAGTGGGCTCGTCAAGCAGCAGCAGCTTAGGTTCCTGGGACAGGCACATGGCCAGCTCCAGACGGCGCTTGTCGCCGCGCGACAAGCTGTTGGCGATCATGTCGCGCTTGCCATAGAGCCCCACGTCTTCGAGCATGTGTTTGGCCACCTCATGCACATGGGCCTGTTCAGCAGCGCGCGACCAGCCGTTGAGCTTAAATTCGCCGTCGCGATGCGAGAAAGCCGGAATTAGCACGTTGTCTAACAGGCTGAGTTCACCAAAGATTTCCGGCGTTTGGAACACACGCACCACACCGGCTTGGTTTATCTCATGTGGCTGCTTGCCGATCAGCGAAATACCGTCAAACACCACGCTGCCTTCGTCCGGAATTAACCGGCCCACGAAGGCATTGAGTAGCGTGGATTTGCCCGCGCCATTAGGGCCGATGATGGCGTGTACGGTGCCAAATTGCACCGACAGGTTGACATCGTTAAGCGCCTTGAGGCCGCCAAAACTTTTCTTCAAACCAGAGACTTCAAGTGCAGCCATCAGTGTGCTCCTCGGGTCGCATCAGCAGCGGGGCTGGGCTTGGCGGGCAAGACGCGGCGTTGCAAACTTTGCAGGCCCTGCATCAAGCCACCCGGTACAAAAATAATCAATACCAAAAACAGTACCCCTAGCGTCAGTTCCCAGCCTTCACCCACAAATAAGCCGACGAATACGACCACAGGGTGTTGCAGAGCGTCAGGTAGAAAACCGAAAACGCTATTCAATATCTGTTCGTTGAAGGATGAAAAAATGTTTTCCAAGTACTTGATCAAGCCTGCACCAATCACCGGGCCTAACAAGGTACCGACGCCGCCCAAAATCGTCATCAGCACCACTTCGCCAGAGGCGGACCAGTGCATACGGTCTGCGCCTGCCAGTGGGTCAGTTACCGCCAGCAGGGCGCCGGCCAGACCGGCGTAGCAGCCGCTAATCACAAAGGCGATCAAGGCATAAGAGCGGGTATTGACACCGGTGTACTTCAGACGGTTTTGGTTGGATTTGATGGCTTTGAGCATCAGGCCAAAGGGTGAGCGGGTCAGACGCATTGCGACATAAAAGCTGATGATCAGCATGACCGCGCAGAAATAAAACCCGCTGTAACCCACCATGGAAATGCCAAAGAAATTGGTAGACGGTATACCTTCCACAACCGGTACGCCAAACCATCGGTCTAGCACGTGTGGATCGCCTTTGACCAATTGCAAACCAGTCTCGCCGTTGGTAATCGGCGTTAACACCGAATACGCCAGGTTGTAGGCCATCTGGGCAAAGGCCAGCGTCAAAATCGAGAAGTAAATGCCCGAACGGCGCAGGCAGAGAAAGCCGATCACCAGCCCAAATAGGCCGGTCATCAACACGCTCAGAACAATGGCGGGCAACACGTTCATGGTCAGCAGCTTGAAGCTCCACACCGCGGTGTAAGAGCCAATGCCCAGAAACGCTGCATGGCCGAAGGACAGGTAGCCCGTCAGACCAAACAAAATGTTGTAGCCCACCGCGAAAATTCCGAAGATGCAAAACTTTTGCAGCAAGTCCGGGTAACCGGCCCCGAAGGGTTTGAGCAAAATAGGGCCGGCCAGAAGGGCCAGGGTAAAGCCGATCAGCAGCCAGCGGTCTTGTTTAGCGAGTGTGTTCATCATTAGTCCTCCATCACGCCTTTGCGGCCCAACAAGCCACGCGGACGGGTCAGCAAAATGACCACTGCCACCAGGTACACAATGACCTGGTCGATTCCGGGAATCAGCTGTTTCACTTCGTTCATCGAGGCAAAAGATTGCAAGATGCCCAATAAAAATCCGGATGCCACCGCACCGGGCAGCGAGCCCATGCCGCCCACCACCACCACCACAAAGGACAAGACCAAAAAGTCCATGCCGATGCGGTAGTTAGGCGAGACGATAGGCGTGTACATGGCGCCGGCAATACCGGCCACCACCACCGCAATACCAAAGACGATGGTAAAGCGCCGCTCGATATGGATGCCCAACAGGCCTACGGTTTCGCGGTCCCGCATACCGGCGCGCACCACCATGCCAAACGTCGTAAATTGCAAAAACGCAAACACCATGGCAATAACAGCCATAGAAAAGCAGAAATACACCAAGCGCCACCAGGGGTAGCTCACGCCCGCACCCATGCCCAACCATTCGCCAATATTGGCGCTACCGGTCAACATCTGCGGCGCTGGCACGGGAATAGGGGTGGCGCCAAAAAAGCTTTTGATGAGTTCTTGCAGCACGATGGCCAAGCCAAAGGTCACCAAAATTTGGTCCGCATGCGTGCGATGGTAAAAATGCCGAATCAGGCCGCGCTCCATCACCACGCCCACCAGCAGCATCAAGGGGATGGCTACGATGACCGAAAGAGGCACCGCAAAGCTGATGAGTTGTGCCCCTGCGTCGCCAAACCACAATTGCAGATAAGGCACGTCCACCATCATTTCTAGGCCGGGAATGCTCTCGTCTTTGACTTGGGTTGACAGGTTGAGCAGCTTTTGAACGCCCACGGCACAAAAGCCACCCAGCATGAACAAAGCGCCATGCGCAAAATTGACCACGCCCAAGGTGCCGAAAATCAGCGTCAGGCCCAAAGCAATCAGCGCAAAAGCACTGCCCTTGTCCAGGCCGTTAAGTAACTGCAGAAAAATAGCGTCCATAGGTTCGCCTGTGATTGGCAACTGCGCAAGCTGCACTCAAAAAAAGAATCGGGTTCCGTAATTTTGCAATTACTTGGAACCCGCAGGGTACCATTGCTATTGCAGGGACTTGGGTGCCAAGTCCCTGCACACTGGAATTAAACGACTGCGACTTTGTACGGTCCCAATTCGCCGCCGAAGATATCGGCTTTGTATTCCACCTGCGCGCGCGGAACCATCTGGTGCACATCCATCAGATCCCACTTGCCGACAGGCTTTTCCTTGCCACGCACCACCAGCACATCTTTGAAACACTGGTGGTCTTCAGCGCGGTATTCGGTCGGGCCGTTGCCCATGCCGTCGAACTTGAAGCCTTCGAGCTTTTTGATCACTTCTTCGGGGTTGAAAGTGCCGGCCATTTCGCAGGCATTGGCGTACAGCATGGTTTGAACATACGCGGTGTGGGCCGCCTGTGACGGTGGCTCTTTGTACGCAGCGACAAACGACTTGGTGAAGTTCTTGGAGCCTTCATCCTTCAAGTCCCAATCCCAGTTGGAGGTACCGAAAATACCTTTGATGGCGGTACCGGCGCCTTGGGCCATCAGCTCGGAGAACAGGGGCACCACCACTTCAAAGCGCTTGCCGTTGGCCATCTTGTCACGCAGACCAAACTGCACAGCCTGGGTTAGCGAGTTGATCATGTCCTTGCCGTAGTGGTTCAAGATCAGCACGTCGGCGCCCGAATTGAGCACGGGGGTGATGTACTGCGAAAAGTCAGCCGAGCCCAGCGGGGTTTTGACCGCTTTCGCTGTTTTCCAGCCCAGTGCTTCGGTCGAGTTTTTCATCGACTCTTCCTGGGTCCAGCCCCAGGTGTAGTCGGCGGTCAGGTGGTAAGCGATACGCTCTTTGCCATATTCTTTGCCCAGCACGGGGCCTAGGGCCTTGCCGGACATATAGGCGTTAAAGAAGTGGCGAAAGCCATAACGGCGCTTGTCTTTGCCGGTGGTGTCATTGGAGTGCGTCAGGCAGTTCATGAAAATCACACCCATTTCTTGGGCCAGTGATTGCATGGCGATCGCCTCGCCAGAAGAAGAACCGCCGGTACACATGATGGCGCCGTCTTTTTCCATCATCCGCTTGGCCACGCCACGCGCCACGTCGGTTTTGGTCTGGGTATCACCCTGCACATAGACGACTTTTTTGCCCAATATACCGTTGCCCTTGAGGGTCAGCGGCTTCATGGTCTTGAGCATGCCGCCGTCGCCTTCGCCGTTGATGTGTTTGATGGCCAGTTCATAGGCGCGCAACTCGTCTTTGCCTTCGTCGGCGTAAGCGCCGGTCAGGGGCAATGTCAGGCCGATGGTGACAGTCTTGCTGTTACCCGGGTCATTGCGAAAAGTGCTGGCAGTCGAGTTTTTCATGTAGAAGGCGGGTGCTCCTACGCCAGCGACAAAACCTGTGATCGATTTAAGGGCCTTGCGGCGAGTGGAATTCAACATGAGAGTCTCCGAGGTTGTAAATGCAGTGGATGACTGCGCAGTCTGGAAAAAGACGGCGAAGTGTATGAAGCAACATCCGATTAATCAACACGGGTTTTCTAGGGTTTACCCTAGGAGGTGAGGATTTAATTTAACGGATATTCGCAATTATTTTTTTTATGCTGACGCATGACTTACAAAGCTTAATTCCCCAATTAGTTTTAGGGGTTTGATACGCGCGCGTTTTGCCGGTGGAGCGCTATGGCCGCCGGGGCGGTCATAGAGCGCTAAAGGTGGTAGCTAAATAACCAGCTTTCAGCGCCAAAAATTGAGAACCGTATTCAGCAGCTACGTTGCTTCGCCAGTGAACTGGCGACAGGGCGGTGGGGATTATTGCCCTTTATGTTGTTTGTCGATTAATGCGATTTTGTAACTCGGCGCAAGCGGCCATGATCGCCTCAAAACTGGGCTGATGAATGGAAAGCAGCCCATCATCGCGCATCGCTGCGTAGTCTTTTTCGAGTGCTTGGAGAGCACCACCTTCGGGGACGATTTGAATTTCGGTAGTGACGGCGGCCTGGTAGTCGATCAGATTCTTTTTGGTATCTTTTTCGGCAAAGAACATGGACTTGTGTGCAGCAACGGTATGGGCGAGTTCAAGGTCATCGATTGCTTTTTGGGCATGTCCTGTCTTGGCCATTGCGGCCAGGTCGTACCAGTGGCGTGAATAGCGGTCTGCGCGCAAGCGGCCCTGTCGGCAATACACATGCGCCGCTGTAGCCTTTTCCCAGAAAGTCCGCTCAGCGGCCATCACCAAGGGTCGCGCTATTGGGAAAACCACTTCCTTGATGGCCGAGGCCATGTCACATAGCACGGCACGGCGCTGGTGCGGCTCACCGGTGGCTCTCCCGCCGAACTCCAGTTGAATGGTGGATGTCGCATAGCCGGTACCTGCCTTGATAGGTTCGTAGGCCAGGATCAGCTTTTCGTTTTCATCACCTCCAAGCGACAGCTTCGCTTGCAGACCGTCGTGCTGTAGCGCTGACAACAGAATGGGAGCTACCTCGCCCTCAATCCACTGCGGCAGTCGTTGACGAACCTGTTTTGTGATCCTCTTGGCTTGACTGGGTGATACAGGGATCGGATTACCATCGCGCAGAAGTTCTGGAACTACCTCGCGGATGTCGTAGGTCAGATCAATGTCTTCTGAGAAACGGTCAATGATCTGGTAGGCCTTAGATAGCGAGGTGCCACCTTTGAAGGTCAACTTTTTTGCAAGCCTTGACTCGTAGATAGCAGCCAAGGCCCACACCACCCAAATGTCTTTTTCTAGAAGGTGGGGCGGGCGACCCGTCTGAGCAGCTGCCACTTCGAGTGCTTCAGCTTGGTCGTTGCCGCTGAGAGCGAACCATGTATCAGCCACGTGCCACCTCGCTTACCGCTTTGGCCATCCAGCTTGGTAAACCCGCACGCGCCTGGCGTATGGCTTCCCATTCTTGAGGAGGGAGTTTGCTTTTCAGCGCTTTCAAAATCTTAGGTGCCTGCTCAGGCCCGAACCAGATGAGTGCCCGGATGGCTTGCCCGGCGGGACGTTTGCCCAGAAGCATTTGCCACCGGTTGCCGTGCTTGAGCTCAAGCTCCCGATTTCCCAGTTGCAGTCGCCGTGACGGACCAGAAGTTAGGTAAATCTCACGTGTGGGTACTTGTGTGCTGAGTCCCAGCGCATTTGCTTCTGCGGCGCCGCTAGCCACCACCGTCTCGCCGCTGGCGGACTCGATCGCTTCCAATAGGGATTGCGCCGACGGAGGACGCACGCCAAAGCGGCCCTGAACGGGCGTGGAGTAGGCGCCTCGCCCCACTCGGAGCAACTTTCCTTCGCGAGCCAAGCGGGAGAGAGTCTGATCAATCGCTGCGCGGGATCCTAGGTGCAGGAACTCCTTGGGCGAAAGCAATCCTCCCTCGGCGAGGGATTGCGCTTGCGCGAGGATGGATTGGGCAAGTTGGCTCATGGCTAGGCTCAATTTGTCAGAAGTTTACTAGTTTTTCTGACAAAAACGCACAACTGGACTATTAAGGAGGGCAACACGCCTCCTCTGCAAGGGATAAGAACCTGTAGATATCGCGCGACACCTTCAGTCGAAACAAGCGCCCGCAACCTCGGCCACTGCGAGCTGCAGTTCGCGGCTTCACCCATCCGCCCACCGCGCCGACGCGGCCTATCTCATGCTGCTGGATGTCACCTTAATTGACCAATGCCCCGCGTTCAAACCAGCGCTTAACCAGCGCGCGCTCATCTTCGGTAATTTGGGTGGCGTTATTGATAGGCATGGCGCGCAGGACGACGGTTTGTTGATAAACCGCCTGGGCGTGTTGGGCCAGCAAGGTAGCCGAGTCCAGCCGAATATTCTTCATTTGCATGGCCGGGCCGTGGCAGCCGTAGCAGCGCTGGGCGATGACCGGCTGGATTTGTGCGTAGCCGATGGCGGCGCTGGCCTGCGGGCTATCGGCGCCTGTTCCCGCAAGCGCAGCAGAGCCCGTTCCGGGCGCAGCAGCGGCACCGGAGACTGAAGGCGCAAGCACTTCCTTCGCCGTGCCTGTGCCCGCTGCGGCCTTGCTTGCAGTGTCGGTGGGCGTCGCGCTGGGGTTGTTGGCGCGAGGCGGCGCCATCGCTGCAATCAGCAGGCTGATCAGTAGCACACCCGCAGCCGCATAGCGCCAGGGGTGCGGGTTACGGCCCAGCTTGTAGCCGTGGCGCAGCACAAAAAACTGGCGAATGGCCGCACCCGCCGCCATCATGGCGATCAGCACCAGCCAGTTGTGCGGATCGTTGTAGGTAAAACTGTAGTGCGTGCTCAGCATGGCAAACAGCACCGGCAGGGTGAAGTAGGTGTTATGCACGCTGCGCTGCTTGCCGCGCTGGCCATGGATGGGGTCCACGGGTTGGCCCGCGCGAATGCTTTCGATGACGGTACGCTGGCCGGGGATGATCCAGAAAAACACATTGGCGCTCATGCTGGTGGCCAGCATCGCGCCCAGCAGTAAAAAGGCAGCACGCCCGGCAAACCAATTGCAGGCCAGCCACGCCGCCGCGCAAACCAGCAGCGCCACCAGCGCGCCCACGATGCGGTCGCCCCCGGGCCGTTGGCCCCACACGCGGCAAATCGCGTCATAGGCCAGCCAAAACACCACCAAAAACGCCAGTGCAGCGCCCACAGCGACGGCGGGCGACCAGGCCATGCGCGCGGGGTCGATGAGGTAGCTACTGGCGTTCCACAGATAAGAAATAGTGAACAGCGCAAAGCCGGTCAGCCAGGTCGCATAGCTCTCCCAGTAAAACCAATGCAAGTGCTTGGGCAGCTCGGGCGGGCGTACCGCAAACTTCACTGGGTGGTAAAAGCCGCCGCCGTGCACCGCCCAGAGCTCGCCGCTCACGCCCTGGCGTTTCAGGTCTTCATCCTCCGGCGGGGTCAGGCTGCTGTCTAAAAAGACAAAGTAAAACGAGGCGCCAATCCAGGCCACCGCCGTCACCACATGCGCCCAGCGCAGCAGCAGATTGGCCCATTCGAGCAGATAAGTTTCCATGGCGGCGTACTTTGGTAGTGGTGCGAGAAATTGTAGGCAGTGCGGCTGCGCGCTTAGCTTGCGGGCCCGTCGGGTAGGGACATCAGTTGCGCCGCCACCGACACGGCAATCACCTCGGGCCGCTTGTCGCGCAGGCCTGGCAGGCCGATGGGGCTGGTGACTTGCGCCAACTCTTGCGCGCTAAAGCCGCGCGCCTCCAGGCGCTGGCGGAAGGTGGCCCACTTCGTTTTGCTGCCAATCAGGCCGATAAAGGCCAAGTCGGCGCGTGCCCGCTGGCGCAACAAGCAGGCGGCCACGATGTCCAGGTCTTCGGCATGGCTAAAGCTCATGATGAGTACGCGCGCACCCGGCGCTAGCGTGGCCACGGCGCCCTGCACCGGCTGCGAATGTTCGCAGCGCACATTGGCGGGCACGGTGGCGGGGAAGGGCGCGTCGCGGCTGTCGATCCAGTGGACATCCAGCGGCAAATGCGCAAACACCTGCACCAACGCATGGCCTACATGGCCGCCGCCAAACAAGGCGACTGGCTGGTGCCCGGCCTGCAGCGCTTGGCGCAGCCGGGCCATGTCTTGCGCATGCACCGGTTCAAAGCCCAGCTTCACATGCCCGCCACAGCATTGGCCCAAACTGGGGCCCAAGGCATAGCTTTGTTCGCGCGCCGCGCTGGGGTCTGCGAACAGGGCCTGTGCATGGGCGATAGCGTCAAGTTCGAGCCGACCGCCGCCTATGGTTCCTACAGTACTATCGGCAAAAACCGCCATCCAGGCGCCGGTATCCCGTGGCACCGAGCCGCGCGTTGCCAGCACCCGGACCCACACCGAGGGCGACGAAGCCAGGCGATCCAGAAAACGGGTTATCAGGCTTTGCATACAAAACAAAGGCGTGCCGCCCGGCATGCTGGAGCGAGACAACAAGCGAAAGGAAATGCATGCAGCCATTGCGCGCTAAAAGGTCGCCAGACCACCGCTTGACGTGGCAGCGTGCTTGTCTTGGCCCGCTGATGTGCCTGGTCGTGTGGCTGGCCGGTTGTGCCGCGCCGCCTAAGCCTGTCCCGCCCGCTCCGCCCGTGCTGCCCCCACCCGTTCAGCCTGCGCCCCCCGAACCCGTAGCGCCGCCTGAACCTCAACCTGAGCCCGCGCCCGCTGTGATCGTGGCCCCCGAGCCAGAAGTGGTCGAGGCGCCGCCGACGCTGGTTTCCGGCGCAAGCAATGCGCGTGACTACCGCAAAGACGCGGGCAAGCACCTCTACCAAAAATACCCTGGCCGCGTCTTCCCTGGCAAGTTGCCACCGATGTTGCAGGCCGTGGGCGTGCTGGAGCTCGATATTGGCAAGCGCGGCGAAGTGCTGGCCCTGCGCTGGACGCGCGCGCCGCGCCAGGTACCCAAAGTGATGGCCGAAATTGAAAGCATGGTGCATGCGGCAGCGCCTTTCCCGGCACCGATGCGCATGGGGCAGATCAGCTACACCGAGATCTGGTTGTGGCACAAGAGCGGGCGCTTTCAATTAGACAGCCTGACCGAGGGGCAGAAATAGTGCGTGCTTGCTTTTCCTGCTTTTTTCTTGACGCACTTTGACCCTGGCGAAAAAGGAAAAATAGAGGCCAGGCCAGGCGCAGCAACAGGGCACACCTAAGAGCCCCGGTAAGTGGAATAACTCCAGGGGCTGACCAGCAGCGGCACATGGTAGTGGGCGCGGGCGTCGGCGATGCCAAAGTCAATGCCTACCCAATCTAAAAATGGCGGCTCGGGCAATTCCACGCCGCGCGTACGAAAGTAATCCGCCACTGCAAACTCCAGCCGGTAGCACCCGGCTTGTAGCGCGGCATGTTCGTACAACAAACCATCGGGGTTGCGCCCATCGCTATTGAGCAGCAGTTCCTTGACCAAGGTGTGTTGCCCACTGTGCACGCTGTACAAGCGCACCGCCATACCGGCTGCCGGGGTGCCATGCATAGTGTCCAAAACGTGGGTGCTCAGGCCCATAGTCGATTCCCCTCAAATAGGGCGAAAGTGTAATCAGTGCTTTGCGGGCACTGCGCACTAGCCTGTGCCCCCGCTTTACCGCTACCATTAGCCGCATGCCGCATTACGACTCCACCGCCCCCTATCCCCGCGATCTGATCGGCTATGGCCGCAATCCCCCGCACCCGCAGTGGCCTGGTAAAGCGCGCGTGGCGGTGCAATTTGTGCTCAATTACGAAGAAGGCGGTGAAAACAGTGTGCTGCACGGTGACGCTGGTTCCGAGCAGTTTTTGTCCGAGATGTTCAACCCCGCCGCCTTCCCTGACCGCCATATCAGCATGGAAGGTATTTACGAATACGGCTCGCGCGCAGGCGTCTGGCGCATCTTGCGCGAGTTTGAAAAACGCAAGCTACCGCTTACCGTGTTTGGCGTGTCCACCGCCCTGCAAAAACACCCCGAGCTGTGCGCCGCGTTTCAAGAACTAGGCCACGACATCGCCTGCCATGGCCTGAAGTGGATCCATTACCAAAATATCGATGAAGCTACCGAGCGCGCCCATATGCGCGAGGCCATGGACATACTGCGCGACTTGTGCGGCGAGCGCCCCTTGGGCTGGTACACCGGGCGCGACAGCCCGCGCACCCGCCGCCTGGTGGCCGACTACGGCGGCTTTGCCTACGACAGCGACTACTACGGCGACGACCTGCCGTTTTGGATGCAGGTGCAAAAAACCGATGGCACCGTGGTGCCGCAACTCATCGTGCCCTACACCCTCGATTGCAACGACATGCGCTTTGCGCTGCCCCAAGGCTATTCGCACGCCGACCCTTTCTTTCAGTACATGAAAGACAGTTTTGATGCGCTCTATGCTGAAGGCGACCCAGAGGGCGACAACGCCCCCAAGATGATGAGCATAGGCATGCACTGCCGTTTGTTGGGCCGGCCTGGCCGCATCACCGCTTTGCAGCGCTTTTTAGACCATGTGCAAAGCCACGATCATGTCTGGGTTTGCCGCCGCCTGGACCTGGCGCAGCACTGGAGCCGTGTGCACCCCTATAGCGAAGCCGCATGACCCTGGACGAACTCAACAGCGCCCCCTTGGCGCAAGCGCAGGCCATGCTGGCCGGTTTGTACGAGCACTCCGACTGGATTGCCGAGCAAGCGCTGGCCGAGCGGCCTTTTCAATCGCTGGCGCATTTGCAATACGCCATGTGCCGTGTGTTGGACGGGGCGGGACGCGAGGCACAACTGGCCTTGCTGCGCGCCCACCCGGAGCTGGCGGGCAAGGGCTTGGTGCTGTCCAAGCTGACCGCCGAATCGCAACACGAACAAAAAAAGGCCGGGTTGACGGACTGCACGCCGCAAGAGATGGCCGCCATCCAGCAATTCAACGCCGATTACCGCGCCAAATTTGACTGGCCTTTTATCGTCGCGGTGCGCGGCCCGCGCGGCACGGGCCTGTCCAAAGCGCAGATCATGGCCACCATGGCGCGCCGCCTGCAAGGCCACCCGGACTTTGAGTTGCAAGAGTGCTTGCGCAATATCCACCGCATTGTGGAAATCCGGCTGGCGGATAAATTTGGCGTGCAGCCCGAAGCGGGCAACCAGGTATGGGACTGGCAAGAAGATCTGGCGCGCCACAGCGACCCGGGCTTTGCCGAGCGCGGCGAACTCACCGTCACCTACCTGACCGATGCGCACCAGGCCTGCGCCCGCGCCATCGTGCAGCGCATGCGCGATTGCGGCATGGACGAGGTGAACATCGACGCCGTGGGCAATGTCGTGGGCCGCTACCACGCAGCAGCGCCCGGCGCGCGCTTTTTGATGACCGGCAGCCATTACGACACCGTGCGCAATGGCGGTAAATACGACGGGCGCCTAGGTATTTTTGTGCCGCTGGCCTGCGTGCAGGCTTTGCACCGGGCAGGCAAGCGCTTGCCCTTTGGCATCGAAGTGGTGGCTTTTGCTGAAGAAGAAGGCCAGCGTTTCAAGGCTACGTTTTTATCGGCCTCGGCGCTGACCGGCAGCTTTGACAGCGCCTGGTTGGACCAGTGCGACGCCGATGGCATCAGCATGCGCAGTGCCATGCAGCAGGCTGGGTTGGACCCGGCGCAGATCGGCGCCATACGGCGCGATCCGCAGCACTACCTGGGTTTTGTGGAAGTGCATATCGAGCAAGGGCCGGTGCTCAATGAATTGAATATTCCGCTGGGCGTGGTCACTTCGATCAACGCCAGCGTGCGCTTTACTGGCAGCGTCTCCGGTACGGCCAGCCATGCCGGCACCACGCCCATGAACCGCCGCCGCGATGCGGCCTTGGCGGTGGCCGAGTTGGCGCTGTACATGGAGCAGCGCGCCGCCCGCGATGGCGATTCGGTGGCCACCATCGGGCAGTGGCAGGTGCCCTCGGGCTCTGTCAACGTAGTGCCGGGCCGCTGTGATTTTTCGCTGGACATGCGCGCCCCGTTGGATGCGCAGCGCGATGCCTTGTGCGCGGATGTGCTGGCGCAACTAGAGGCTATTTGCGCGCGCCGGGGGCTGGCTTACACGCTCAATGAGAGCATGCGCGCCAGCGCCGCGCCCAGCGCCCCGGCCTGGCAGGCGCGCTGGGAAGCGGCAGTGGCCCAGCTGGGCTTACCAGTCCACCGCATGCCCAGCGGCGCCGGACACGATGCCATGAAAATGCACGACATCTTGCCCCAGGCCATGCTGTTTGTGCGTGGCGAAAACAGTGGCATCAGCCACAACCCGCTCGAATCGAGCACCAGCCACGACATGCAACTGGCCATCGACGCCTTTGCCTTGTTGCTCCAGGATGTGGCAGGCGCAGCGCCTTAAGCGCGCCAGCCCGGCCATGCCCTTTTTGCGCTTCTGCCTTTCACCCCTTTTTTTGATTGCAGACTATGGAATCCTCTTTGTATACCCAGCTTGATGCTTGGGTGAACCAGCATTTCGACGAAGAAGTGCGCTTTTTGCAAGCCCTGGTGCGCGTACCCACCGACACGCCGCCCGGCAATAACGCGCCGCATGCCGAGCGCACCGCCGAACTGCTGCAGGCCATGGGGCTGCAAGCGGAAAAACACCCCGTGCCGCCCGAGATGGCGCAGGCCGCAGGCTTGCAAAGTGTCACCAACTTGCTGGTGCGCCGCCGCTTCGGGCCGGGGCGCACCGTGCTGCTCAATGCGCATGGCGACGTGGTGCCACCGGGTGAGGGCTGGACGCATGACCCTTATGGCGCCGAGATCGTCGATGGCAAGCTCTATGGCCGCGCCGCTGCGGTCAGCAAATGCGACTTTGCTACCTACACCTTCGCCTTGCGTGCGCTGGAAGCGGTTGCCAAGCCCACGCAGGGCAGCGTGGAATTGCTGTTTACGTATGACGAAGAGTTCGGTGGCGAACTCGGGCCCGCTTTGCTGCTGAACAATGGCACCATCAAGCCGGACTTGATGGTGGCCGCAGGCTTTAGCTACCAAGTGATTACCGCGCACAACGGGTGTTTGCAATTGGAAGTGACGGTACACGGCAAGATGGCCCATGCCGCCATTCCTGATAGCGGCGTCGATGCGCTGCAAGCGGCGGTGCAGTTGCTGGGCGCTTTGTTTGCGCAAAACGCGCTCTTGAAACATGTGCGCTCCGAGGTGGTGGGCATCACGCATCCTTACCTGAACGTGGGCATGATCGAAGGCGGAACCAACACCAATGTGGTGCCGGGCCGCGTTAGCTTCAAACTCGATAGGCGCATGATCCCCGAAGAAGACCCGGCGCAGGTGGAGGCGGATTTGCGCGCCCTCATCGCGCAGACGGCGGCGCAGTGCCCCGGCATCAGCGTGGATGTCAAACGCATTCTTTTGGCGCGCGCTATGCGCCCGCTGCCGGGCAATGTGCCAGTGGTGCAGGCCTTGCAAAACCATGCGCAAGCGGTATTTGGCGTGGCCGTGCCGGCTTTGGGCACGCCGCTGTATACCGATGTACGTTTGTTCAGTGAAGCGGGTATTCCCGGCGTAATTTACGGCGCCGGGCCGCGCACGGTGCTGGAATCGAATGCCAAACGGGCGGACGAACACATCGTGCTCGAAGACTTGCGCCGCGCCACCCAGGTCATGGCGCGCACCTTGGCGGACTTACTGGCCTAAGAAAGGTCTGCATAAGTTCGTGATCGCGAGGAGCGCAGCGACGCGGCGATCCATAAGTGCTTGATTGGTAAGCAAAAATGGATTGCTTCGCTGCGCTCGCAATGACGGGTTTGGACTTACGCAGACCTTCCCTTAGCGCAGTAGGCAGCATCGCGCACCGCCCCCCGGCGCTGCCGATGGGCAGCAAGCGCATGGCAAAAATTGCACACGTTACACCTGAGCCCCGCTTTTCTGTAAGCTTTTTACCAAATTTCATATATTGCATGCTTTTATCTGTGATTTAAATTAAATTTGCGAATATCATGCCGACCTTACCGAATAGCTAGCAAGAATGACAAGTTCTTGCGCTTTGTCAACGCTAAAGAAGGGCATGTATGGACGCATCGACAGAAACAGAAAGCTCCTTGGAGCCCAAGAGCCTGACCGGTGGAGACTATGGTTTTATGGCTTTGATCGTCGTGGTGCTGATTGCGGTCAGCATCCTAGGCGCGATGAGTCACCGGGAGGCCAGTAAAACCGAAGGCACCAAACGCAATGGCGAGCAATGGGCCGCCTGGTTCACCAAGGCCAGCGAAACCCGCTTTGCGCCGGACTACGCCATCCCAGCCTGCGCTGGCGGCGCCAAGCCTGCTGCTGCACCCGCGACTGCGGGCGAGGAAGCCAAGCCCGCAGATGCGCCTGCCGCTGATGCCGCCGCCGCACCGGCAGCCGGAACCTGGGGTGCCTGCCTGGCGCACCTGATGAGCGCTACCGAGTTCAAAGACATGGTGAACCCCTTCACCGGCAAAGCGCCCAACTTCATACCCGCATGCAACCCGGCAGACCACAGTCTGGTGGGCTCTATCGTGGTAGAAAAAACCACGGCCAACCCACCGGGATCAGCCGTACCGACGGTCACGTCCCAACTGGTGGATGCTGATTCGATTGCAGAAAAACTGGCACTCAAAATCAGCGTGTGTGACAAGGGCTCTTACGCGGTCAAGGTCGCGGAATTTGAATTCTGAGGTACATCATGGAAGACCGCAAAACCATATCGATTAAAGACCTGAATGTCCGGGAGCTGATGGACAAGGAGGCCAAGCTGGCGGATATTTCGCCCGACTTGCCGCTGCGTAAATGGCTGTATTCCTGGATGCTGGACCCGACCATCCCCGGCAATTTTCAGCGCAGTTTTGATAAATGGATTGGCCTACTGATTATTGCCAATCTGTTTAGCCTGATATTCGAAACCGTTCCCGGCATCTACGAGCCTTATAAGGCTTGGTTCGAGTTTTTTGACTTGTTCTCTATTGCCATCTTCACGGTGGAGTACCTGCTGCGCTTTTACCTATCCGCCGAAGATGCGGCTTTTAAGGGCAAAGTCAGCTCCCGTCTGGCTTATGTGCTCAGTCCGTTTGCGATTATCGATGCGCTGGCTATCGTGCCCTTCTATTTGGTGCGCATATTTGGTTTGTCGATTGACCTGCATGTACTCAAGGCGCTGCGGGTTTTGCGTTTACTGAAGATTTTCCGTATCGTTATCCCGGCCTACCAAGAATTTGCCGCTGCCAACCGTGGCCGCACCTTCCGGCAAAAAGTGCATGCCTTGATTTTCGATAGCCCTCGCGGTGGGCGCCTGCACGAAATGTTCCAACTCTTCATTGCCGTGTGGGTACTGATTTCCGTGTTTGCGGTGATCTTTGAGTCGGTACATGGCATTTCTTATTTGCTCAATGTCGAGTTTGTGATTCTTGATGCGGTGGCCGTCGCGATATTTACGATTGAGTACTGCATGCGCATGTACTCTTGCGTGGAAGAGCCTGGCTACGAGGGTACCGTAATGGGCCGCTGGCGCCAGGCGAAGAACCCCTCTACGGTGATTGACTTCCTGGCCATCCTGCCCTTCTTCTTGGAAGTTTTCTTGCACCACTTGCTGGACTTGCGGTTCTTGCGGGTCTTCCGTCTGACTCGACTGCTCAAGCTGACGCGAGGCAATGACGCTACCGCCACCTTGGTCAAAGTGGTATCGCGTGAGTGGCCGGTGATCGCCGCTGCCGGCTTTATCATGGTTTTGCTGGTGGTGCTGACCGCGTCGCTGGGCTATTTGTTTGAATACGAAGCGCAGCCGGACAAGTTTGAAAACATTCCCACCTCGATTTATTGGGCGGTGATTACCCTGGCCTCGGTGGGCTATGGCGATATTTCTCCGGTTACCGTACCGGGCCGGGCTATGACGATTGTGCTGGCCTTCATCGGTATCGGTATCTTCGCGATTCCTGCGGCTTTGCTGTCATCGGCCTTTAGCGATGAACTGCATAAAGAGCGCGAAGAACTGAAGAACAATCTCTACAAGATGATGAAGGACGGCGTGATCGACGCCGATGAAGTCCAAACCATTCGCAGCGAAGCGCAGCGCATGCACTTGAGCGTGGAAGAGGTCAACGCGCTGATCAATCTGATACAGCATGAATTGGACAAAGAGGCTGATCGTAAAAGCCTGCCGATTAGCACCATCGCGCAAAGACCGGAGTTGGCGGTGGAGCATTACAAATCCCTGATCAGCGACATCCGAAGCTTGGCCTTGCTCACCGACCAGGCAGCTTTTGATGCAACCGTCAAAGCCCGCGATAGTTTGACCGCAAGCGATATCGCTTTGTGGCGGCAAATTCAGGGTAAGAGCTGATCAGCATGGTTCCCCACGCGCCGGTGCTGCACGCGCCGGTGCTCCGAGTGCCAGCGTGATAGAGCAGATAGTTTGCGAGCCCCTTGTTAGATTGTGAAGTGCCGCCATGAAGTTGTCCCAATTGCAGCATAGTGTGATGGAGGTCCTGGAGGGATCGCCCAATTACAAGATCAGCAAATACGTGGAATGGCTGATCACCGTGGTGGTGCTGGTCAACTGCTCGGCGGTGATTTTGGACTCGGTGCCGGAAATACATGCCGAGCATAAAGACTTCTTCCATGAACTCGAGTTCTGGAGCGTCATGTTCTTCACGGTGGAATACGTGTTGCGCGTCTGGTCGCTGGGGGCTAAGTTTGCAGGCGGCGAGGGCGGCTCCTGGAAAGGGCGCCGCCAGTACATCTTCAGTCCCTTCGGTCTGGTGGACTTTTTTGCCACCATGCCGCATTACTTACACCTATTTTTTCCGACCCTGGACTTGCGCATATTGCGCGTGCTGCGCCTATTGCGTATTCTCAAGCTGTCCAAGTACAACACCGCTTTGCAGGACTTGTTCAGCGCGGTGCACTCGGAGCGCCGCGCGTTTGGCTCGGCTGCGTTTTTGCTGCTCATTGTCACGATCGTGTCGGCCTCCCTGATGCACTTTGCCGAAGGGCATGAGCAGCCTGAGCATTTTGGCTCCATCCCCCATGCGATTTACTGGGCCATCGTTACCATCACCTCGGGCTTTGGCAACGTCGATCCCGTCACCAAAGCGGGCGAGGTGATTGCGCTGCTGACCGGCTTTTTGGGCGTGTGTATGGCCGCCATCATGACCGGTATCGTGGCCTCGGCCTTTTCCAATCAGCTTTCTCGCAAGAAAGCCGCTTACCAAAGCCAGTTGCGCTTGGTGCTGGCCGATGGTGTCGTCAGCGATGCCGAGCGTGAATCCCTCAAGGTGCTTCAAGCCAAATACCGCCTTTCCGATGCGCAGGTGCAAGTATTTATCGATGAAGCGCAAGGCAAGAAAAAATAATGCATATCGATAATCCCATCGAAGGACTGACGGGCATACGCCGCGTCAAGCGCCGCACCTATGAAATCCTGGACGGTGCGGTGGTGGACAGCGCCAACCGGGCCTGTGAAATTTTCATCGCCTCTTTGGTGGTGGCCAATGTACTGGCGATTATTCTGGAGTCTGTGCACGATATACACGAGGCTTATCACGCGTATTTTTATGTCTTTGACCTGTTCAGCGTGGCGGTATTCTCCCTAGAGTATGTGCTGCGCGTATGGTCCTGTGGTGAGAAGTACCCGCACTCAGAAGGCAGTGCCTGGCGCGGGCGTAAAGAGTATGTGTTCAGCGTCTATGGCATGGTAGATTTTTTCAGCACCATACCTTTTTACTTGCATCTGCTGTTTCCGGGCGAGGATTTGCGCGTGTTGCGCTTGTTCCGCCTCTTGCGGATTTTTAAGCTCTCGCGCTACAACAGCGCGATGGACGATATGTTTGAGGCCATCAAGTCGGAGAAC
>CAJBBZ010000193.1 GCA_903951445.1 uncultured beta proteobacterium
GGGCAAAGGCCAACAAGCCTTGACCCACAGCTTTAAGAACTGCATTGCCTTGCCTAATCAGATACAAGCCAGCATCGTCAATCTTGACAATGGCCCCAACCAGCCCATAAACACCCACGGTCATGATCAACGAAATACCCACCAATACAGCCAACTGCTGACCAAAGCTGGCAGCAGCAGCAGTTCCTAAAGAGATCACAATGATCTCTGCTGACAAAATAAAGTCCGTGCGAATAGCACCTTTGATTTTGTCTTGTTCAAATTCAAGTAGGTTAATTTCTTCATTGGCCACAGCTTGCGCCAAATGTGCATGATGTGCTTCTTTGTCATCATTACTTTGAAAGCAGGTATGAAGCAACTTTTCTGCGCCCTCGAAACACAAAAAAAGTCCACCTAGCATCAATAGGGGCGTGATCATCCATGGCGCAATGGCACTGATCACCAACGCGGCTGGCACCAAGATCACTTTGTTTAGCAATGATCCTTTGGCAACTGCCCAAACCACTGGCAACTCACGATCAGCCTTGACACCTGTCACTTGTTGCGCATTGAGGGCTAGGTCATCACCTAAAACTCCAGCCGTCTTTTTCGCAGCTAATTGAGTCATAACCGCTACATCATCTGCAGATGCAGCACTTTGTCGCGCTGCCACTTTAGTCATGGTAGCCACGTCATCTAACAACATGGCAATATCGTCAATCAAAGCCAATAAACTAGATGCAGCCATTTAGTAAGTCCCGAGAAGTTGAAAAAACTTTTTTATGCTACCACCATGGCAGCCGTTACTTCGCAGGAATTACCGGACCATCCGTTCGTTGCCGCGTGAGACCTGCGCAACCCACCTTATTGGACAACTATTGCCGAGCCTGGTTGTCAGTCAGGACGAGTGAATTCAAAACCAACAGAATTTGCCCATGCATTTGTTGACTGCGCATAGCCTTCGATCGAGATTTTTAAGTGGCGTTTCAACGTAAAAGAGAGCCGCGCTAGCATATTTAAGGCCTAAAAATCTCAGGGTTTTACAGGCTCCAGCCTCAGCAAAGCCCCTTCGGCACCGTCGGTCAACAGGTAAACCAAACCATCCGGCCCCATGCGCACATCGCGGGTACGACCCACGAGTCCTTGCAGCAAACGCTCTTCGCGCACAATTTTTTCACCATCGAGCTCCAGACGCACCAGCATCTGGTCGCGCAAGGCGCCTACGAGCAAGTCACCCGTCCATTGGGGAAATTTTGAGCCGCTCACAAAAGCCAAACCCGATGGGGCGATCAAAGGCACCTACAGGTGCAAGGGCTGCACCATGCCTGGCCTGGTCTGGCCCTCACCGATGCGGGTGCCAAAACCCTAATTTACGCCATAAGTAATCACGGGCCAGCCGTAATTAAGCCCAGAGCGCATCACATTGCCCTCATCGCCCCCCTGCGGTCCATGTTCATGCGTCCACAGCTCACCCTTTTTGGGGTGAAGGGTGGCGCCCGGCCCGTTCGGTCACCAGCATCCGCCCGTCAGGCAAAAAAGCCACCGACCAGGGGTATTCCAGTCCTTTCAACAAGGTGACCACGCGGAACGCGTGCTTTTCGGAGTTGATCACCGCGGAGCGGTCCTGCGCCAAAGCAGGCGTAAAGAGCGCGATGCTCAGCATCACAATCCGGAGGGCGAGGGAAATCGGAATTTTCATAACTCAAATTAATGCAACTGCATCATCTCTGTCAGGACGCCTCATTCTGACGACGCACAAGCTCTCCAGTTCCATACGTTGGCTGGGTGCATCCGTGGCTGGGCGGCGTTGTATCTCGAACCGTATTGCTGCCTTGTCCTTGGTTGGAGTGTGTCATCTCTTGGCTGGAGTGCTGGCTCAAATGAATGGCCTAACGAAAGCACACACGGTGGCTCGCTCGGTGCCAGATATAAAACATTAAATCGATGAGGAACAGTGCCGCCAAGCACCGAAGCCACGGGTGCGTGTCTGCTTGCAGACCGAAGAGGTGCTACTGATAGGTCCACGCCATACAACCAAAGAGCAGCGATTGGACCACCGCGCCCATAGCGACAATCCAACTCCAAGCAGCGTAAAAGAACGATCACACTACCAGTTTCGCCGAAAGTGGTGCTATGCGGTAGTATCAGTCACGCAATCGGCAGAAGGAGCCACCTATGCATTGCATCGCCAGTTCAAAAAGGAGTCAAACATGCTCGTACGCCTTTTGTACGTCAGCCAGTCAGTAGGTCCGATTACCACTACAGTTACCGCATCGGTTTTAGAAAAATCTAATGCCAATAACAAAAAGCAAAATATCACGGGCATTTTATGCCAAGGCTCAGGCTTATGGATGCAAGTGTTGGAAGGCGAAAGAAATCAAGTAAATACGCTTTACTCTCAAATCATGGCCGACCGACATCACCAAAACGTTCAATTGCTATCGATTGAAGAGATTACGAGTCGGCGATTTGGCCAATGGTCGATGGCGCTTGTTTATTTGTCTAAAGACGATCCCATGGTACAGATGTCGCATCCAGAATTCGACCCCTACTCAGGTTCGGCTAAGGACGTGATGTCACTCTTGGAGGAACTGATTCAATCAAGTACCCCCATCGTTACCATGGTAGCCATCTGACAAAAATTCAGTTATGCCATGCTCAACCAATGCGCTAGAGAAGATCTGCACAAGTCAGCCAATAACGGTTAACTTGCGCAAGGCCTTATGAAACTCTCGATTACTCGCAGTTCAGCGCCCGGCACCGATGTGATGTCCGAAGGCTGTATCTCCCGCATTGTCGAAATGGCCTGGGAGGACAGAACTGCATTTGAAGCCATTGAAGCCCAGTTCGGTTTGAATGAGTCTGCGGTAATCGATCTGATGCGGCGGTATTTAAAGCCATCGTCTTTTCGGATGTGGCGTGCGCGTGTGACCGGACGGCGCACCAAGCATGCAGTTCTGCGTGGCGCTGTTTTTCTGCGTCACCGAGCAACACATACGCGGCCATAGGGGTCGGTAGTTTGGCATCCCAACGGGCACTGGTGTGGTTCAAGCGCGATCTACGCGTGCACGATCATGCGCCTTTGGTGGCGGCGCTCGCATACCCAGACGCGCTCGCCATTTTTATCATCGAACCAGAGTGGCTCAGCAACCCAGACTGTGATTCCAGCCATGTCGACTTTGCACTGGTCTGCCTTGCCGAGTTGCGCGCAGCCCTGGCAGTGCGCGGCCTACCGCTTCTGGTGCGCATGGGTTCTGCGGTGGCGGTGCTGGACCACCTGCACCGCGAGGTGTCTTTCAAGCATTTGTTGAGCCACGAGGAGACCGGGGCCAGTTGGTCCTACGCCCGCGATCGCCAAGTCGCACACTGGTGCGTATCGACTGGCGTCCATTGGCAGCAGTTCAATCAAAACGGTGTCATACGCGGCTTGCGCAACCGCGCAGGATGGGCCAAGCGCTGGCAGGCACGCATGGACGCACCTTTGCAACTGTTAGACGGCAGATTTACCGCAGCACTGACGCTAGACCAGCCGGACTTACCCACACTGTCCAACCTAGGGCGTTCACCGCATGGAAAAACCTTGCAGACCGCGGGCGAGCGGGCCGCAAGGCGCACCCTGAGCAGCTTTGTGCAGGTTCGCGGCTATGGGTACCGCAAGGCGCTCTCCAGCCCCTTGAGCGCAGAAACAGGATGTAGCCGCTTGAGCCCGCATCTGGCGTTTGGAACGATCTCCCTGCGCACTGTGCACCAGGCTACCGAATTGGCGATCGGAAGTACACCTGAACGGGAGCTGGCATATGCGCTGCGTGGCTTTGCCGGGCGATTGCGCTGGCACTGCCATTTCATGCAGAAGCTGGAAGATGAGCCTGACATCGAATTGCATAATTTCGCCCGCGTGTGCGACGGCTTGCGGGAGGACGCGTTCAACAACCTTCACTTTGACGCTTGGTGCGAGGGCCGCACAGGCTACCCCATGGTGGATGCCTGCATGCGTTCGCTAAAAGCCACAGGCTGGTTGAACTTTCGCATGCGCGCCATGCTCGTGAGCTTTGCCAGCTACCATCTATGGCTGCACTGGCGACAAACCGGTCTATTTTTGGCGCGCCAATTTTTAGACTATGAGCCGGGCATACATTGGAGCCAAATGCAGATGCAAAGTGGCACCACGGGCATCAACACACTGCGGATGTATTCTCCAACGAAGCAGGCGCAAGACCAGGATCCCAAGGGCCTGTTTATTCGTCGCTGGGTGCCCGAACTCACCAAAGTACCGCTACCTTATCTCACAGAACCTTGGAAGATGGACCTGAGCGTGCAGCGCATGGCCGATTGCTTCATCGGCGCTGACTATCCTCTGCCTATCGTTGAGGACAAGACCGCCATGAAAGCCGCTAAAGACAGAATGTATGGTTTGCGCAAAACACCCCAGGCCAGGATAGAGGCTGCGGATGTGCAGGACCGCCATGGATCCCGAAAGAGCGGACTACCGGCCTCTAGCCTAAGACGCAAGTCTAAAACGCCAAGCAAACACGAAGTTCCCTCGGCCCAGGGTGACTTATTTTCCTAGGGAACTTCTGCATAAGTCCAAACCCGCCATTGCGAGCGCAGCGAAGCAATCCACTTTGACTTGCCTATCTTGCATTTATGGATCGCCGCGTCGCTGCGCTACTCGCGATAACAGACTAGCTTGA
Source organism: uncultured beta proteobacterium (assembly GCA_903951445.1). Taxonomy (GTDB): domain Bacteria; phylum Pseudomonadota; class Gammaproteobacteria; order Burkholderiales; family Burkholderiaceae_C; genus Allorhodoferax. Next base: position 4,671 of record CAJBBZ010000193.1, read on the forward strand.
CTTCCTTTTAAGCCCGAACGCAATCAACAGCATCACGAGCATACTCAAGGTCAGGACAAGATAAGCGTGGCTAAAACCGGGCAACCCGCCGCCTTCAAAGTCAGCAATGGCGCTGATGCAGGTCACAGCCAACAGCGTCCCCACGGCATTGAAGATATTGATCAGCCCCTGGGCCGTGCCGCGCAAGGCAGGCGGGGCTTCGTCAATCGCAATCGCGCGCAGCGCGCCGCTGACCACCACACCCAGGCCAATACCTACCAGTACAGACGCCGCCACGAACGCGCTAAGGCCGGTCTGCGGCATTGCGCTTTGCAGGTATCCCAGCGTTAAGAGGCCAAAACCAAAGAGTACCATGTTGCGGGCACCCAGACGGTTAAGCAGCCGTCCCGCCGCCATTGAGCCCACCATGGAGCACAGCACCAGAGGCAGCAGTGCCAGCCCCGCATACTCAACACTGACCCC
>CAJBBZ010000194.1 GCA_903951445.1 uncultured beta proteobacterium
AGTTGCTTCAGTTGTTGTGAATGGGGATTCAGGCCGTCAATCCGGCGGAAATTCGACACCCGGACAAAAACCCAAGAGCGAGCAAAACGCCACCAGTAAGAAAGGCGTGACCGAAGCGCTAGCCCCGACGGCCGCAATGCCGCCAACGGCGCAGGGTGACGGTCTGAATGTGTTGGCCTAAGGCCGGCCCCGAGAACGATTGCAATTGAAGAACCCAAAATGAGAGGTACCTTATGGCAGACGCAGCACCAGCACCAGCAGAAGCGGAAGGGGAAGTAGAAGCCAAGCCGAAGAAGCCGATTGGACTGATTATTGGCGTGATAGTCGGCATTGTGGTGTTGATCGCCGGCACCGTAGTGGGCACGCTTTTGCTTGCCAAACAAACTGGGTTTTTTGCACCGCCCCCCAACCCGGACGCCATGCTTGAAGGCGAAGACGGCCACGGCGAGAAAGCCGGCGATGGCCATGGCGACAAGAAAGCTGATGCCCATGGCGCACCTGCCGATGCGCCTGGCGGTGACAAAAAAGGCGATGGCAAGGATGCGGGCGAACCGCCCAAGCTGAACAAAAAATCGCCCGACAGCCCGCGCTTTGAATACACCTATTTCCAGTTGGAACGTGAATTTTTGGTGAATTTATCGGGATCGAAAAAAGTGATGTCCGTGCAAATTGCGCTGATGACCCGCTACGACGAGCGCGTGATCGAGAACGTGAAAAAGCACGAATTTGCCCTGCGCTCGGCCATCATGGACTCTATGCGCCTGACGACTGAAGCGGATTTGGCAAAGCCTGACTTCCGTAAGGACCTGGCTAAAAAAGTGGCTGACGTGATGAATACCTTGTTGGAAAAATATGAAGACTTCGGCGGCGTCGAAGAAATCAATTTCACCAACTTTATCGTTCAGTAAACCACCAGCCCCACCGACAAAGCGCTTTGCACTATGGCCGATAACCTGCTTTCCGCCGACGAACTCTCGGCCCTGGCTGAAGGGGTGAACGACGGCTCCATTGCAGTAGACACCGGCTTTAATACCGCAGCCCGCGTCAAAAAGCACGACCTGGCCAGCGAAGACAGCAGCTTAGGCGTTAATGTCGGCTCGATCGACATGATTAACGAGCGTTTTATCCGCTTGTTCCGCCCGCAACTGATGGACGTGCTGCGCACCAGTCCGCGCATCAACCCGACCAAGGTGCAAATCGTTAAATTTGGCGACTACGTCAAAGACTTACGTGCGCCCTTGTCGGTCAACGTCATCCGCATGAACCCGCTGCGCGGTTTCACACTGATGGTCATGGACCCGACGATTGTGTTTAGCTCCTTGGATAGTTTTTTTGGCGGATTCGGCAAAGGCACTTTGGGACAACTCGCGCCCGGGCGTCTTTTCACGCCGATGGAAACGCGCATCATCAATATGATTTTGGACGTGACTTTCCGCAACCTGAAAGAAGCCTGGGGGCCGCTGATGCCGGTGGACTTCGAGTTTGTCAGCTCGGAAATCAATCCGCAGTTTGCGCAAATCGCCGACGAAAACGACCTGGTTATTTTGAGCCGTTTCGAAACCGAAACCGCCACGCAAAACGTGGGCTTTTTTGACATCGTGCATCCCTATACCTCGCTCAAACCGGTGCGTGAATTGTTGCGCAGCCGGGTGCAATCGGGTGATGGCAACGAAGACTCCGACCGCCAGTGGCGCGGCGAACTCGAAGAGGCCGTGGGCGGCTCTTGCATGGAAGCACGCGTGGTACTGGGCTACATCAACTCTACGCTGCGCGTGGTCGAGTCCATGCAAGCGGGCGATATCTTGTATTTCAAAAAACCCGAGTTTGCAGTTTTAGAAGCCAATGAAATTCCGGCCTTTGACGTGCATGTGGGCACGCTAGGCGCCCAGGTGGCAGTTCAGGTCGAACGTGCCGTGATCCCAGGCAAATCCTAACGTTTGAGGAAACATCCCATGACCGAAGCACTGACCGACGAGAGCTCTGCCAGCCACGACGCGGAAAACCAGATCAATCCCGAAGTCCTGCAAAACATCAGCGTCACGCTGAGTATTGAAGTGGGCCGGGCCATGATCAAAATAAAAGACCTGATGCGCTTGACCCAGGGCAGCGTGGTCGAACTTGACCGCATCGCCGGTGAGCCCTTGGATCTGTTAATTAACAACACCGTAGTCGCACAAGGCGAAGTGGTGCTGGTCAACGAGCGCTATGGCATCCGCCTGACGCGCGTGGTGCCGGCATCCGAGCGGATGAAAAACCTGTAGGCGCAGCATGGGCACGGTGGGCGCGAGCGGAGTCGATTGGCTACGGGTCAGCGGCAGCTTTGTATTGGTATTGCTGCTTTTGGGCGGCATGCTCTGGCTGTTGCGCCGCATGAAAGACATGCAAGTGCGCCACAACGGTCCGGCACTGCTCGAAGTGCGGGAAACCATCCATGTAGGCCCCCGCCAGAAAGTCGCACTACTGCGCGTGGGTGACAAATACGTACTCGTGGGCATCGGCCCGCAACAGCTGGTTGCCCTCGGTGAAGTGCAGCCCTTTGGCAATTTGGAAGGATCTCCCATTGAAAGCTAAATACGGCGCAGGCATTTTGCTGCTGCTTTTGCTGGCAGTGCCTGCCTATTCCTGGGCACAAGGCATCCCCATGATCAATGTGACCGGTACCGGTAAAGACACGCAGTACAGCCTGTCTTTGCAACTGCTGGCACTGATGACCGTACTCACGCTGTTGCCCTCGTTGCTGCTCATGATGACCTCCTTTGTGCGTATCATCATCGTCATGTCTATCTTGCGCCAGGCGCTGGGCACCGGTCAGACGCCACCCAATAACGTATTGGTAGGTATCGCTTTGTTTTTGACGCTGTTCATCATGTCGCCCACGCTAGAAGCGGTGTACCAAAACGCAGCCGTGCCTTACATGGAACAAGGCATGAAATTTGATAAAGCCCTGGCCGCCGCAGAGGCGCCCATACGCAGCTTCATGACCAAACAAACGCGCGAAGACGATATCGGCATGTTTATGCAAATGGCCCGCAACAAAGACGTGGCCAGCGCAGATGCCGTACCGTTCACCACACTGGTGCCCGCCTTTATTACTTCAGAACTCAAAAGCGCTTTCACTATCGGCTTCCTGATTTACATCCCCTTTGTGGTGATTGATTTGATTGTGGCCAGCGTGCTGATGTCCATGGGTATGGCGATGCTCTCGCCCATGATGATTTCGATGCCCTTCAAACTGATGTTGTTTGTGCTCGTCGATGGCTGGAGCCTGATCATGGGTTCGCTGGCTGCCAGCTTTGTCACTTAAATTGCAATAGGAGAAATAGCATGGATATCGCAGCGGTTGTAGATATAGGCCACCAAGCTTTGTGGATGGTGGTGCTGATATCGGCTCCCTTGCTAGGTGTTTCGCTGGCGGTGGGCTTGGTGATTGGCATCATCCAGGCGGCTACTTCGATCAATGAGCAAACCCTGAGCTTCATCCCCAAGCTGGCAGCATTGGCCATCACCCTGGCGCTGGTAGGTGGCTGGCAATTGGCCACGCTGGTGGACTACACCCGCGCCTTGTTTCAACGTATTCCTACGCTGTTTACCTAAGCACAGCGCACGGGACAGATTTGCACCATGAACCTACTGGCCGCCGACCTCATCGAAAGGTTTTACACCTTTTTGTGGCCTATGCTGCGTATTTCGGCGCTGCTCTTATCGGCACCGATTTTTTCTTTGCGCGCACTCAACACGCGCATGCGCGTGCTTTTGGGCGTTGCGTTGACCTGGATGATTTACCCCCTGTATGACTGGCCGGCCATCGACCCGGTCTCTCCCGCAGGGCTGGTAGAAGTTTTCAACCAGGTATCCATCGGCTTGATCATGGGCTTGTCGCTGCAAGTGATCACCGCTGCCATCTTGCTTGCCGGGCAGTCCATCTCCACCGCTGTAGGCTTGTCCATGGCCATGTTGATGGACCCCAATTTGGGCAATGTGCCCGTGGTCGCGCAATTTGTGCTTATTCTGTCTACGCTGATTTTTGTAGGCCTGGGTGGCCACACCATGTTGCTGGCGCTGGTAGTAGATAGCTTTAACAGCCTACCCATTGGCAAAGGCCTGCTCACGACTGCCGCCTGGGCGCATTTTGTCAAGTGGAGCTCCATGATTTTTTTGGGTGCCGTGCTCTTGGCCTTGCCGGTCATGGTGACCATGTTGTTCATCAACATTGGCCTGGGCGTTGCCACCCGCGCAGCGCCAAGCTTGAATATTTTTTCGCTCGGCCTGCCGGTGATGATCGTGGCTGGATTTGCGGTGATGATGGTCGCTCTGCCGAGCATGGGTGCGCGCATTGAATGGCTCTGGCTGCAGGGCTTTATGGAAATACGGGGCCAGATCACCCCGGTCGCAGGTTAAGCCATGGCAGACGATAGCGGCGATCGCACCGAAGACCCTACCGCGCGGCGCCTCAAGCGTGCGCGCGATGACGGCCAGGTCGCCCGCTCCGGCGAACTACCGGCTGCCGCCGTCATGATTTCCAGCGTCTTCATGCTGCTGATGCTAGGCGAAGCCTGGTTCAAACAGCTCTCGGTGTATTTTGGCGCCGGCTTTACTTTTGATCGCAAATTGCTCGAATCGCCCATGCTGCTACCCGCCGCCTTTGGCAGCCAGTTGCTCCATGGCCTGCTACTGGTTTTGCCGCTGATGCTGCTCACCATGGTGGTGGCGATTTTGGCTTCGGGTGCAACGGGGGGCTTTTTGTTTTCGTCCAAGTCCATCTTGCCCGACTTCTCCAAACTCAATCCCATCACCGGGATGAAAAGAATCGTCGGCGTTAATGCGGCGGTCGAGTTACTCAAAGCGATTTTGAAAATGGTCTTGATCGGTACCGTGCTGGTCAATTTGCTCAGCAACCACTTTGCCGAACTCTTAGCCCTAGGCTCCATGGCCTTAGAGCCAGCCCTGCACAAAGCCGGTAGCCTCATTTCCGAGTCAGTCATGTGGCTAACCCTGTGTTTGGTGTTGATTGCGATGATTGATGTGCCGTACCAAAAATACAGCTTCATGAAGCGCATGCGCATGACCAAGCAAGAGATCAAAGACGAGCACAAAGACATGGAAGGCCGCCCCGAAGTGAAGGCGCAAATCCGCCGTCGCCAGCGCGAAGTGTCCACCGCCCGCATGATGCAAAAAGTCAAAGAGGCCGACGTCATCATCACCAACCCGGAGCACTTTGCCGTGGCGCTGTCGTACGACCCCACGTCCGAGGGCGCACCTATCTTGCTAGCCAAAGGCGTGGACCATAGCGCTGCGCGCATTCGCGAAGAAGGCAAGGCGCACAGTATTGAAATCTTTGCCGCGCCCGAGCTGGCCCGTGCGCTGTACTTCACCACCGAGCTAGACCAGCCCATCCCCGAGGCCTTGTATTTCTCCGTAGCCCAAGTGATCGCCTATGTGTTTAGCCTGGCCCAGGTGCAACCGGGCGTAGACCCGATGGCGCGCCCGGCACCCAAACTTCCAGCGTCCATGCTGTTTGATACCAACGGCAAGCCTTTGCACCCTGAGGCAGCACCTGTATGACCGAACTTCAATTTCCTGGCGATGACAGCATTGCAGGCGTGCAGCCGCTGCTGTTTCGCGTCGCAGACCGCATGCGCCTAGAGGGCTATGTGTCGGCCCTGGTGCAAGACAATATGAGCCTGTCCCTGGTCAGCGGCTTTGACGCCATCTTGGACCACTACGGCAAATTGCTGGTCGCACGCCTGCGCGAAGCGGCGCCGCACATAGGCCTAGAAGTGTGCTTTCCCGCCAGTGCCGAGGCGCTGATCACCCGCTTTAACGAGGTGCTGCAGGACTACTCCATCGAAGACGCGATGGGCGCCAAATTCCATAACGCCCCGCCCAAAATTTGGATCGTGCATGACGCCGGTGCGCTGCCCGACAACGAAATTCAGCTGCTCGCGCGTCTGGTACAGCATTTCCCCGGCGCCAATATCCGCGTGGTCATGCTGTTTAACGCGTCTAGCCAAAAACAAAAGTTACTGGCCGCTTTCGGACGGCGCATCCTGAGCTGGGAAATCGAACCACCGACGCCAGAGCAATCCGAAATCCTGCTGGAGCAAGCCCGCGCGCAAGGCCGCGAAGGCGTGGTGGGTGCGCTCTTACGCCAGATTGGGCCCCAGAAAAAACCGGCGCTGCATCCCATGGCCATGCCCGATTTGGTCGCTGAACCACCACCTGCCGCAGCACCCCCTGAATCCAAACCTACTTCTGCCGCTGCCGATGAAACCAGCGAAACACCGCCTGTAAAACCTTCACGCAAACTCTGGCTCTGGGCCGGCCTGGCAGCGGTGCTGCTTTCGGCCTGCGGTTTCGGCGTAGCAGTGATGTACGGCGTGATCCCCACCGGCGACAAAGCAGTGCAAGCATTGCGCGATTTGCTGCATGGTGATAGCGCTCCAAGCGACACCGCCTCCAATGCCGCCACGAGTGGCGCACCCGATGCCGTGGCGACCAATCCTCCACCCGCTGCCACCGACAGCAATGCCGCAACCAGTGTGGCAAGCACCACGCCGGTGGTCGCTGTCACACAGCCAGCATTAAGCCCGCCACCCAAAGCGGTGGAAGAAGTAGAAACCATTGTTCCCTCGTCCAACACCCGACCCAAAGCCGCAGCGGCTGCACCAGAGGCTGCGCTTGTGGTTAAAGAAGCGAAAGAAGCGCCAAAAGCACTCGACGAGGCCACTATTTCCCAAAACCAGGCAGGGCAAGCCTGGGTGCGCCAGATGCCCGCAGGCACCTTTCTGGTCCAGCACACCATACTGCTGTCTTACGCCGAGGCCAACGCCTGGCTGCAAGCCCACCCCAGTCTGCGGCGAGCGCGCATCGTAGCCAATTACCTGCCCAACCTGCCCACTTTGCAGTATTCGGTGGTTTCCGGGCCCTTCAGCTCGCTGGGTGATGCCAGCGCCTATGCCGATAGCCCGGGCGTGCCCAAAGACCCGCAAATCCGCTCCGCGCGCTTCATGAAAGAACAGTTTTCTCAGGACAACGTCGTCGGTGCCAACCAACGGCGCGCGGAGAACAAACGATGAAAGAACCAGAATTTTTCCCCAGCCATGCGCCCCACCATGTGGAGATGCCTGAAGGCAGCAATGTTGCCAAGAGCAAGTCGGCGCAAGTAGGAACCGATATCCGCCGGGTCGCCAAAGACGAAACTATTGCAGACGAAGAGTTAGAAGTTGCGCCGGAAAACACGATTCTGTTGCAAAGCACCAGCGCTGCGGCCAGCAATTTTGTCAAGTTACCGCCGCAAGAAAAGAAAACACTCAAAACCGTCACGATCCAATCGGCCACATCTGCCGCCAAAACCAGTGTGGAATCCGGCGCCAGCGCCCAGATCAGCGAAATAGAAGTGGAATTTGAAACCGAAGAAATGGTCGAGATGGATTTCCCCGCCCGCGTAATTCAACTCAAGATTGAAAACGACGCGATTCGTGAAGAACTCAAAGCGCTCGATGCGCTCATGAAGGGCGGCTAAACCCCAGCCCCCGCGCCACCAAGAGGTAAGTAATATGGCCGACACCCCCAACACCTTGACACCCGACGAAGCCTCCGCGATTGAGGCCATCGGCGGCGCCCCCGCGGCAGTGGCCAGCCAAGCCGCTGCGCACGAAGAGGCTAGCGAGCCCGCACTGCACGAAGAAGCCAGCGCTGAGGAATCCCACCCGGCAGGCGAGCACGGTAACGAGGGCGGCGCACTGCACGGCGCAGGACATGAAGACGGCCACCACGACACGCACCACACAGACCACCACGAAGCAGAGCACCCGGCGCAAGACACCCAGGACGCCGAAATGGCGGAGATGAAATCCACCATGCTGGACTCCGCCGAGTTGGCCAACCGGGCCGCGGGCATGGCGGCCAAAGCGGCGGGCAATATGCACAGCGCATCCACCCAGCTCATTGAAAGCTACTCCGCACAAAAGATGTACCTCATCATTGTGCTGGCCGTATTCGGCCTGCTGATGGTGCTGGCGATCAGCTTGTTTGCCTTTATGTCCTTTCGGCTACAGCAGCGTGTGACCCAGGCCGACGCCATGCTGATCGCAGTGGGCAAGCGGGTGATCGCCATGGACGAATCGCTAGAGCTTTTTACTGGCCACGGCGAAGCCCTGCGCGAAGTAGCCAGCAAGCAAGACGCCATCATCAGCGCGCAAACCAAAATTGAACTGCGCCTGGACGAAGTGATGCGCGGCGTGCAAGCCGCGGCCGACTCGATTGCCAAACCCGCCAATGACAAAGACAAGGACAAAGCGCCCGATGTCGCCAAGCTCATCAAAGACCTGGATGGCAAGCTAGCGGCCCAGGCCAGCGCCATCAGCAACCTGAGCAGCCAAGTGCGCTCGGCAGGCACCCCGACCCCCTCCCGCCCGGATCCGGCGGCAGTACGCAAGGAAGCCGAAGCCATAGTGCGCCAGCTCAAAGCGGCAGAAGCCAGCGTCAAACCCGCAACACCCGCCACCACAGCGCCCGCTGCGCCCAAAGTACCTGAAAAACCGGTGGAAAAAGTGGTGCAGTACCCGCGCATCCAAAAGACGCCCGAAGGCCAGTAAGTTCCGCACCTGAATCGGCCGCTCAGCCGCTAACGCTGCTTGCAATGTCGGGTGTGGTGCCATTACGAGGCCGCAGGCCGTGGCAATCTAAGTGGTGGCAGCAATAGCGCGAAGCGCTCACTGGCGTATGCTTTAAACGCCTTCGCGCAGGCCGAATTTCTGGATTTTTTCGATCAGCGTAGTGCGCTGCACGTTCAGGATGCGCGCCGTCTGGGACACGTTGCCATTGGTACGGCTTAGCGCCTGGGCAATCAGGTCGCGCTCGATTTCGGCCAGGCGGTGCTTCAAAGACAAACCTTCCGGTGGCAGCACCGGTAAGGCCTGGGACATAAAGGTCATTTGCTCGACCTGGTTGGGCTCGTCCTCTAGCGCCTCGTCCTCCTCGGACAACTCGTCAAACAAACCACCAGAGGTGGGGCCATCGGCAAAAGCGCCCGAAGCCAGCGCCAGCTCGATTTGCGGTAGATCACCCGAATCAGCCAATGCCTTGTAAGCCAACATGCCTTTGGGCAACAAGCTCTTGGAAAAATCTTTTAGCTCCAGGCACTGGCCGGCAAACAAGGTGCTAAAGCGGTCTATCAAATTGGACAATTCCCGCACATTACCAGGCCACTGGTAGGCCTGCATGGCATAGGTGAAGTCCGGCGCAAAGGTGATCGGTTTCTCACCCGGGCCCGCGTGGTGCTTAGCAAAAAACTGCAGCAACAAGGGCACATCGGTCGCGCGCTCACGCAAGGGCGGCGTATTGAGCGGCAGCACGTTCAGGCGGTAATACAAGTCTTCGCGAAAACGCCCGGCGGCAATTTCGGCTTCCAGGTCGCGGTGGGTGGCAGCGATCACACGCACGTCAATCGGAATCGGCTTGGTGCCCCCCACCGGATCGATGACCCGCTCTTGCAGCACGCGCAGCAGTTTGACTTGTAGTTCCAGAGGCAAGTCGCCGATCTCGTCCAGAAAGATAGAGCCGTTGTGCGCCAGCTCAAAACGCCCCACCCGGTCGGTCACAGCGCCTGTAAAAGCGCCTTTGCGGTGGCCAAATAGCTCGCTTTCAATCAAATCTTTGGGGATGGCTGCGCAATTAATCGGCACAAAATTGGCATTGGCCCGGTGCGACAAGTCGTGTAGCGAGCGCGCCACAATTTCTTTGCCGGTACCGCTCTCGCCGGTAATCAAGACGGTTGAACTCGATGCCGCCACCACGGGCAGCAGGTCCCGGATGGCCCGAATGGCATCACTTTCACCAATAAAATTGAGAGCGTTTCGCGACATGGAACCTTGCCTGGGACGGACCCCCGCGCCTCGAAGAGAGCGCCTTTAGCGGGGCTTGACGCCAAAATCATACCAGTAAGTGTCAGTTTTCAGACAGTACACCAGTGTTTTTTTGCATTTTTCATGATTTGTTTCACAAATTACACGAATTACCCGTTCTAAGTGTGATTTTTAATCAAATCATGCTAGTTGGTACGCAAACTGCATAATCCGCGTGAACACTGCGCCGCAGGCTTGCAAAAGCCCGGACCCGGTGCCCAACCCTTAGACCATAGGCGTGACCGACCTCGCTCCCGATTTACAACTCGCCGCCCTCACCAATTTGGGCCTGATGTACGCCCAAGGCCATGGGGTGGAGCAGGATTTCGCGCGCGCGTTGGACTGCTACCGCCAGGCCGCCGAAAGCGGCGTGCCGCAGGCCCAATCCAATCTGGCGGTGATGTATGCCCACGGCCAAGGCGTGCAACAAGATTTTGCGCAAGCCCACAAGTGGTACAGCGCTGCCGCCGAACAAGGCCTGCCCTATGCCCAAACCAATCTGGCGGTGATGTACGCCAACGGCCAGGGCGCGGCGCGGGACTACCAGCAAGCCTTCAAGTGGTACCAGGCGGCTGCCGAGCAAGGCGACACCAGCGCCCAGCGCGGCCTAGGCGTGATGTACGCCAACGGCCAAGGCGTGCCCCAAGACTTTGGGCTGGCCTTGGAGTGCTACCAGAGCGGCGCGGCCGCCGGGGACGCCGCTGCCCAATACGGCATGGGCGTGATGTACGCCAACGGCCACGGCGTAGCGCAAGACTTAAAACAAGCTTGCCACTGGTACCAACTGGCTGCTTCCCAAAACCATTTGCATGCTTTGTTCAACCTGGGCTTTTTGTACTCCAATGGCCAAGGCATCGCGCCGGACTTGGGCAAAGCCCTGGATTGCTACGAGCGCGCCGCCGCGCTGGGCGATGCCGCCGCGCAGTACAACCTGGGCGTGCTTTACAGCAGCGGCCAGGGCACTGACCTGAATACCGAAAAAGCGCTGCACTGGTACCAAAAAGCTGCCGAACAAGGCGATGCCGCAGCGCAATTCAACCTGGGCCTGATGTACGCCACCGGCCAGGGTGTGGTGCAAGACGATGCGGCAGCGCTGGCCTGGTACCAATTAGCCGCCGACCAGGGCGACGCGCAGGCCCAGTACAACCTAGGTGTGATGATTGCCAACGGCCAGGGCACATTAGCCAGCCGCACCGTGGCCATGCAATGGCTGCAACTGGCCGCCGACCAGGGCGACGTGCTGGCTTGGTACAACCTGGGCGCGCTCTACCAGGAAGGCGCGGACCAGGCACCGGATTACCAACGCGCCTTGCAGTGCTACCGCAAAGCGGCCCAGGGCGGCCAGGCAGATGCCCAAGCCGCTTTAGGTTGGTTGTACGCCAACGGCATGGGCGTGCTGCAAGACTTTGTGCGCGCCCATATGTGGTTTAACGTGGGCGCGGTCAGCGGCCATGCGCAAGCGGCTAGCGGACGCGAGTTTGTGGCCCAGCAAATGGCACCGATGCAAATCGCGCAGGCGCAAGACCTGGCGCGTAAATGCATACAGGAACAATTTGCTGGCTTTGACTAGGCGGCCTGCCGTCCATGCGGCGTAGGCATCCGCCAAAGCAACCAACCCGTGCAGCCAACCCACAGACCGACTTTGGTATCCCTTGCTCGCATCACCCACCCGACAACGGATTAGCCAGCCCCACCATGTTTGACGACAGCACCAATACCGACTACCAGGCCTACTTTGCCGATGCCGCCAGCGCCGTGCAATCGGTGCTGGCAGCGGCGCGCCAGCAAGTGGTGTGCGCACTGGCGCGCGACTGCAGCCGCCATTGGTTTGAGCTGCTGCTTCAGGTGGCGCGACGCGGCGTGGCGCTGCGCCTCTTGGTGCCGGACACTACCGCCAACCGCCAATCGGCCATCGCCTGGGAACGCATCAGTGCCGCAGGTGGCGAACTGCATTGGCTGGACAGCAGCGCGCCGATTTTGCAAACCCCGGTGTGTGTGGTCGATGGGCATACCGTACTCAGCGGCGCTATCGCCGAATTGAGTACCGTGGTACGCGAAGACTTTGCCGGCGTGGTGCGGCAAAGCGACTTGGGTCTGGCAGCACGCTGCCTGCAAGGGCTGGACGCGATGGTGCCACCGGGCGCAGCCCTAGCCGAAGTCGAAACGATCGCGCAAACCGCCAGCAGCCATGCTTTGGTCCTGAGCGACGACCTGCAAGCGCGCACCGCCGCTTGGCAAAGCGAACTCTTGCAATGCCACAGCCTGGCGCTGCAAGCCGAGTTAGATGAAATGCAGCGCAGCATGCAAAGCTTTGATAGGCAGCAGGACGCGGCCATTGGCGATTTGCTGCGCGAGTTTTTGGACCTCAAGCGCCAGTACCTGGCGCAGATGCATGCGCGCTTTGGCGGCGCCGAGCGCGAGGCCCAGTCACGCGAAGCCGATGAAAGTTTTAGCCGCTATACCGAAAGCCACCCGGACGACGAGCGCCAAGACGTACCGCCCGAACTAGACCTGCAAGCGCAACAAGAACTCAAACGCCTGTACCGCAAACTGGCCATGCAATGCCACCCGGACCGGGTGGACTCGGCCCAAGACAAGCAGCATGCACAGGCCTTGTTTCAGCGCTTGCAACGCAGTTACCAAGCCAGCGATATGCGCGGCCTGCAAAAGCTGCAAGCCCAATTGGAACTAGGCCAGGACGCCAGTAGCGCGCGCGCACCAGGCGCCGCCTCAGCGACCCGCCGCGCCCCAGCGCAATGGGCGATGGAGCTGAGTGCGCTACAAAGCACCCTGGCGCAGCAACAGGCGCAGCGCCTAGAGATTTTGCAAAGCGCTACCTGGCGCACCCTGGTAAGCCAAAGCCGCTGGGACTTGTGGTTTGCGCAGCAAGCCAAGCATTTGCAAACCGAAGTGGCGCGCTACCGCGAAGCGCTGCAAGAGACCGCAAGCCAAAACCCAGCGCAGATTCAGCAAGGCTAAGCATGGGGCAGTTACAAATTTCACCCGCCGCAGGCGCACTGACGCCCTTAGAGCGCAAGCGCTTGGACATGGTGGCCCACACCCTGGCCGGTCTGCATGAAACCCAGGCCCTGCAATTTTTCCGCGACCGGCCCGCGCTATTGGCCGCCTGCCTGCAACAGCATTACCCGCTGGACCAGGCGCTGATGGAGGCCTTGGGCCAACGCAAGGATTGGCGCATGCTCAGCGCCAGCCGCGTGTTGCAATGGTCAGACGAACTGATAGAGGCCTATGCCGACGAATGGGACTGGGAACTGCTGAGCAAAAACCCCGCCCTGCCCTGGTCCGGCGCGCTACTCGATCGCTATACCGAGCGCTGGAATTGGCAGTCTTTGTGTACCAACTCCGCGCTGCCCTGGAGCCAGGCGCTGCTGGAAGCATTTGTCTATCGCTGGAACTGGGCCGTGCTCAGCCGCAACGCCGAACTACCCTGGACTGCCGCTTTTGTCGAAGCCAATGCCCACCGCTGGGACTGGACCGCGCTGAGCTGGAACACCGGCCTGCCCTGGACCGTGGGCTTGCTAGAAAACTACCGGGAACGTTGGGACTGGACGGGTCTGAGCGCCAATACCTCGCTGCCCGGCGATGCGGCACTGGTCGAGCGTTTTGCCAAGCACTGGCAATGGACATGGCTGAGCGCCAACCCCAGCTTGCGCTGGAGCGAAGCACTGGTCACGCGCTATGCTGCGCAATGGGACTGGGAGGCCTTAAGCAGCCAAGCGCAATTGCCCTGGAGCCCGGAGCTGATCGCGCGCCATGCCGAACTGTGGGACTGGGGCGCTTTAAGCGCCAACCCGCACCTACCTTGGACCCTGGAGTTATTGCGCGCCTGGCCCGCGCGCTGGGATAGCGCAGCCCTCTGGCGCAACCCTTCCCTGCCCTGGTCCGTGTTACTGCCGCAATGGAGCGATCCGACTTGGCTGCAAACGCCTCAGCCGCTAACGCCACCTTCGCCGCTACAAGCCTGGGACTGGGACGCCTTGAGCGAAAACCCGGCGCTGCCTTGGAGCGCGGCGCTGCTGGAAGCCTTGCAAGACCCATGTGACTGGGACCGCCTGAGCTGGAACCCGGGCCTGCCCTGGGACGGCAATTTACTCGCGCAGTTCGCCCGCGACTGGGACTGGAGCGGCCCCAGCAGCAGCAGCGCCCTGCCCTGGAGCGAAGCGCTCTTAGCGCAACATGCCGACGCTTGGGACTGGGAGCGCCTGAGCGCCAACGCGCACATTCCCTGGTCTGAGGACCTGCTGGCGCCTTACGCCGATCGGCTGAACTGGGCCACCCTGAGCGCGCAGACCGCCCTGCCCTGGAGCACCGCCTTCTACCTGCGCTTTGACGCGCACTGGTTTCCCAGCCTGGTGGCGCAGCACCAAGGGCTCAATATTCACCACTTGAGCAGCGACGACATCACGACACTCTTGCAGGAAAAACCGTCATAAAACGCGGCTGTGGCCTACTGAAAATGCCAAAAAGCGTGCTGAGGAAGGTCAGCATAAGTCCGTCATCGCCAGGAGCGTAGCGACGCGGCGATCCATAAGTGCTTGATTGGCAAGCAAAAATAGATTGCTTCGCTACGCTGGCAATGACGGATTTGGACTTATGCAGAGGCTCCCTAACCAAGGCACAAAACTTGCATCACCGTCCAGATGTAGCGCCCGTAACTTCATCGGGCGTCAAAAAACTACTGAAAAAAGCGAAGGCCTGTTGCCGGGCCGCACAAGGAAACCGCCATGACGGAAGTGAAACACCAGCCCAGCCAAGCCCAGCATCTTGAGGCGGCAGCCCATCCCGCGCGCGGCCCGTCCACCCAATGGCTGGCTGAATCCACGCTGGTGGTTTCGCGCCAGGCGCATGTGCCACACGGGCAAAAACTCTATGCCGTGGAGCACCAGGCCCACCCAGTACAGCACCAGGCCCTTCCCATGCTGAGCCAACACCAGGAATGAGTTTGCCCCGCGCCTTCCCCCAAGCCTGTGCGCCGCTAGCGCATGCGGTGGGAGTGCGCGCATGAAAAATCTGCTCGCCGACGCCGACGCGGCCTACCGCCGGGGCGACTTTGCCAATGCCTTGCGCATTTCGCGGCCCCTGGCCTCGCTGGAATATGCCGCCGCGCAAAACAACCTGGGCTTTATGTACGCCAACGGCCAGGGCGTGGCACAGGACTACGCGGAGGCGCTGAAGTGGTACCGCCTAGCCGCCGCGCAAGACTATGCGCCGGCGCAATACAACCTGGGCTATATGTATGCCAACGGACAGGGCGTGGAACAAGACCACGCCCAAGCGCTGCAGTGGTACCAATTGGCCGCGGCACAAGGGCTGCCGGATGTGCAAACCAATCTGGCTTTTATGTATGCCAATGGCCAGGGCGTGGAACGTGATGCAGCGCAAGCGGCTTACTGGTTCGAGCGCGCCGCCGTGCAAGGCCACGCCACCGCCCAATTCAATTTGGCCAGCATGCTGCTGCAAGGTGAAGGCATAGCCAAAGATACGGTGGGCGCACGCAAATGGCTGGAGTCTGCCGCCGTGCAAGGCCACAGTTATGCGCAATTCCAATTAGGCCTCTTGCTGGCACAAGGCAAAGACGTGGAGCCCGATGCCGAACTGGCGGCCAAGTGGTACCACAAAGCCGCCGACCAGGGCGATGCCCCGGCGCAATACAACCTGGGCCTGATGTACGCCCACGGCCAGGGCATTGCCCCGGACTTGTCGCTGGCCATGTCCTATTTCACGCTGGCCGCCGAACAAGGCCATGGCGATGCGCATTACAACCTGGCCGTGCTTTTAGCCCGGGTGGACGGCGAAGGCCGCGACGCGATTGATGGCACTGGCGCTGACGATGACGAAGACGCCCCCGGCCCCATGGCGCAAGCCCTGGTGCACTACCGCACCGCCGCCGCTTTAGGCCATGCGCAAGCGCAATACAACTTGGGTACGCAGAGTGCCAACGGCTATGGCGTGGCGCAAGACTATGCCGAGGCCCTGCAGTGGTACCAAATGGCCGCTGAGCGCGGCATGGCGCAGGCGCAGTTTCAGGTCGGGTTGATGTACCACATCGGCCAGGGCGTGACGCAAAACAGCACCCAGGCGCGCCAGTGGATGCACCTGGCCGCTGACCAGGGCCATGCCATGGCGCAATGCAATTTGGGCGCGATGTACAGCCAAGGCCAGGGCGTGAGCCAAGACTTCACCTTAGCGCGCCAGTGGCTGCAACTCGCTGCCGACCAGGGCGACACCTTGGCGCAACATAACCTAGGCCTATTGCTTGCCCAAGGCAAAGGCGGCGCGCAAGACGCGGACAAGGCCTACGACTATTTCGCACTGGCTGCCGCACAAGGCCATGGACCAGCCCAATTCAACCAAGGCGTGGCGCTGGCCCAAGGCCATGGCGTGGCGCAAGACCTGCAAGCGGCACAAGCCTGCTGGCAACACGCCGCCGACCAGGGCATGAGCGAAGCCATGTTCAACCTGGCCGTGCTGCGCGCCAGCCAAGACAATACCGACCCGCAGGTGCGCGCCTTGTACCAAGCCAGCGCGGACTTGGAAAACGCCGCCGCGCTGCACAACCTGGGCGTGATGTACGCCACCGGCAGCGGCCTGGAACAAGACGAAGCACAGGCCTTGCAGTATTACCGCGAGGCCGCACGGCGCGGCGACGTAGCCGCGCAATACGCAGCTGCAGTCTTGCTGGCTGAGGGCCCGCAAGAACTGTGCGACGCGACGGCGGCATTGGCCTATTTGGAACTGGCCGCAGCCCAAGGGCATCCGGCGGCGCAAGAGCGTCTGAACCTTCAACAATCAAACCAAAGCGCCAGCACTGCCGACTATGCGCGCCTGCTAGACAACTACCGCCTAGCGAGCGAACACGGCGACGCCTTGGCCGACTTCAATTTGGGCCTGCTGTACGCAGGTGGCCTGGGTTGCGAAGCCGATTCGGCACTGGCGCAGCAACACTATCTGCGCGCTGCCCAAGCGGGCATGGCGCAGGCGCAAAACAACCTGGCCATTGGCTTGTTGCAAGTAGCCGATGGCGGTGCGCAAGCCGATGCGAATGCCGAACAAGCCGGCCAATGGTTGCGCGAGGCTGCAGCCCAAAACTACCCGCTGGCCTGCTTTAACCTAGCGCTGTACCAAAGCCGTAGCGGCGACAAAGCGCAGGCGCTAGAACTGCTGCGCCAAGCCGCCGCACATGGCGTTGCCAAAGCCCAATTTAATTTGGGCTGGAACCTGGCCTTCGACAACCCCGCCATGGCCAGCTTTACCCAAGCCCTGCCCTGGCTGCATAAAGCCGCCGAGCAAGGCGATACCGACGCGCTCTACACCCTGGGGCGCATGCAGTTTTTTGGGCAAGGTTTGCCTGCCGATGCAGCGCAAGCGCTGGCCTGGTACCAGCGCGCTGCCGCATTGGGCGATGGCGCAGCGCAATTTAATTTGGGCTCTATGTACGCCAACGCCCAGGGCACGGCGCAGGACTTTGCGCAGGCCTTGCAGTGGTACCGCGCAGCAGCCGGTCAGGCACCGGCACCCGCCCCGGCGGCGCAACTGAGCGGACCGCCGGTCACCACGCTGCCGACACGCGCCGCGCAAGCAGAGGCAAAGGCCACTTCCGACAGCGATGCCATGAGGCGGGCCGCATGAACATCAAGCAATACCGCGCTGTGGGCAGCAAACCGCGCCTGAAAGCTCAAGCTTTAGGGCTTTGTGCCGATTCATGGAAGGACCATCTACAAGGATTGAGCATGCAAGTCACTAAATTAATCTCTATCGCCCTGACCGCCATCGTGCTGAGCGCATGCCAAGTTGCGCCTTTGCAAAAATTGATGAGCAGCATCACGCTAGACCAGGCCGCTGCCGACAATGGCACGCAAGACAAAACCGCAGGCGAGCGCCCGGCCATGCTCAAAGTGCCCAGCGAACTTCTGGTGCCCAATTTGCCCCTGGTAGAAAAGCGCGAGAGCCTGACCGCCACCGGCTATGCCGTCATCAGCGTGCAAAACCACAAAACGCCGGCCCAACAGCGCCTGATGGCGATCCGCGCGGCCAAGCTCGACGCCTACCGCTCGCTGGCAGAGCAGGTTTATGGATTGCGCCTGGACGCCACGGCCACGGTGGCTGACATGGTGGTGCAAAACGATACCTTCCGCAGCAAAGTCGAAGGTGTGATTTATGGCGCTACCTTGGTCAGCATCACGCCCAGCGGCGACGATACCTACGAAACTACGTTGACCTTGGACAAAAGCACGGTGCAAGACTTGCGCATGCTCTACCTGACGCAGCTCACCGCGAAAAGCCGTTAATCCATAAAAAAGCGAACCACTCCACCATGCGACGCCTGCCCGCCCTCTTGATCACATTGCTGCTGGCCGCCAGCAGCGCAGGCGTGTGGGCGCAAAACCTCAGCATGGAAGAAAAGCTGGCCGCCATCCGCAAAAGCTTGGTCGAGACCGCGCTGGAAGGCCCGACCAAAGTCACCGCCACGCAATGGATTGATGCCCAAGGGGTGTTGCGCGAAAGCAGTAGTTTTCGCTCCGGTGTGGAAGTGCGCGGTGTGCGCGTAGTGGGATACACCACCGACAGCGAAGGTGAAGCCAGCGCCAAGTTGCAGTGGCAGGACAGTTCCGGCAAGGCGGCAGGCAAAACCGCAGGCGGCAGTGCGCATGCGGTATCCAGTTGTAAACCGATGGCATCGGGCCGGATGCAACATTTACTAGGGCTGCAATGGAATGTGAGCGGGCGTTTTTCTGCGGAGGAGCAGAACCTGCTGGACGAGTTGCGCAGCCATTGGCTGAAGCAATTGGGCGGTGCAGGTGCCACAGCTTCTTTATGGCGCATCACCCCCCAGCCCCGCAGCGAAGGACGCAGTGGCTACGAACAAGCTTTGCTGGGTTCAGGCTCGGATGATCTACCCTGGCTATTGGACCTGACGGTGGTCGCAGTTCCGAGGTCAGAAGATTCCAACGGCGGATGGACGAATGCCGAAAATCGCTCGCCTATGTTGGCCGAAGAAATCGCCCGCGCCTCGCCGCGCATCAACTGGGCCTTCAATATGCCGGCGATGGTTCGCGTCGAAGTACACATGCGCCTCATCGCGCGCAACCAGGCCAAGCCGGTCTTGACGCTGAGCACGCCCATGACATTGATCGCGCAGGATGGCAACTGGGGCATCACCCAACTGAGCAATAGTTCACGCGCGCAAGCGCTGGAGCTGGCCCAAAACAATGCCCTGGAAATGTATAAAACAATGGTCTGCCAAACGGTGGTGGGCGAAGTAACACAGGCACTTGGCAAGCAATTTCGCATCAACCTGGGCGCGGCCTCCGGTGTGCGCGTGGGCGATACCTGGGTGTTGGCTGACGCGAGCAAGCTGCCGCAGCGCGCCCTGGAGCCCGGTAGCGCGGGACAGACCGTAATGGCCAAGGTTCAGTACGTCACCGAGCACTATGCGCAGCTGACTCCGACTGCGGGACCGGCGCAAAACGTACAAACGCGTTGGGCCGCCTGGTCCGCTGAGGACGCACACTAAAGCCCGAGGGCCCTTCGTGCTAAGCTTTGCGCCGATCTGCGAATCGCCCCTACGATGCTTTTTACTCTATCCCTGCGACCCCTGAGCACAGGCCTAGCCTGTGTCCTGGCCTTGTGCGCCATCGCCCCCGCAGCCTGGGCTGCCAATGATGCAGCAACAGCCAAGTCGGCTGCCAGCCTTGCAGCTCCTGCGGGATCAAGCTACAAACCCAAAGCGGGCGAAACCCTGGACCAGGTGATTGCCAAAACCATGCCGTCCAGCCCACTGAGCATGGGCATTTTGCGTCAGGCTTTTATCGATCAAAATCCGCAAGCCATTGTCGCGGGCAAGGTGCCCAAGCTGCGTAAAGGCGCAACGCTCCATGTGCCCGACCATGACCTGCTGCTGCGCGGTGTGCTCTCCAGCGTCACACCAGTCGCCACACCCAGCGAAGTTGCACCCCGCCCGACCCAGTCGACGCCCGAAGAGCGTAAGCGCTGGGTTAAGTACCCGTGATCCCCGTTAGCGATGCGTCCTCGAGCCCGGTACGCATCAACCCGGTTTTCCCCCAAGGCCCCTCCTCGCCCACGCTAGTGGAGGCGATTACTGCCCGAGCGCTCAACCTGCGCGACGGACAGATCGTGCAAGCCACGGTGCAATCGCGTGCCGACGAGATGGTGTTGATGCTGCGCGGTCGGCAAGTGGGCGTCGCCCGCATGCCGGGCTGGGAGGTGGGCCAGCGCCTGAGCTTCCGAACCCAGGCCAACCCCGATGGCAGCGTTGCCCTGGTGCTAATCAACGGCAAGGCCAGCGCCTACAGCAACCCGGGCCTGCCCACCTTGATCGAGGCCCAAGCCCGACCGGTACCCAACCAACTCCCACCCAATCCGAATGCGCTCAACGAGCGCGGGCCGCAACCCAATCCGCAAAGCCTGGCCGCCCCGGCCACGCCGCCGAGCAATCCGGTGGTCGCGGTACAAAACCTGCAAGCCAGCGCCTTGTCGGGCCTGGCTTGGGCACCGGTTAGCACCAGCGAGGGCAAGTTCTCCCGCCTGGGCAGTCTGATGTACCGCAACCCCGGCATGTCCGAAGTCCGCAACCTGCTCAAACCCGGCGGCCTGGACGCCTTGTTGTCCAAGGTCGCCAACCAGCCCGAAGTGCAAGCGCAACTACAAAGCCAGTTGCAAGCTATGCGCCTGACCATGGAAAAACTCAGCCCCGAGGCGATCAGCGTCGCCTTGCGGGCCGCACTGGGCTCGGAGACCAGCCTGCCGCGCATCCGTAACCCGCCGCCTAACGACCTCAAGCCTCTGCTGCACAAGCTGTTGTCGATAATGGACGACAAAACCGAAGAAGACACGGCCGGTATGCACCAGGTCAAACGGGCGCTGGCCGATCTAGATGCAGCCCAGCTGACGGCCATGCAGGCCCAGCACCTAGGCGAAATGTCCATGACCGTGGTGCTGCCCTTTGTGGACCACACGCCGGTGGAACTGGCTTTTGAGCGCAAGCGCACCAGCGAGGACGAGGAGTCCCGCTACACCGTGAATATGCATTCCAACAGCCGTGACTATGGCGCCTTGTGGCTGCAGGCTGATTTGCTGGGCGGC
>CAJBBZ010000195.1 GCA_903951445.1 uncultured beta proteobacterium
AATTTCAAAAATACCCTGACCAAGGTGCGTACCGGGCGGGCCAACCCGGCTTTGCTTGATACCGTGCAGGTCGAGTACTACGGCTCTATGGTGCCGCTGAGCCAAGTGGCCAACCTGAATTTGATCGATGCGCGCACCATTGGTATTCAGCCCTGGGAAAAGGGCATGGGAGCGAAGATTGAAAAAGCAATTCGCGAAAGTGACCTGGGTTTGAACCCGGCTTCCATGGGTGACTTGATCCGCGTTCCTATGCCCATGATGACCGAAGAGCGCCGCAAGGAACTCACCAAGGTGGTCCGCAGCGAGGGTGAGAACGCCAAAATTGCGATTCGCAATTTGCGCCGTGAAGCCAATGACGCGGTTAAAAAGTTGGAAAAAGACAAAGAGGTTTCCGAGGATGACCAAAAGCGATCCGAGGCGGATATCCAGAAATTGACAGATCGCTACATTGCCGATGTGGATAAGTTGGTTGCCGCCAAAGAACAAGAGATCATGGCCGTATAGGCGCCCTCATGATGGCCACCAACGCGCTTAACGGCCATGACTACCAAGCGCAAAGCCTGTGCGCCAGAGTTCTGGGTTGGTCTTTCTACCCCGCTAACCCATGCTAAAGCAGCGCATCATTACCGCCTTGCTGCTATTGGCGGTTTTGATTCCCGCTGTCTGGGCCGATGACCCCTTGGCTTTTGTACTTTTAACCGCCTTGATGATGGGCGCGGCCGCTTGGGAATGGTCGCGTTTGTGTGGCTGGTCGCACTGGCCCGCGCGTGCCAGTGGCGTGGCTTGTGCTTTGCTCTGTTTGTTTTTCTGGCGTGGAGGCGGCACGACCCAGGCCTGGCCTTGGTTGTGGTGGGCGGTCGGTGCTGCCTGGGTTTTGATGGCCGCAAGCCTTTTGCGCGGTGGCGTGGATACGTGGCTTCGCGTGCCTGCGGCTATTCGCTGGCTTATCGGCATGGTGGCCTTGCTTGCGGCTTGGGTGGCGCTGGTGCAAGCGCGTGTCATTGGTATAAATTTTTTGTTTTCGGTGTTTGTGTTGGTCTGGGGTGCCGACGTGGCTGCCTATTTTTGTGGCCGCTTATTGGGTGGTCGCTGGATTAAACGCAAACTGGCCGTGGCCATTAGCCCCGGTAAAACCTGGGAAGGTGCTTTGGGTGGCTTGGCGGTGGTGATGCTTGTGGCATTTGCCTGGCGCGAGTGGGAGCCGCTCAGTCCTTGGGGCGCCACCAGCCTGTATGGCCGACTCGGCGAGCAAGGCCCTGTTTTTCTGGTGGTATCGGTGGCATTTTTGACGACTATGAGCGTGGCGGGAGACTTGCTCGAATCGCTTTTCAAGCGTGCGGCCGGTGTCAAGGACAGCAGCCAGTTATTGCCGGGCCATGGCGGCGTACTCGACCGTATTGATGCCTTGCTGCCGGTGCTGCCCTTGGCGATGTTGTTGTGTGTCCGTTAAAGGGGTTTTGGGCATGGAGACAGTGATGCAAACCGTCAGTATTTTGGGCTCCACGGGCTCCATCGGCGTCAACACCTTAGATGTGATTGCGCGCCAGCCGGACCGCTACCGGGTGTTTGCGCTTACCGCCCATAGCCGGGTAGACATCATGACTGCCCAATGCGTGCAATTTAGGCCTCGCTACGCGGTAATGGTCAGCGAGCCGCATGCGCGCGAGCTTAAGGATGCCCTGGCGGGCCTGGGTTTACCAACCGAAGTGCTGTCTGGCGCGCAAGCTTTGGAGTGGGTGGCAGCGCATGAGGATGTCAGCACCGTGATGGCGGCTATCGTAGGCGCCGCGGGCCTAGCCTCCTGTATCGCAGCGGCCTTGGCGGGTAAGCGTCTGCTGCTGGCCAACAAAGAGGCCTTGGTGGTCGGTGGCGCTTTCTTCATGGATGCGGTGCAGCGCGGTGGGGCCACGCTGCTACCGATTGACAGCGAGCATTCGGCAATATTTCAGTCTTTGCCAGAAAACCCGCAGGCCTGGCCCCAAGTTATCGACAAAATCATCTTGACCGCCTCAGGTGGACCATTTCGCTCCCGGGATCCCGCCACCCTGAGCCAGGTGACGCCCCAGGAGGCTTGTGCCCACCCCAATTGGGTGATGGGCCGCAAGATTTCGGTGGACTCGGCCACCATGATGAACAAGGCGCTGGAGGTCATCGAGGCCAAGTTTTTGTTTGGCGTGGCGCCGCACACCATTGAGGTCATCATCCATCCGCAAAGCGTGATCCATTCCATGGTGCAATTTGTGGACCATTCGGTGGTGGCCCAATTGGGTACGCCCGATATGCGCGGCCCTATTGCTTACGGCCTGGCCTGGCCTGGGCGCCATGTGTCGGGCGCCAGTGCCATTGATTTTTCCACTTTGGCCGGATTGACGTTTGAAACCTTTTCGAATGCTGGCCACCAGCAGCGGTTCCCAGGACTGAAGTTGGCCTGGGAGGCGCTTGACGCAGTGCCCGGCACCACAGCGGTTCTCAACGCCGCCAATGAGGTGGCTGTCGCTGCTTTTCTGGCGGGGCAAATCCGCTTTGACCAGATCCATGCGATCAACCTGGAGACTTTGGCGCGTTTTATACCCACCGCCCCGGTTTCTCTGGAAGATCTTTTGGCAATCGACCAGGAGGCTCGTTTTAGGGCTGGCGCATTGGTTTCCACCTTTCGGTCCGCTGCCTGAGGCCGTTATGATGGCGTTCGCAACTACTTGTTGCTGAGGCCTATTTTGGGCCTACCGCAGCACACAGCACTTTCTTTGACTATGCAATACCCCTTCGCAAACTTTTCACGTTTTTTGGCCATGCTGGCCATTGTCTTGTTCGCGCAAGCGGCCATGGCACTTACGCCTTTTGTCATCCGGGATATTCGCGTTGAAGGTTTGCAGCGCGTAGAAGCCGGGACGGTATTTGCTTCTTTGCCGGTTCGGGTTGGTGATACCTATTCCGACGATATGGCCTCGGCTTCCATCAAAGCCTTGTTCGGGCTGGGCTTGTTTAACGATGTACGAATAAGCGTTGACGGCGCAGTGCTGATGGTGATAGTAGCCGAGCGGCCCATCGTGGGATCTGTCACGTTTACCGGCACCAAAGAGTTCGATAAAGATGTCCTGGTCAAGGCCCTTAAAGACATCGGCCTGTCCGAAGGGCGGCCTTTTGACAAAGCCTTGGCTGACAAGGCTGAGCAGGAGCTTAAGCGCCAGTACATCAACCGCAGCATGTATGCCGCTGAAATGGTGACCACGGTAACGCCCATCGAAGGCAACCGCGTGAATTTGAGCTTTGCGGTCAGCGAAGGCGATACCGCCAAGATTAAGTCCATCAAAATTATTGGCGCCCAGGCATTTTCCGAGAGCACTTTGCTTGGTTTGTTTGATTCGGATACCGGTGGCTGGCTGAGTTGGTACACCAAGTCCGACCGTTACGCTCGGCCCAAGCTCAACACGGACATCGAGTCACTCCGTTCTTATTACCTGACGCGCGGCTATTTGGAGTTCACGGTGGATTCGACCCAGGTCACCATCGCGCCTAACAAACAGGATATTGGCATCACCATCAATATCACCGAAGGCGAACGCTTCGTGGTTTCCAAAGTGAATTTGGCTGGAAATTTTCTGGAAAAAGACGCGCAATTCCAGGCCTTGGTTGCCATCCGTCCAGGGGAGCCCTACAACGTCAATGAAGTGGCGCAAACCGCCAAAGCGTTTACCGACTTTTACGCCAACTTTGGATACGCTTTTGCCCAAGTAGACCCGCAGACCACTATTGACCGCAGTACCAACCGGGTGGAGATCACGCTCAAAGCGGATCCTTCGCGTCGGGTGTATGTGCGGCGTATCAATATCGCCGGGAATGACACGACGCGCGACGAAGTCGTGCGCCGAGAGTTCCGGCAAATGGAGTCGGCCTGGTATGACGGCGAAAAAATTCGTGCTTCGCGTAGCCGGGTTGATCGCTTGGGCTACTTTAAAGAGGTGGCCTTGGATACGGTCGAAGTCCCTGGCTTTCCCGATCAGGCAGATTTGCTCGTCACGGTGGTTGAAAAGCCTACAGGCAGCCTCTCCTTGGGCGCTGGCTACTCCAGTGCTGATGGTTTGGGCTTAAGCCTCGGTTTTAAGCAAGAAAATGCTTTTGGCTCTGGAAGCTCTGTGGGTATTGAAGTCAACACCAGTAAGCTCAATACCACCTATGTGTTTAGCACTACCGATCCCTATTTCACGCAGGATGGCGTTTCGCGTAGCTTTGACTTGTACTACCGGACTACGCGCCCTTATGCGGATGTCAACAGCTACGCCCTAAAGAACATTGGTACCAGTCTGCGCTTTGGAGTTCCTTTTTCAGAAACGGATACGGTGTATTTCGGCGCGGGCTACGACGTCACGACGATTGAGCCCGGCACCTTGCTTCCGCAGGCTTTTGTAGATTTCGCCGATATCTTTGGCTATACCGCGTCGGCGGTTCCTTTAACCATCGGTTGGGGCCGCGACACCCGCGATAGTGGTTTGGTTCCCAGCAGCGGTCGCTTGCTGAAAGCCAATGCGGAATGGAGTGTGGCGGGGGATTTGACCTATCTGCGCGGGACCACGCAGGCGCAACAGTTTTTTGCGCTCACAAAGCGCGTGACCCTAGCCTTTAACGGAGAGCTTTCCATGGGAACGCCAACTAATGGCCAGCCTTACCCCTTGTTCAAGAATTACTATTCGGGCGGCATTGGATCAGTGCGGGGATTTGAACCCGGCAGCCTGACGACCGGTGCCCAGCGAGCCGCTTCGAGTGTGTCCACGGGCGGTAACAAAAAATTGACGTTTAATGCAGAAGTGCTATCGCCACTTCCCGGTGGCGGCAATGACAGAACCCTGCGTATGTATGCATTTTTCGATGCTGGTGGACTTTATGGTCCCGATGAAAGCATAGCGCTGGGAGATTTACGCTCTTCTGCGGGTGTCGGCATAAGTTGGATTTCGCCGGTGGGGCCGCTGCGCCTGGCTTATGCCAAACCTATCACCCAGTTTGATAGCGATAAAATCCAATCTCTTCAATTCACAATTGGAACCACTTTCTAATGAAACTGCTTAATCAAATTGCTGTTTTTACGCTTTGCGCCACAGGGCTGTTGGGTTCGGTGCTTTCGCAAGAGTCACGCATCGCCTACATCAACACCCAACGCATTACCACCGAGTCGGCGATTGCCAAGGCTGCGCAGGCCAAATTGGAGCAAGAGTTTTCCAAGCGTGGCAAGGAAATGGCCGATTTGCAGGCAACCCTAAAAACCTTTAGCGAGAAGTTTGACCGCGACGCGCCGACCTTGACCGAATCGCAGCGCGTCTCACGCCAAAAAGAAGGCGCAGAGCTAAACCGTGATTTGCAGCGCAAGCAGCGTGAGTACCAGGAAGACCTCAATGGCCGACGCAACGAAGAGTTGCAACAAGTTTTGGAAAAAGCGAATAAAGCGGTGCGCAAAGTCGCCGATGATGAAAAATATGATTTAGTGGTGCAGGAAGTGGTCTACAGCAACGGTCGCCATGACATTACCGATAAAGTGCTCAAGCTCCTAAACACTGCGGGCGGCAAGTAAGCTGCGTCCCGCGATTTGCGTGCCTGACATCCGCCTGCACGACATCATTGCAGCCCTTGGTGGTGAGCTGCATGGGGATGGCAACACGCTGATTGGCTCCTTGGAGCCACTCGATAACGCTGGGCCCGGGGCGCTGAGTTTTGTCAGCCACCCCAAGTACCGGGCCAGCTTGGCGACTTCTCAGGCAGCCTGTGTGATCGTCCCCCTTGATTTAAAAGACGCAGCCCTCGCGCGCGGCGCCTGTATTGTTTCCGATGCGCCCTATCTTTATTTCGCGCGCCTTACCCAATGGTGGCGCAAAACGATGGATGCGCAGCACGCTCCAACCGGCGCACAAGGCGGCGTACACCCTAGTGCAGTGATCGACGCGTCGGCCCAGTTGCATCCCACTGCCACGGTCGGCCCTTTATGCGTTATCGAGCGGGGCGCTCGCATCGGTGCCCATACCCAATTGCGTGCCAGGGTAACGGTGGGCGAGGATTGCATCATCGGCCAGCGCTGCCTATTGCATTCGGGCGTCGTCATCGGCGCGGACGGTTTTGGTTTTGCGCCGGACGGCGACCGCTGGGAAAAGATTGAGCAACTAGGCGCGGTGTCTATCGGCGACGATGTGGAAATCGGTGCCAATACTTGCGTGGACCGCGGAGCTTTACTAGATACCGTGATCGAAGACGGTGTCAAGCTAGACAACCTGATCCAGGTCGGGCACAACGTGCGCATCGGGCGCAACACCGCGATTGCTGGCTGCGTCGGTATCGCTGGGAGTGCGACCATCGGCCCGCAATGCACGATTGGTGGAGGCGCGATTGTGCTGGGGCATTTGGAAATCGCCTCGCATGTCAATATTTCTGCGGGCACCCTGGTTAGCAAATCGATTCACAAACCGGGGCATTACACCGGCATTTTCCCACTCGATGAAAATGCCAACTGGGAGCGCAATGCCGCCTCGCTCAAACAACTGCACCGCTTGCGCGAGCGCATCAAACAACTCGAAAGTGACGTCAAAAAATGATGGATATCCACCAAATCCTTAAACAATTGCCCCACCGCTATCCGTTTTTGATGGTGGACCGGGTGCTGGAAATCGACAAAGGAAAGACCATCAAGGCCTTGAAAAATGTCACGATCAACGAGCCTTTTTTTGAGGGACATTTCCCGCACCGTCCGGTCATGCCTGGCGTCTTGATGCTCGAGGCGCTGGCGCAGGCGGCAGCTTTGCTGGCCTTTGATGCGCTGGATGCTTCGCCCGACGACCAATCGGTGTATTACTTTGCCGGCATCGACGCGGCGCGCTTTAAGCGCCCGGTGGAGCCGGGCGATCAGCTCTTGTTGGAGGTGGAGTTGCTACGCATGAAAGCGGGTATTTTTAAGTTCAAAACACGCGCCAGTGTGGCTGGTGAGACGGCAGTGGAAGCTGAGCTGACCTGCGCCATGCGCAGCATCGCGCCCAAGGAGTGATATGAGCGGCATTCACCCTACCGCGCTGGTTGATGCGGGCGCTGAGCTTGATGCGAGCGTGACGGTTGGCCCGTACACCGTCATCGGTCCGCATGTGCGCATTGGTGCGGGAACCTCGGTGGGCCCGCATTGCGTCATCGAAGGCCACACCACCATAGGCCGTGACAACCGCATCTTTCAGTTCAACTCGCTCGGGGCCATTCCCCAAGACAAAAAATACGGCGGCGAGCCCTGTGAGTTGGTGATAGGCGACCGCAACACCATCCGTGAGTTTTGCACTTTCAATATCGGTTCGCCCGGCGATGTGGGCGTTACGCGAGTGGGTGACGACAACTGGATCATGGCTTACGTACACCTAGCGCATGACTGCCAAGTGGGCAACAACACTATTTTTGCGAATAACGCGCAATTAGCTGGCCACGTACATGTGGGCGATTGGGTGATATTGGGCGGCTTTACCGTGGTACACCAGTTTGTCCGCATCGGTGCCCACAGCATGACGGCCATGTGCTCGCTGCTGTTTGCTGATTTGCCGCCTTTTGTCATGTGCCAGGGCCAACCTGCGGCGGCGCGCTCCATGAATTACGAAGGCTTGCGCAGGCGTGGTTTTTCGCCGGAGCGCATTGCCGGCGTAAAGTCCATGCACAAAGCCCTGTACCGTCAAG
The DNA here is from genome assembly GCA_903951445.1 of uncultured beta proteobacterium. Classification (GTDB taxonomy): domain Bacteria; phylum Pseudomonadota; class Gammaproteobacteria; order Burkholderiales; family Burkholderiaceae_C; genus Allorhodoferax. The sequence goes on from CAJBBZ010000195.1 coordinate 7,684, forward strand.
ACCTGAGCCTGGAGGCGGCGCAGGCACAGATTGCCGCCATCAGCCAGGCCCAGCCGCAATGCGAACCGGACGTACGCATGATGAACGACTTTTTGCAACAGACCAGTGCCCAGCGCGGCATCGTGCGCTGAACGTGAGTCATCCCGACGCCGCGCTGCGCTCCCTGGCCATGGTGGCGGGCGAAGCCTCTGGCGACATGTTGGCCGCTTTGCTCTTGCAGGCGGTGCAGCAACGCTGGGCGGGTGTACCTGCGTACGGCATCGGCGGCCCGCGCATGGCCGAGCAAGGCTTTGAGGCCTGGTGGCCGCACCACAAACTGGCGGTTCACGGGCTGGGTTGGGATGTGTTGCTGCGCTACCGGGAGATTGTCGGCATCCGCAAGCGTTTGCTCCAGCGTTTGCTCGAGCAACCTCCATCGCTTTTCATCGGCGTGGATGCGCCCGATTTCAATCTGGATCTAGAAGCTAACTTGCGTGTGCGCGGCGTCAAAACTATGCACTTTGTCTGCCCCTCGGTCTGGGCGTGGCGCGCCGAGCGTTTGCTCACGATGCGGCGCAGCGTGGACCATGTGCTGTGCCTGTTTCCCTTTGAGCCTGCCTTGCTGGCGCAGCACGGCATAGCCGCCACCTATGTGGGCCACCCGCTGGCACAAGTCATTCCCATGCGTGTGGACCGGCAGGCGGCGCGCCAGCAACTGGGCTTGCAGCCAGAAGACGATGTACTGGCCCTGCTACCGGGTAGCCGCCGTTCCGAAATTTTGCATCTCGCCCCATTATTTTTCCAGACAGCCGCTCGCATTGCCAATGCCAGGCCGCATGTCAAATTTTTGCTGCCCGCCGTGCCCGGCCTGGAGACCTTGATAAAAAAGGCCGCACAAGACAGCGGCATGGAAGGCCGGGTACAGATCGTGTACGGCCAATCGCACAAGGTGTTGGCGGCTTGCGATGCCACTTTGATCGCCAGCGGCACCGCCACCTTGGAGGCCGCCTTGTTCAAGCGCCCGATGGTGATCGCCTACCGCATGGGCGCCTTGAGCTGGCACTGGATGCGGCGCAAGCGTTTGCAACCTTGGGTGGGTTTGCCCAATATTTTGATTGGCGAATTTGTGGTGCCCGAGTTTTTGCAAGACCAGGCCACCCCCCAAGCACTGGCCGATGCCTCTTTGCATTGGCTCGATTGCAAGGCCTCAGACCCATCCGTGTTGCACCAACTTGAAACGCGCTTTGATGCCTTGCACGAGAGCCTACGGCGCGACACCGGAGCGCTTGCGGCCCAGGCCATAGACAATATGCTCCATGCCTAAGCCAACCGGCCCTGTTCAAACCGCCCTTCAATGGGGGGCGGGCGGCTTGGTGGCTGGCGTGGACGAGGCTGGCCGGGGGCCTTTGGCCGGTCCGGTGATGGCCGCAGCCGTCATCCTTGATGAGAAGTACCCCATTCGCCATCTCGCAGATTCCAAAACGCTCACGGCCAAGCGGCGCGATTTTTTATTCGATGAAATACGCGCCAAGGCCTTGTGCTTTTCGGTGGCGCAGGCTTCGGTGGAAGAAATTGACGAACTCAATATCCTGCAAGCCACCTTACTTGCCATGCGCCGCGCAGTGCAGGGTTTGCGCTTGCCGCCAAAGCTAGTGCTGGTCGATGGCAATCGCCTGCCGGTGTTGGACATGCGCGCCGAAGCGATTGTGAAAGGCGATAGTAAAGTGGCAGCAATTTCGGCGGCATCCATCTTGGCCAAAGTCAGCCGGGATCGCTGGTGCGCCCAGTACCACCAACAATTTCCGCAGTACGGTTTTGACGCACACAAGGGTTATCCGACAGCCGTACACCTAGCAGCCCTGCGCGCCCACGGACCCTGCCCGGAGCACCGCAAAACTTTCGGCCCGGTGGCCGCGCTGTTAGCGTGACTGCGCCACAGTTCATCAGTTCGCGCGATAACCCGCAGTTGCGCGCTTTGCGCAAACTTGCGGGCGATAACACCGGCTACCGCAAATCTGGGCAGGTTTGGGTGGAGGGCGAACATTTATGCAGCGCCGCTTTGTTGCGCGGGGTGCGACCCGCCATGGCGGTAGTGGCTCAAAGTCTGTGGGCCGATGGCCAGTCGCCTTGGGCGGGGCAAGCGCCAAACACCCTGGTGCTGCCCGACCCATTGTTCAAAAGTATGAGCGCGCTCGAATCACCTTCCGCCATCGGCTTTGTGCTGGATTTGCCTTTGCAGGGTGCGCTGGACGTGGCGGCCGCCAGCGTGGTGCTAGACCGGGTGCAGGATACCGGTAATGTGGGCTCCATATTGCGCAGCGCGGCCGCCTTTGGCTTCAAACAGGTGATCGCTTTGCGCGAGACGGCCGCGCTCTGGTCGCCCAAAGTATTGCGTGCTGGCATGGGCGCGCACTTCGGTTTGACCTTGTTCGAGGCCGTGGACGCGGATGCGCTGAAGAGCTTGCAAATTCCCTTGCTGGTCACCAGTTCCCACGCGGGCGCGCTGATACAAGACGCGCGCTTGCCATTTCCCTGCGCCTGGGTCTTCGGGCACGAAGGGCAGGGCGTTTCTCCCGCTTTGTTAGCGCGCGCGGCCCTGCAAGTGCGTATTGGCCAGCCCGGTGGGGAGGAATCGCTCAATGTGGCCGCCGCCGCCGCCATCTGCCTGCATGCCAGCGCTGCGGGCTTTGGCGCGGGCTGAAATTTCATGCCCCGCCGACGATAGGACCTAAAAAGCACTCGGTTAGAATGAGCGGCTTTCCGGAACCCGGCGTCTCCCAAGCGCTTCCAAAGCACCATCCCCTATCAATCACAGCTGCCAGAAGTCTCTTCTGGGCGCTTGGGCGCACCCGTAAACGACTCGGAGAAGCCCGTGCTTTTGTCTCTCAAGGGAAATTCCCCTTCTGCCATTCTGGCGCTCGCTGATGGCACCGTATTTACCGGCCAATCCATAGGCGCAGCCGGTTCCACCCTCGGTGAGGTGGTCTTCAATACCTCCATGACCGGTTACCAAGAAATCCTGACCGACCCCAGCTATTGCCAGCAGATCGTGACGCTGACCTATCCGCATATTGGCAATTACGGCACGAACCCGGAAGATGTTGAGTCCAGCCGCGTCCACGCTGCCGGTTTGGTGATCAAAGACCTGCCCCTGGTGGCCTCTAATTTCCGCAGCACGCGCGACCTGAGCACCTACTTGCGCGACCACGGTACCGTGGCGATTGCCAATATCGACACCCGCGCATTGACGCGCCACTTGCGCGAACACGGTGCACAAAACGGCTGCATTCTTGCGCTGGAAGTTGGTCAACTGCCTGACGCGAACCGGATCGCGAAAGCGGTCGAATTAGCCCGCAGCGCACCCTCCATGGCCGGTTTGGATTTAGCGAAGGTGGTTACGGCTTCCGAGACCTCTACTTGGTCTGAGGCCGAATGGGTTTTGGGCACGGGTTATACCCAAGTAGATGCGCCGCGCTTCCATGTCGTTGCCTACGACTTCGGCGTCAAGAGCAACATCTTGCGCATGCTGGCAGCACGGGGCTGTAAATTGACGGTTGTGCCCGCGCAAACCTCCGCCCAAGCAGTGCAGGCCTTGCAAGCGGATGGCGTGTTTCTGAGCAACGGCCCTGGCGATCCGCAGCCCTGCGACTACGCGATTGCAGCCTCTGCCGAATTGATCGAATCGGGCCTGCCCACTTTTGGCATTTGCCTGGGCCACCAAATCATGGCGCTGGCTTCGGGCGCTAGAACCTTCAAGATGAAGTTCGGCCACCACGGCGCCAACCACCCGGTCAAAGAGCTGTCTACCGGTCGCGTCAGCATTACCAGCCAAAACCATGGCTTTGCCGTGGACCCGGACTCCTTACCCGCCAATTTGCGCGCCACCCATATCAGCCTGTTTGACAACACGATTCAGGGGCTGGAACGTACCGACAAACCCGCGTTTTGTTTTCAAGGCCACCCCGAGGCTTCACCGGGGCCGCATGATATTGCCTATTTGTTTGACCGTTTCATCCGGGAGATGGAGGCGCGCGCGTGAGCTTTTACGGTGTCACTGACTTGTGGACGTATGTGATCGGGGCGATCGGCATTATTTTGTTGCCCGGCCCGAATTCACTTTTCATCTTGTCGGTAGCCACGGTGCGCGGGGTGCGACCGGCCTACCGGGGTGCGTTCGGTGTATTTCTGGGCGACATCGTATTGCTAGCGTTGGTGGGTCTGGGCGCGGCGGGCTTGATGCGCAGCTACCCCGAGTTGTTCATGTTCGTGAAATATGCAGGTGCCGCCTATCTGGCCTGGGTCGGCGTGCAATTAGTACGCAGTGCGCTGGCTTCTATGCGGGGCCAAGCGGATGCCGCCGTTGGCGAACCCGAGATACCTGCGCATCTGGCCAGCCCCTTTCGCAGGGCGCTGCTCATTAGCGTCCTCAATCCCAAGGCGATTTTGTTTTTGTTGTCCTTTTTCGTGCAATTCATCGATCCGGCCTACCCCGAGCCCTGGGTGCCCTTCCTGATTTTGAGCGCCATCGTGATGACCTGCAGTGCGGTGTACCTGAGCTGCCTGATCTTTGCCGGTGCGCGGCTTGCTGATGCTTTCCGCCGACGCCAAGGCCTTTCTGCCGGTTTGTCCAGCGCCGTGGGCGCTTTGTTTGTGTGGTTCGGCGTGAAGCTGGCCGGGGCCAGTTTGGCCTGATAAGGAATTAAGAGTTGCGGGCCCGGTTTGACGCCACTGCATTAAAGAAGAATTTGAGAGAGTTAAAGAAACATGCCAAAACGTAGCGACATTAAAAGCATCCTGATCATTGGAGCGGGCCCCATCATCATCGGCCAGGCCTGTGAGTTTGATTACTCCGGCGTGCAAGCCTGCAAGGCTTTGCGCGAGGAGGGCTACAAAGTCATCCTCATCAACAGCAATCCGGCCACCATCATGACCGACCCGGACACTGCCGATGTCACGTACATCGAACCCATCACTTGGGAAACCGTAGAAAAAATTATCGCCAAAGAGCGCCCTGATGCGATATTGCCCACCATGGGCGGACAAACCGCGCTTAATTGCGCCTTGGATTTATGGCGACAGGGCGTGCTGGAAAAATACGCGGTGGAACTGATAGGCGCCACGCCCGAGGCCATCGACAAAGCCGAAGACCGGCTGAAATTCAAAGACGCGATGACCAAAATTGGGCTGGGCTCGGCACGCTCGGGTATAGCGCACAGCATGGATGAGGCTTGGACTGTACAAAAAACCCTGGGCTTTCCTACCGTGATCCGACCCAGCTTTACCCTGGGCGGAACCGGCGGCGGTATCGCCTACAACGCTGAAGAGTTCGAGACTATTTGCAAGCGCGGTCTGGAGGCCTCGCCGACCAAGGAATTGCTGATTGAAGAGTCTTTGCTGGGCTGGAAAGAGTATGAAATGGAAGTCGTGCGCGACAAGGCAAATAACTGCATCATCGTCTGCTCCATTGAAAATCTAGACCCTATGGGCGTGCACACCGGCGACTCGATCACCGTGGCGCCAGCACAAACTTTGACGGATAAGGAATACCAAATCCTACGCAACGCCAGCCTGGCGGTCTTGCGCGAAATCGGGGTCGATACCGGTGGTTCGAATGTGCAGTTCGCCATCAACCCCGACGACGGGCGCATGGTGGTGATCGAGATGAATCCGCGCGTCTCGCGTTCTTCTGCCTTGGCCTCCAAAGCCACGGGTTTTCCAATAGCCAAAGTGGCGGCCAAATTAGCCGTGGGCTATACCCTGGACGAATTGCGCAATGACATTACCGGTGGCGCCACGCCGGCCAGTTTTGAGCCCAGCATTGACTATGTGGTCACCAAAATTCCGCGCTTTGCTTTCGAGAAATTTCCCGCTGCCGACAGCCGCCTGACGACGCAGATGAAATCGGTGGGCGAGGTCATGGCCATGGGCCGCACCTTCCAAGAATCCTTCCAGAAAGCCTTGCGCGGCCTGGAAGTGGGCGTCGATGGCATGAACGAAAAAACCCAGGACCGCGAAGTGCTGGAGCGCGAATTAGGCGCCCCCGGCCCCGAGCGTATTTGGTATGTGGGCGACGCTTTTGCCCAGGGCATGACGGTTGAAGAAGTGTTTGCCCTGACCCGCATAGACCGCTGGTTTTTGGTGCAAATTGAGCAAATTGTGCAGATCGAATTGGAGTTGGAGCGTCTGCCGCAACCGGCCCAAGGCACGGTGCTGGACGGCTTGGATGCGCAGACCTTACGCGCTCTCAAGCAAAAAGGATTTTCCGATCGGCGCCTTGCCCGTCAATTGCACACCACGGATGCTGCAGTACGCCAGCGCCGCGTAGACCTGGGCGTGCGCCCCGTCTACAAGCGGGTGGATACCTGCGCTGCCGAGTTCAGCACCAACACGGCTTACATGTATTCCACCTACGAAGCGCAGGGCGCAGAGTGCGAGTCGCAGCCCACGGACCGCAAAAAAATTATGGTGCTGGGCGGCGGCCCCAACCGCATCGGTCAGGGCATTGAGTTTGATTACTGCTGCGTACACGCAGCGCTGGCGCTGCGCGAGGATGGTTATGAAACCATCATGGTCAACTGCAACCCCGAGACGGTTTCCACCGACTACGACACCAGCGACCGGCTTTACTTTGAGCCGCTGACGCTGGAAGACGTGCTTGAAATCGTGGATAAGGAAAAACCGCTGGGCGTAATCGTGCAGTATGGCGGACAGACGCCTTTGAAGCTGGCACTCGGGCTCGAAGCCCATGGCGTGCCCATTATTGGCACCAGCCCGGACATGATCGACGCGGCCGAAGACCGCGAGCGTTTCCAAAAGTTGCTGCATGCGCTGGACCTGCGCCAGCCGCCCAATGCCACCGCGCGCACCGAGACCGAGGCGCTGGAAAAAGCCACCGCGCTCGGCTATCCGCTAGTAGTGCGCCCCAGCTATGTGCTGGGCGGGCGCGCCATGGAAATCGTCCATGAGCAACGCGACCTGGAGCGCTATATGCGCGAGGCCGTCAAGGTCAGCCACGACTCGCCGGTACTGCTGGACCGTTTTTTGAACGACGCGATCGAGTGCGACGTAGATTGCATCCGCGACGCTACCGGCGCCACCCTGATAGGCGGTGTGATGGAACATATCGAGCAGGCGGGCGTGCACAGCGGCGACTCGGCTTGCTCCTTGCCGCCTTACAGTTTGAGCGCGGCGACCGTAACCGAAATCAAGCGACAAACAGCGGCCATGGCAGCGGCTTTGCAGGTGGTCGGCCTGATGAACGTGCAGTTTGCGATCCAGTCAGTGGATGGGCTGGATGTGATTTATGTGCTCGAAGTAAACCCGCGCGCCTCGCGCACCGTGCCGTTTGTCAGCAAGGCCACGGGGATTCAATTAGCCAAGGTGGCCGCGCGCTGCATGGTGGGCCAAAGCCTGGCCTCGCAAGGCATGCGCAAAGAAGTCTCGCCGCCGTATTTCAGCGTGAAAGAGGCCGTGTTCCCCTTCGTCAAGTTTCCAGGTGTAGACACGATTTTGGGTCCGGAGATGAAGTCCACCGGCGAAGTAATGGGCGTGGGTAAAACCTTTGGCGAGGCCTTTGTGAAGTCGCAGCTAGGTGCGGGCACCCGCTTGCCGCGTGGCGGGCGGGCCTTCATCTCGGTCAAGCAAAGCGACAAGCCTCGCGCTGTGGAGGTGGCGCGCAGTCTGGGGGCGATGGGCTTTGAGCTGCTAGCGACCAAAGGAACGGCGGCGGCCATCAAAGCGGCAGGGCTGGAATGCCGCGCAGTCAACAAAGTGGCCGAGGGACGGCCCAATATCGTGGACATGATCAAAAACGAGGAAGTGGCCCTGGTCATCAATTCAGTGGAGGAGCGGCGCAATGCGATTGCCGACTCGCGCTACATCCGCACCTCCGCCCTGCTGGGCCGGGTCACCACCTTCACCACCATCGCCGCCGCGGAAGCCGCGGTCGAGGGCATGAAATACCTTGATCAGCTAGGGGTGATTTCGGTCCAGGAGATGCACGCGCAACTCTTGGCATAATCGCCGCTTGACCCGATGGACAGCAGCGCGCTTTGGAGCGCTGCTGTCCATCGTCATTTATAAACCCCCGTTGTACGAGTTTTCCGATGGCCACTATTCCAATTACTAAACGCGGCGCCGAAATCCTGAAAGCCGAGTTGCACCGGCTTAAGACGGTGGACCGTCCCGCCGTGATCGGTGCGATTTCTGAAGCCCGTGCCCAAGGCGATTTGAGTGAAAACGCGGAATACGATGCAGCCAAAGACCGCCAAGGTTTTATCGAAGGTCGGATTCAAGAGGTCGAGGGTAAATTGTCTGTGGCCCAGGTGATCGACCCCGCTGCGCTGGACGCCGGTGGCCGCGTGGTGTTTGGTACCACGGTGGACCTGGAGGCGGAGGAGTCGGGCGAGCGGGTTACCTACCAAATCGTGGGTGAAGACGAAGCGGACCTGAAACTGGGTTTGGTCAATATCAGTTCACCCATTGCCCGCGCGCTTATCGGCAAGGAAGAGGGCGATACCGCTATCGTCATGGCGCCAGGTGGGCAAAAAGCCTATGAAATCGTGGCAGTTCGCTATGTCTAAGCTAGGTTGAAAGCTGCAACTTCCCTCCGCGACCCAAGTCAACAGGCGCTGCGCGAGTATCAGCAAGGTGACGCGGCCGGTTCAAGCGCATTCTTCGGAGACTGCCCAAGCGCCGCGAAGGCCGCTTTTTTGCAGTGACATCGCATGTAACCCTCAGCTTAAGCGCCCTGGCTGCGTTTTTTCAGACTAATTTTGGGTTTGGGCTTGGCCCGCTTGACATTGCCGCCAGGCGTCAGCCTTTGGTTGCCCAGCACCCGCAGCGTCTTAACTTCAGGTCGCTGCCCGGCGCGTTTGCTGTACTTCAAGACCTTGAAGTCGCGCGGCCCCGCTTTGCGATCCTCATCGACCGCTTTTTCCTTTTCCGGCATCGGGCGCCACAGCACCAGTAGTTTGCCAATGTGTTGAATCGGCGCGGCGCTGAGTTCGTCGGCCAAAATCTGAAACATGGCTTCGCGGGCGCTGCGGTCGTCTGAAAACACCCGCACTTTGATCAAGCCGTGTGCGTTGAGCGCGGCATCCGTTTCTTTTTTGACGTTGGCGGTGAGGCCATCGCCGCCGACCATGACCACTGGGTCAAGGTGGTGGGCCAGGGCCCGCTGCGCTTTGCGCTCTGTAGGACTGAGTTGTATAAGGGGCATAGGGCTATTATCGGCGCAATGAAAAAGCCGTCCGTCTCTTCGCCCTCTGCGCCCGTTCCGGCCAAAGCGGCGCGCGGTGGCAAGGTCAACAAGGCCTGGCTGCACGACCATATCAACGACCCCTATGTGAAGCTGGCGGCCCGCGAAGGCTACCGGGCGCGGGCGGCCTACAAACTCAAAGAAATTGACGAAGTCTTCGGCTTGGTCAAGCCTGGCCAGGTGCTGGTCGACCTGGGCTGCACGCCCGGCGCCTGGAGCCAGTATTTGCGTCGCCGCTTGGCCCCGCAGGGCGCAGCAGCCGGTGCTTTGGTCGGGAAAATTATCAGCCTGGACCTATTGCCGATGGAGGCTATTGAAGGCGTCACCTTTATCCAAGGGGATTTTCGAGAGGCCGATACGCTGCAAAAGCTGGAACTAGCCTTAGACGGCGCCCAAGCTGATCTGGTTGTCTCGGACATGGCCCCCAACCTGTCAGGTATCTCCTCAGCCGATGCGGCCCGGGTCGAATACCTGGTGGAACTGGCCATTGAATTTGCCCAAAACCACATGAAAAAACAGGGCGCTCTGGTGGCCAAAGTGTTCCACGGCGGCAGCTATAACGCGGTAGTGGCCCGTTTTCGCGAGGCCTTTCAAACCGTCAAACCCTATAAGCCCAAGGCCTCTAGGGATCGCTCATCTGAGACTTTTTTGGTGGGGATCGGGCTGCGTTAGATTCGGCTCGGTCGCGGCTCGAGGCCCAAGGCCTTGGGCGATTTACGGCCACTACACGCAAATACCGCCATCCCCCCGCTTGAAAAGCCTAAAATGCATCGCATGTGACAAGGGTATTTCCCGGCTCACGCTTTAACTGGAGTTTCGCTTGAACAATCAGTGGTTTTCCAAAATTGCAGTCTGGCTTGTCATAGGCTTGGTACTTTTTACCGTCTTCAAGCAATTTGACTCGCACAACGGCAGCGGCGCCGTGACGCTTGGCTATTCCGACTTCTTGGAAGAAGTGCGTAACAAAAACATCAAGAGCGCTGTCATCCAAGAAGGCCAGGGCGGTACCACCGAGATCGTTGCACTGACCTCGGACGAGCGCCGCGTCAGAACCACAGCAACCTACTTGGACCGTGGCTTGGTGGGCGATTTAATTGCCAACGGCGTCAAGTTTGACGTCAAGCCGCGTGAAGAAGGTTCCTTGCTCATGACCTTGCTGGTCAGCTGGGGGCCGATGCTCCTGCTTATCGGCGTTTGGATTTACTTCATGCGCCAGATGCAGGGCGGCGGCAAAGGCGGCGCCTTTAGTTTCGGTAAAAGCAAAGCCCGCTTGCTCGACGAAAACACCAACACCGTGACTTTTGCCGATGTGGCCGGTTGCGACGAGGCCAAAGAAGAAGTGAAAGAGGTGGTGGACTTCCTCAAAGATCCCAGCAAATTCCAAAAACTCGGTGGCCGTATTCC
>CAJBBZ010000196.1 GCA_903951445.1 uncultured beta proteobacterium
GGGACAGTGCAAAAGCACATCAAAGTCCGAATGTACGGTTGCAACCTCTCCGATTTAGCCCAAAGTCAATAAACAGTTTGCTTAACAGGGAGCGTCCATGTACGCGATGACGGACTGTGCGCGCCTCGCGATGACGGGTTTTTAGCAGCTTCCAAGGCCACTGCATAAGCTCATACCAAGCAGTTCGCAACCCTCGCCGACAATCGCTGCATGGCTATTGGCATGTATTTGCGGGAAATCGGGCGCGGCAAAGACGGCGCGCGGGGGCTGAGCCGCGCGCAGGCGGCGGATTTATGGGGCCAACTGCTCGATGGCGCCGTCAGCGACCTGGAGGTAGGCGCTTTTTGCCTGGCCATGCGCGTCAAGGGGGAAACGCCGGAAGAAATGGCCGGTTTTCTGGACGCCACCGCGCCGCGCTTGCACACCGTGCCCCAGGGCGACAAGACGGTCGTCGTCATCCCCAGCTACAACGGCGCGCGCAAAATTCCGGTGCTCACGCCTCTGCTGGCGCTACTGCTGGCGCGCGAAGGCCACCCGGTCATGATCCACGGCACGCCCACCGAAAACAGCCGCGTGTTTACTGCCGAAGTGCTGGAGCAACTGGGCATTCATCCGCGCAACAGCTTTGCGCCGCTGGCCGCTGGTGAAGTGGCTTTCTATCCCACCGCCGCTTTAAGCACCGGCCTGCAAAGGCTTCTGGAAGTACGCCGCGTGGTGCAACTGCGCAATTCGGCGCACAGCCTGGTCAAGCTGATGAACCCCTGCGCTGGCCCTAGCCTGCTGGTGACCAGTTACACCCACCCGGAATACGCGCACTCCATGGCCGCCACTTTGCAACTGGTGCAGGCCAACGCCCTGCTCTTACGCGGCACCGAAGGCGAAGCCGTGGCCGACGCCCGCCGCCTGCCGAAAATGCAAGGCTTTATCTCCGGTGAAACCGTGTTTGCCCAAGACGCCCAAAGCGGCAGCCTGGGCAGCCTGCCCGCGCTGCCCGCTGGCATCGACGCGCCGGGCACCGCCGACTACATCCGCGCGGTGATGGACGGCGCGCAGCCCGTGCCCGCGCCGATTGCCCAACAAGTGATAGAAATCTCGAAACTCATTTCCCGCATGGAAGAGGCTGCATGATGACAAAAACACCTGGGCCAAGCGCCTCGAAACCGCTGCTGGCTCGCAAGGCCTTTGCGGCTCAAGAGACGCTGCCAGGAGGCAATATCGTCATTGCGAGGGAAGCGAAGCAATCCAGCATTCTTGGTACATCAGCGGCGCATGGATCGCCGCGTCGCTCCGCTCCTCGCGATGACGTGCTTGCCACCGCTATCCGTAAACCCACAGGACAAGTCAGCCTGGTAGGCGCAGGCCCGGGCGACCCGGATTTACTGACGCTCAAGGCCGTTAAAGCCATTGCCGCCGCCACCGTCATCTTGGTAGACGACCTGGTGAACGAGGCCGTGCTGGCCCACGCCAGCCCCAGCGCCCGCATCGTCTATGTGGGCAAGCGCGGCGGCTGCGCGTCCACGCCGCAGGCCTTTATTGAAAAGTTGATGGTGAGCGAAGCCCAAAAGGGCGAAAACGTGGTGCGCCTGAAGGGCGGCGACCCCTTGGTATTTGGCCGCAGCGGCGAAGAAATCGAGGCCTTGCAACAAGCGGGCATCGAGGTGCACGTGGTCAACGGCATCACCGCCGCCTTGGGCGCGCTAGCCTCGCTCAACACCGCCCTCACCCACCGCGACCATGCCCACGGCGTGCTGATGGTGACCGGCCACGCCAAACCCGGCGACCCCGGCACCGACTGGCGCGCTCTGGCCCACACCGCCCGCCAGGCCAAACTCACCCTGGTGGTCTATATGGGCGTGGCCGCCGCGCAGCGCATACAAGACGAACTGCTGCACGGCCTGGCCGCCGACACGCCGGTGGCTATCGTGCAAGACGCCACGCTGCCTTCGCAGCGGCAGGCAATATGCACCTTGGATTGCTTGCACCAAACGCTGACTGAACAGCGCATGGCTAGCCCTTGTGTTTTGGTGATTGGGGATGTGTTGCGGGGCTTGGCTGGTTTGGGGCAAGCGGTCCAAGGGCTATTCGCGACAGGGCAGATTCTGGCGATGTGATGTGCGATGGACCCTCAGACGGTCTAAAACTAATATGCCTCCGCAGGTTTCTTTGGAGCCTGCCGCTTGAGCTAAGCGGCCGGTGACCAACGCTGTTGCAAGGTTGGTTGCGCGTAGCGTTCGTCTAACGCCTAACGGCAAAGTCAAGCCACTAAGCGCTTACGGGTTGTCGGGCTTGGACGACCACTTAAATTTCGCTCCAACTCCATACGAAGTGCAGCATTGATTCGCGACTGATAGCCAGCACCTTGCGATTTAAAGAACTCCAAAATATCCGCGTCCAAACGAACCGAGGTAAGCACCTTCGTTGGCGTGGCTTGGGGGCCACGTCCACGCTTGAGCACTGGCGCACCCAGCATGCCCTCAGTCCATGCCGGGTTGTCTGGGTCATTGACCTTAGCCGAGGTTTTCTTTGGCAACTTGGCGGTAGTAGCGAGCTTCATGTTTTTCTGCCTTTCGCAGCGATATCACGTGAGGCCCTTTCGGGCGCTCGGTGTAAACCATCACAACCACTTCTGACTTGAGAAGACCGAAACAGACCAAGCGCTGTTCGCCGTAGTCTTGCCGTTTGTCCTCGCGGGTCACTGTGAAGTGGTCCCAGATTGCATCGCATCCAACGAAGTCAAGCCCGTGATTCTTGAGGTTCAGCTTGCGCTTTGGTTCGTCCTATGGGAGCATACTTAATTGTATCTACAAAAAAAGTGCTGCAAAATGAAATTTGAGGTCTGAATTCATCGGACTGGCACATCTTGCCGCGACAGGTCCGGTGCATTGGCGGGTTGGGCACCGAGACGTGCCTCGGCGCGGTCTTTGATTCTTCCGAGACGAACAAGACGAGAGGCAATAGCCCCAAGAGTTCGACCGTGCTTAGTGGCGATTTTTTTGACTGGCGCTCCTGCGTCAAAGCTAGCAATAAGCTCTTTGTCTTCTATCTCCGACCAAGAGCGTCCTGCGTTGCTAGGCAGCGAATCGTTTCGCTCTGCAAGCTTTACAGCGCTTTCGAGAGCCTTTGTGGCTGCAAAAAGGTAAGCGCCCAGCGAACCCATATTGACCGGCCCCCGCTGCAGTGTTTGCAAGTCAGGCCGATGGCGTCGCGGGCGTCCAGCGATGTGGCAGCAACTGCGCGATCATGCTGTTGCGCTGCGTGGGCAGGCGGGTCAGCACA
>CAJBBZ010000197.1 GCA_903951445.1 uncultured beta proteobacterium
CCTGCATTGCAGCGCCAATGAACGCCGCGCCGACGAGGCTAGCCGCGATGTGGAAGCCTGGCTCAAGTGCAAATATATGTACGAGCATCTGGGCGAGGAATACAGCGGCGTGGTGACCGCAGCGACTTCCTTTGGTTTGTTCGTCACGCTCGATGCGATGTATGTCGAAGGCCTGGTGCATATCACTGAATTGGGAGGCGAATATTTTCGTTTTGACGAAGTGCGTCAGGAATTGCGTGGTGAGCGCACTGGTATCCGTTATGCCATCGGGACCCGGGTCGATATCCAAGTCAGCCGCGTGGACTTGGATGGCCGCAAGATCGACTTCCGCCTGGTGCAAGGTAGCTTGATGCCGTTGGGCAAAAGCCATCTGGACAAGCTGCCACCGCCTTCGCGCAGTGGCCGTGGCAAGCCAGCCAAAGCCCCGCCTGCGGCCAAGGCACAGCGCAGCAAGAACAGTGGCGCTACGACCAAGAAGGCGCCAGCCAAAGCCAAGGCGCCGCGCAAGCGGCGTTAACTCAGCGGGCGGTTAGCGGGTAATTATTCGGTTGCTAGCGCGCTTAGACTAGCTTGCGCGTCTTGCGCAAACTGGGCCATTGCAGCCTCGGTAACCGGGTCGGTGGCCAGGCTGGCAATCAGCTCGGCTTTGAGCGTGGCGGCGGCAGCGCCCGCAGCGATAAGCCGCGTGAGTACATCGGCTGCCCCGATGCTGGCCGCCAGCAAATCTGTGCCTTGCGCCTGCATGGCAACGCAGGCGCCTACCAAGGCCCACACATCGCGCCCGGCGGCTTCCAAGCGGCCCAAATAGGGCGCCACGTAATGCGCGCCCTGTTGGCGCGACCAGAGCAATTGCACTGGGTTAGCGACGCCGGTAATCAGAAGGCTTAGGTCCCGTGCCCGCACCGCCGCCATGAGTGGCGCCCAGTCCGCGTGGCAGGGCAGTTTGATGGTGAGTTGCACCCCGACATCCGTGCTTTGTTGTTGCAAAACATCCATCCAGGCATGCGCCTCTTGCAAATCGGCGTGCGGCAGCTGCAACATCAGCGCACCAAGACCTGCGTCGGCGGCCTGACCTAGCAGGCGCTGGTAGGTGGGCAATGTCACCGATAGGCCTGCGCGATGAACCAAAGTGGGGTTGGTGGTCACCCCGGCAATGCGCGGACAGCCCGGCGGCAGTTGCCAATGGCGGTGGTCGGCGGAATCGACGAAGAGCTTCATACCTTATCGCGTTTGAGGAAAATATTTTTATCGGGAAAAAATTGGCTGTGCAGCGGCAGCAAGGCGCCGCCCAGCGCGCGGGCATAGCTGCCGATCTGGCCCATCAGCAACTGGGGTTGGTACATGCCGTCAAACGCGTAATCGGCCAATCCGGCTTGGGTGCGTTCCAGCAGCGCTTGCATCAAGGGCGGGGCCAGCGCACCGTCCAGCACCACCGCATCCAGATCCAGCAAGGCGGCGGCGCTGGTGACCGTCATGGCCAGTGCGCTGGCGCTTTGCTCCAGCCAGGGTGTGGTGTAGGCGGCGTAGGCGCTGTCCATGATGGACGGGCTTTGCAGCAGCAAAGGGTCGTGGCCCGCTTGCAGCAGGCTTTGCTCCAGTTGCCAGCCCGAAGCCATTTGTAATAGCTGGGGCGGTGGGCGCCGGCGCGCGCTGTCTGGTCCCTGTCCGAGCGCTACTGGCAGCGAGCCGATGGCCCCGGCGTTACCGCGCTCCCCGCCCATGATGTGGCCGGCCAGCACCAGCGCGCCACCGATAAAGGTGCCGGCATAGATATACAAAAAACTGCTGATGCTTTGGCCGTGGCCTTGCAACAGTTCGGCCACACAGGCAGCCGTGGTGTCTTTGGCAAAGTCCACCGGCAGTTCGGTGCGCGCCTGCACGCGGGCGCGCAAGTCCACATGCTCCCAGCGAGATAAGACTTGCGCTGCTTGGCCGCCCAGCATGTCCGCCCATTGGTGCAAAAACAAGGGGGCGGTCAGGCCGATGCCCACGACGCGCGGCCAGGCATTGCCTAGGCGCTGGCGCAACACGTCCAAGCCTTGCACGATTTGGGGAATCACCAATTCCGGGTCTGGGTATTCATAGCGGTAGTCCAAGCGCTCAACGATGGCACCGCAAAAATCCGCTACCACCAGTTGCAGGCTGCGCCGCCCCAGTTGCACGCCAATGCTGTACGCGCCCTTGGGGTTGAGCGACAGCGGTACCGAGGGTTGGCCGATGCGTCCGCGTACCCGGTCTTGCTTGATCAGCAGCCCGTCTTCCAGCAAACGGCCCACAATCACGGCCACCGTTTGGCTGGATAAATGCGTCATGCGCGCCAGATCGGCCTTGGGGATGGCGCCGTGGTGGCGTATGGCCTGCAAAACGATGCGTTCGTTGAACTGGCGCATGCCCATGTGGTTGGAGCCGCGCATGCGCCGCGTATCTCCCGCACCCGCGGATTCCGGTACGGTGCTGCTGGCAGCGGGATGGGGGATTTCGTCTATCGCCATAGGGAATTAGAGCAGTATCACGCCTTTGCAAAATAGGGCGTTACCGTAGGCCGTGCCTTCGCCGCTTTGCACAATCAGGCTGGCGTCTTTGACACGATCGTAAAACGCAAAACGCTCCACCGCCTGCACTGGCATGGGCTTGCCCATGGCTTGCGCTACCAGATTAACCACGGCCTGCTGGGCCTCGGTGCGGTGCGCAGGCGCGCTGTGGCAGACGTGCATGTAAGCGGCTGGCGGGTCCACATCGACCGCCAGCGGGAACACCGAAAGTACCGCGCGGCTGACGCGCTCCAGGCTGTGGCCGGGCAAGCGCACCACAGGGCGGCCTTGGGCTAGCAGGTCGGCCGTGAAATTGGCATCGACCACAGCCACCCATTCGCCGTGGCCCATGGCGCTGAGGTGCATGAGCAATTCCGGGGTAAGCAGGGGGTCCAGTCCGATTAGCATGGGGTCGATCCAGCGCGTGCGGTGACAAAACCGGAATTTTGACTTGTGCGGGCCTGCCAAGCAGTCAGCGTGGCGCAGCACGGGTGTAAGAGGATGTGCGGGACGTTCATATCAACAAGCCAAAATAATGCGATGCCTGCAAGCATGCCACATTTCAGCTACTGGGTCTATTAGTAAAACTACTAGATTTAATTAATATTAACAGGTTTAGTGCGCGAAGTAGCCAATGCGCCAGCCCTAAAAAGTAGCTTGCTCCATGGTCCAATCCGCGCGGTGCTTCGAGGCGGCAACCAGGCGCGCATTGGGTTCATCGGTAATGGCAATCCAGTGCAATGCGTCGGCGCGTTCGCGGCCAAAACGCATGTGGCGCTCCAGCAGGCGGCGCTGGCGCTCCGTTTCGTCGAGCGCCAGGTACCAGGCCTCGTCGAGCAGGCTGCGCACCGCGTTCCAGGGGGCGCTGTCCAGTAAGAGGTAATTGCCTTCGGTAATGATCAGACGGGTATCGCTGTGCACTGCCACCGCACCGGCTATGCCTTCTTCTATTTCGCGGCGGAATTCTGGTGCGTAAATCGTTTCACCTGGCTGCTGCTCCCGGATGCGGCGCAGCAAATGGACATAACCGGCGGCGTCAAAAGTGTCCTGTGCGCCTTTGCGCCCGGCACGGCCCAAACGCTGCAACTGCGAATTTGCCAGGTGAAAACCGTCCATAGGCACGACTTGCGCTTGGGCCCCGAGCGCCTGCAACAGTTGCGCCGCGAGGGTGGATTTACCAGCGCCGGGCGGCGCCGCAATGCCCAGCACACGGCGCCCCCCAGCAGCCAGCAAGGCCTGGGCGCGCGCAAGCGCAGCGGCGGGAAGTGTGTTGGGGTCCATAGCCAAGCCTTGTGGTTCCGTGCGAAATCCGCTTCATTGTCGGCCAAAGTAGCTATTTCGCTGCCTAAAAAAGCAGCAAAGGCGGCCCTAAACCTCGGAAATCAGGCGAAACCTAGGGTTTTCCATTATTAAATCAACTTGATTTATTTAGTTAAACCGGAATATAGTTCCACCACGCTGAAAACGTGAAGCGTAGGAACCGGGGAAATCCATCCCCGATAAGCCAACCCTGATTGATACACTTCCTAGGAGAAAAAGCTTGAAAAAATCCACCACCCTGGCACTGACTGCCATCGCCTTTGCCGCTTCGGCTGCGACCTCCGCATTTGCCGCAGAGACCGTGATCGGCCTGATCACCAAGACCGAAAGCAACCCGTTTTTCGTGAAAATGAAAGAAGGTGCTGACGCTGCTGCCAAGGCCGCTGGCGCTAAATTGCTCAGCGCAGCGGGCAAGCAAGACGGCGACACCGCCAGCCAAATCAGCGCCATGGAAAACATGGTCGCAGCAGGCGCCAAAACCATCCTGATCACATCATCTGGCGACGCCATCGTCCCCACGATCAAGAAAATCCGCGCCCAAGGCGTGCAAGTGATCGCCCTGGACAGCCCGGTTGCTGAGGCCGACGCCTTGTTCGCTACCGACAATTACAAAGCCGGTGTCCTGATCGGCCAATACGCCAAAGCCGCTCTGGGTGGCAAAAAGCCGGTGATCGCGACCATGGACTTGTTCCCCGGCCATCCCGTGGGTGCACAGCGTCACAATGGTTTTCTGGCAGGTTACGGTTTGAAATCGCTAGATGCGAAAAGCAATGAGTTGGCCCAGCCCGCCGAAGTGGTCTGCATGGCCGACAGCTTTGGCGACGCCGCCAAGGGCCAGACCGGCATGGAAAACTGCCTGCAAAAGAACCCCAATATCAATGTGGTGTATGCCATCAACGAACCCGCTGCCGCTGGTGCCTACAAAGCCATCAAAGCCGCAGGCAAGGAAAAAGAAGTGGTCATCTTGGGCGTTGACGGCATGTGCAGCAACGGTGTGGGCAACGTCGAAAAAGGCGTGATCGCGGCCACTAGCATGCAATACCCTTTGAAGATGGCTGCATTGGGCGTTGCTGCCGGTGTGCAGTATGCCAAGGATGGCAAGCGCCAAACCGGCTACACCGACACCGGCGTGGACCTAGTCGCTGCAAAGCCCATGGCTGGCGTCAAGAGCATCGACACCAAAACCGCCCGCGCACAGTGCTGGGGTGAGTAAGGGGCATCGCATCGGCCAAGCCATGCTTGCCCGATGTCTGTATGCGAGCGGCGTATTGACGCCACGCTGAACATCGGAAGTCTGCTGCGGCAGGCTTTCGATTGCGTCTTTATGCATCGCCAGATTCGCCGCACCGGCTCAGCCGACCATCTATTGAATTGACGCTATGAATTCGCTAAAAGCCAAACTTCCTCCGATGGGCACGCTGGGCCCAGCACTCGCGCTGCTATTGGCCTGCGCCTTTTTTTCCTTTCAGCATGAAAACTTTCTCACGCTGAGAAACTTTTCCCTGATCTTGCAGCAGGTCATGGTGGTGGGCACGATTGCTATTGGACAGACGCTGATTATCTTGACCGCTGGCATCGATTTATCCTGCGGCATGGTGATGGCTTTGGGTGCGATTGTGATGAGCAAAGTCGCAGCCGACTACCAGCTCAGCGCGCCGGTGGCTATTTTGTGCGGCATCGCCGCCACCACTTTGTTTGGCCTCATCAATGGCTTGCTGGTCACGCGCCTCAAACTACCACCGTTTATCGTGACCTTGGGTACCTTAAACATCGCCTTTGCCATCACACAACTCTATTCGCGGGCGCAAACGGTCACGCAAATACCTGAGGGCATGACACTGCTGGCTGAGACTTTTGAATTCGGGGGCGCGCGCGTAGCCTACGGCATTGTGCTGATGCTGGCACTCTACCTGGCCACCTGGATATGGCTGCGCGACACCGCGCAAGGGCGCCATGTCTATGCCGTCGGAAACAGCCCGGAGGCCACGCGATTGGCGGGTATTTCCACCGACAAAGTGCTGCTCGGCGTGTATGTGCTGGCCGGCGTTTTTTACGGCATCGCCTCCACGCTGGCGGTGGCGCGTACCGGCGCCGGTGACCCCAACGCGGGTCAGACTGAAAATTTGGATGCGATTACCGCTGTAGTGCTGGGCGGCACCAGCTTGTTTGGCGGTCGCGGCATTATTTTGGGCACCCTGATGGGGGCATTGATTGTGGGCGTTTTCCGCAACGGATTGACCCTGATGGGTGTGTCCTCGGTGTACCAAATCTTGGTGACCGGGGTGCTGGTGATTCTGGCGGTCGCTACCGACCAAATGTCGCGTAAAGGAGCACGTTAATGAGCGCCCCGCACATCGTGATGCAGGCCCGTGGCTTGGTCAAACGCTACGGCCAGGTCACTGCCCTGGATGGTGCCGACTTTGAATTGCGCGCTGGCGAAATCCTGGCCGTAATTGGCGACAACGGCGCAGGTAAATCATCCTTGATCAAATGCCTGTCGGGCGCCACGATTCCCGACGAGGGTGAGATCTTGCTCGACGGTAAAACCGTGCATTTCAAGAGCCCCATTCACGCGCGCCGTGCTGGTATTGAAACCGTGTACCAAGACCTTGCCGTGGCACCGGCTATGACGATTGCTGAGAACTTGTTTCTTGGGCGCGAACTGCGCCGCAGCGGGCCGCTGGGTTGGTTGGGCTTTATAGACAAAAAGAAGATGCTCGAAGAAAGCATTGCGCGTATGACCGACCTGAAGGTCGGTATCCGCTCAATGACGCAGGCGGTGGAAACCTTGTCTGGCGGCCAGCGCCAATGCGTGGCCGTAGGCCGCGCCGCCGCTTTTGCGCAGCATGTAGTCATCATGGATGAGCCTACCGCTGCGCTGGGCGTCAAAGAAGGCAATATGGTGCTGGAACTAATACGCCGCGTGCGCGATAAGGGGCTACCAGTAGTGCTGATTTCGCACAATATGCCGCATGTGTTTGAAGTGGCCGACCGCATCCATATCGCTCGTTTGGGCAAGCGCGCAGCGGTGGTCAACCCCAAGTTCATCAGCATGAGCGATACCGTGGCGGTGATGACCGGGGCCAAAGCGGTGGGTGACTTGCCGCCCGAGGCATTGGCCTATTGAATACAAGGGATCGCCTGGGCATTGCGGACGGGCATTGGGTGCCTGATCCCTGCCGCTTGCATGACTATTGCGCGTCCACAGCATGCCCATTGCACGCCAGCACCTAGGCTTGAAGGACAATAGTCAGTGCTTGCGGCGGCTGCGCAGCGCATCTCACATAGCCACCTTGCAAGCCATTGCGGCACGCGCTGCATCCCGCCACTTTATTGCCAGCTT
The DNA here is from genome assembly GCA_903951445.1 of uncultured beta proteobacterium. Classification (GTDB taxonomy): domain Bacteria; phylum Pseudomonadota; class Gammaproteobacteria; order Burkholderiales; family Burkholderiaceae_C; genus Allorhodoferax. The sequence goes on from CAJBBZ010000197.1 coordinate 7,195, forward strand.
TTGTTAAATGACTATGAACTCCAAACACCTCTGGGTCCTGGGCGAAGCGCTGATGGACTGCGTCATGCAGCCCGATGGCCGCTTTATCCCGCTTGCCGGTGGCAGCCCGTACAACATGGCGCGCGCCGCCCGTTTGCGCGGGGCGCCCGTGCGTTACCTCAACCCCTTGTCCACCGACAGGTTTGGCCGCACGCTGGCCGCGCAATTGCGGTCCGACGATGTGGCTTTGGACACGCCCGATAGCCGCGCGCCCACCTCGCTGGCCATGGTGCAAATTGAAAACGGCCACCCCAGCTACAGCTTTTACCGCGAAGGCGTGGCTGACCGCGACTACACCGTGGACGCGATGGCGCAGCTCCTGCGCACGCACGCTGCGGCCCACGGGCCAGGCATTTTGAATGTCGGCTCTTTGCTCTTGATACCGCCGGAAAACGAGAAGGTGCTAGCGCTACTGCAAGCGGCGAAGGCACTGGGTTGGGTCATCAGCATGGACATCAATATGCGGCCCCAGGTGGCGCAGGATTTGCCGGCCTACGTGGCAGGCGTCAAGACCTTGATGGCGCAGGCCGATTGGCTCAAAGCCAGCGACGAGGATTTGCAGGTACTGGGCTGGCCCGCACCGACGCTGGCCGATGCGCCGGGCTTGGTACAGGCCCTGCGCAGCCAGTGTGCGCCGCAGGCCACGCACATCGCCCTGACCTTTGGCGCGCAAGGCGCGTATTTGCACATCGGCGAGAGTGGGATGGCGATGGCGGCACCCCGCGTAGCGGTGGTTGATACCGTAGGGGCGGGCGATACTTTTTGGGGCAATTGCGTGGCTGATTGGGCCCTGCAGCCACAGGTCGAACTGCAAAGCACTTTGCGCCTAGCGATGCAAGCCGCAGCGATCAACTGCGGCCGCAGCGGCTGCCAGCCGCCCACTTTGCAAGAGACGCTGGCCTTTAGCAGCAGCCCAGCCGGACAGTAAATGCGGCTGAGGGTATTTAAGCCGCTTTTTGCGCCTTAAAACCCATCTCGTCCAATGCAGCTGCAAGATGCGTCACGCTGCGGTCGGCGTTGTGCAATTTGTCTAGGCCAAACAGGCCGATGCGAAAGGTCATAAAGTCTGCTGGTTCGTCGCATTGCAGCGGCACACCGGCAGCGGTTTGCAGGCCTAATGCCGAGAAGCCTTTGCTGTTATGCATGCCGGTATCGGTGGTGTAGCTGACCACGACGCCGGGTGCCTGAAAGCCGGGCGCTGCCACGCTGCGGATACCACGGCCTTCCATAAGCCCACGCACTTTGTGGCCCAGGTCCCATTGCTCGGCGCAGACTTTGTCAAACCCGTAGTCTTGCGTCTCGTGCATTACTTCCTGCAAACGCGTGATCGCGTCGGTCGGCATGGTGGTGTGGTACATGTGGGTGCCGTTTTCATAGGCTTCCATCACTTGCAGCCATTTTTTCAAGTCGCAAGCAAAACTGCTGCTGGTGGTGCTGTCAATGGCCGCGCGGGCGCGCTCGCTGAGCATGACCATGGCGCAGCAGGGCGAACCGCTCCAGCCTTTTTGTGGCGCGGTCACCAACACATCGACGCCGGTCGCTTTCATGTCCACCCAAATCGTGCCTGATGCGATGCAGTCCAGCACAAACAAACCGCCCACTTGGTGCACGGCGTCGGCCACGGCACGCAAGTAGCCGTCGGGCAGGATCATGCCTGCCGAAGTTTCTACATGGGGCGCGAAAACCACGGCGGGCTTTTCGGCCAAGATGGTGGCGACTACTTCTTCAATCGGGCAGGGAATCCAGGCGGCCTGGCTGTCTTGGCTTAAGCGGCGCGCCTTCAAAATGGTGGCATGGGAAGGGATGTTGCCCATATCAAAAATCTGCGTCCAACGGTAGCTGAACCAGCCGTTGCGTATGACCAGCACGTTTTTACCGGTGGCAAATTGCCGCGCTACTGCTTCCATGCCAAAGGTACCACTGCCCGGCACCAGCACGCTGGATTGGGCGCTATACACCGACTTGAGCATGGTAGAGATGTCGCGCATCACGCCTTGAAAGCGTTGGGACATGTGGTTCAAGGCGCGGTCGGTATAGACCACCGAAAACTCGAGCAATCCGTCCGGGTCGATATGGGGTAGTAATGCGGGCATGGGGGTCTCCGAAAAAAGTTAAGCGGTCGGGTGGTGCTTAGGAGCTGAACAGGAAGTTCATCACGTCGCCGTCTTTGACCACGTATTCCTTGCCCTCTGCGCGCATTTTGCCCGCATCCTTTGCCCCTTGCTCACCACGGAATTGAATGAAGTCTTCAAAGGCAATCGTCTGGGCGCGGATATAGCCTTTTTCAAAGTCGGTGTGGATTACCCCGGCCGCCTGCGGACCGGTATCGCCCACGTGGATGGTCCAGGCGCGAACTTCTTTCACGCCAGCTGTGAAATAAGTTTGCAAACCCAACAGCCGGTAGGCCGAGCGGATCAGCCGGTTCAGACCTGGCTCAGTCTGACCCAGTTCTTGCAGGAATAACAAGCGGTCTTCGTCGCTCATTTCGCTCAGTTCGGCTTCCAGCTTGGCGCTAATGGCCACCACCGGCGCGTTTTGGGCGGCGGCAAAGGCCTGCAGGCGCTCTAGCAAAGGGTTGTTGTCAAAGCCGTCTTCGGCCACATTGGCCACAAACATGGCCGGTTTGGCCGTAATTAAGAAGAATTGTTTGAGAAGCGGCAATTCTTCTTTGCTGAAGTCCAGGGTGCGCACCGGCTTGGCTTCGTTGAGCGCGGCCTGGCATTTCTCCAAGATAGCGACCAGCTTGATGGATTCTTTGTCGCCCGAGCGCGCTGTCTTGGTCACGCGGTGCAGGGCTTTTTCGACGCTGGACAAGTCGGCCAGGCACAGTTCGGTTTGGATGACTTCGATGTCGGCGATCGGGTCCACGCGTCCGGCGACGTGGATCACGTTGTCGTCCTCAAAGCAGCGCACCACATTGATGGTGGCGTCAGTCTCGCGGATATGGGCCAGAAATTTATTGCCCAAGCCTTCGCCCGTGCTTGCACCTGCTACCAGGCCGGCGATGTCCACAAACTCCACAATCGCAGGCACCACGCGTTCGGGCTGGACGATGTCCGATAGCTGGGCCAGGCGCAGATCGGGCACCTCGACCACGCCCACGTTGGGCTCGATGGTGCAAAACGGGTAGTTTTCTGCCGCGATGCCGGCCTTGGTCAGCGCGTTAAACAGAGTCGATTTACCGACATTGGGCAGGCCTACGATGCCGCATTTCATGGGAGAGTCCTTCGTTTCGGGAGGTCCGCACGCGCAGATGGCGCTTCGGGAGGGAGTGCGCCCCTGCTATGCGGGGCGGCCTGCATTGTAATAAACGCGGTTTTTGGCGGCTTTTGCACCTGGCGCGGCAAGGGCGCTGTGTGCTAAACCACTAATTAGTTGCCCCATCCGATTGGTGTGAACTTGTTCTTCTCAGTGCGAAGCACTCTACTTGCACGCATGGGGACGCTAGGCCGAGGGGATTACAGGCCGCTTCTACAATGGCCCGCATGGCACGACCTTTCGATGTTTGCATACGTGGCGCCGGCATCGTCGGCCGCGCGCTGGCCTTGCAATTGGCGGCAAAAAGGCTGCGCGTGGCCTTGGTCGATCCCCAGGCCGGTGACCCGGCCAGCGGGCATAGCGATGTGCGCGCCTATGCGCTCAACGCAGCCTCGCGCGACCTTCTTGAAGCCTTGCGCTGCTGGCCCGATGCGCAGCACGCCACCCCGGTCTTGTCCATGCAGGTATTTGGCGATAAAGGCGGCGCACTGCGCTTTGACGCGGCGGACCAAGGCGCCCCGGCGCTTAATTGGATGGTGGACGTACCCGCGTTGGAAGCGCTGCTGGTGCAGGCGCTGGGCTTTCAAAGCCTGGTGACCGTGATGCACGAGCCCTGTGCGGCGCCGTTGACGGTGATTTGCGAAGGCAAGGCCAGCAGCACGCGCGAGGAATTGGGCGTGGAATTTGAGGTGCAAGCCTATCCGCAACACGCCCTGGCGGCGCGCGTGGCCTGCGCTGCGGCGCATCAGCAAGTGGCCCGACAATGGTTTTCAGAGCACCAAGGCCAGGGCGAAATTTTGGCCATGTTGCCTCTGGACGGCGAACAAGGCAGCGCCTGCGCATTGGTCTGGTCGCTCAGCCCCGAACGAGCGCAGGCTATGCAAGCAGCGTCGGAAGAAGTTTTTTGCCAGGAGTTGGACGCCGTCAGCGGCGAGTCTCTGGGTGCCTTAACGCTGATCAGCGCGCGCAGCGTTTGGCCTTTGCAAAGTGCCAGCGCGCAGCAGTGGTGTGGTAGCAATGCGCAAGGCGCGTGGGTGCTGGCTGGTGATGCGGCGCACACCGTGCATCCATTGGCCGGTCAGGGTTTGAACCTCGGCCTGGGCGACGTGGCGGCTTTGGCCCACGTGCTCGATACGCGGCCCTACTGGCGCAGCGTGGGCGATATGCGCTTGCTGCGCGCTTATCAGCGTGAGCGCAAGACCGCACTGGCGTTGGTCGGTGGCGTGGGTGATGCCATGCAACAGATTTTTTACCAGCAATCGCCCTTGCTTGCTTCGGCGCGCAACTGGGGCATGTCGGCTTTTTCCCGTAGCGGCCCCGTCAAACAATGGGTAGCCCGAAGGGCCATGGGCCTGCCCGCTTCCCCCACTTAGAAACCTAAGCACCATGAAATTAATAAGTACCGTGTTAGCACTGATCTGCACCTTGGCCCTTTCCCAAGCGGCTTGGGCCCAGGAAGATGTAATTCGCAAAAACCTGCCCGCGCGCCTGTCGCAGTTCAAGCAAATTGATGAAGTGCGTAAATCGGAAATTCCGGGGCTGTACGAAGTGCGGGTGGACGGCAGCGAAATTTATTACACCGACGCCAAGGCCGATTACCTGATCGAAGGCAGTTTGATCGATACCCGCAACAAGCGCAACCTGACCGAAGAGCGGGTGGAAAAATTGACCGCGGTCAAATTCGACAGCCTGCCGCTCAAAGACGCGTTTACCTTGGTACGCGGCAATGGCGAGCGCAAGATGGCAGTGTTTGAAGACCCCAATTGCGGTTACTGCAAACGCTTTGAGCGGGATATGCAGAAAGTAGACAACGTCACCATTTACATGTTTTTGTACCCTATTTTGGGTGCCGACTCGGTAGAAAAATCCAAAGCTATTTGGTGCGCTAAAGACCGTGGCACGGCCTGGCTGGACTGGATGTTGCGCGATCAAGCTGTTAGCTCCACCGCCGGTGGCTGCGACGCCACCGCGCTCAGCCGCAACGTCGAGTTAGGGCGCAAGTACAAAATCAACGGCACGCCGACTTTGCTGTTTACCAATGGCAGCCGCGTCCCCGGCGCGGTGGATGCCAAAAAGGTAGAACAAATGCTGGCCCAGGCCGGCAAAGGTTGAGCGTTTTTTTGACCTTGCAAGCAATGACCAGCCAGCGCGCGCGTCCTTCCAAATCTGCTTTGCCAGGCGCCAAGGCCCCTGTGCATTACCGGGTAGAAGTGCTCAGCCATGCGGCACATCTGTGGCAAGTCACCATGACGATAGCGGCGCCGGCCAGCAGCCAGGAATTGCGCTTGCCAGCTTGGATACCCGGCAGCTATTTGGTACGTGAATTTTCCCGGCACTTACAGAATCTGCAATGCAACCAGGGTGGGCACCCCGTGGCTTTGACCCAAAGCGATAAAGCCGCTTGGCTGGTGGCTTGTGACCGTGCGCTGCCTTTGGAAGTGCGTTACCAAGTCTATGCATTTGACAACTCGGTGCGCACCGCCTGGTTGAACGATGTGCGCGGTTTTTTTAACGCTACCAGTTTGTGCCTGATGGCGCAGGAGCAGACGGATCAGCCCCATGGTTTGGAGCTAGTGCGCGGTTCAGCCATGAAAGGCTGGCAGGTGGCTACGGGCTTGGGGCCGCAGCGCATTGATGCAGCAGGCTTTGGTAGCTACCTGGCTGCGGACTACGACGAATTGGCCGACTGCCCGGTAGAAATGGGTGCGTTTTGGAGCGGTGAATTTACGGCCTGTGGCGTGCCACATCGCTTTGTGGTGGCGGGGGCCTTACCGTCCATGGACGGTGAGCGCTTGTTGCGCGACGCGCAAAAAATTTGCGAAGCCCAAATCTGCTTTTGGCACGCACCGGGTGCTGCGCCCGCCAAGGCTTTGGCGAAGCGGGTCCCGTTTACGCGCTATGTGTTCATGCTGCATGCCGTCGATGAAAGTTACGGCGGACTGGAGCACCGCAATTCCACTGCTTTGATCGCCAACCGGCGCGACCTGCCGCGCAATGGCGATGACAAAACCAGCGAGGGTTACACCACTTTGCTGGGCCTGATTAGCCATGAATATTTCCACACTTGGAACGTCAAGCGTTTGCGACCCGCCGAATTTTCGCGCTACGACTACACACAAGAGAACTACACCGAGTTGCTCTGGTTTTTTGAAGGCTTTACCAGCTATTACGACGACTTGTTTCTGCGCCGCGCCGGGCTTGTTGATGACGCGACCTACGTCAAGCTGCTGGGCAAAACCATCAACCAAGTAGCGCAAACCCCAGGCCGCTTGGTGCAAAGTGTGGCGCAGGCGAGTTTCGACGCCTGGATCAAGTACTACCGCCAAGACGAAAACACCCCCAATCTGACGGTGAGTTATTACACCAAAGGCGCTTTGGTGGCCCTGTGTTTGGATCTGAAACTGCGCGCCGAGGGCAAGACCCATTTGGATGCGGTGATGCGTGCCGTGTGGGAGCGCTGCGCTGGTGGCCCGATGTCGCAAGAGGATTTGCTTGCGGTTTTGCGCGAACTTTCGGGGCGTTCTTGGGTTGGCGAGATCAAAGCCTGGGTTCATAGCACGCGCGAATTGCCTTTGAAAGTTTTGTTAACCGGGCACGGCCTGGAAGTGCATGAGGAACCGGCTGCGATGGCACAGCGCCTGGGCATACGCAGCGAGGACGCGGGCGGCGCGGTAAAGATCAAGATAGTGCTTGGCGGTGGTGCGGCGCAGGCGGCGGGGTTGATGGCGGGCGATGAATGGCTGGGTGTCAGTGTGGCTGCCGGGCGCGCTAGCGCATCGGAGTGGCGCCTGTCCAAGCTCGATGATTTGGTACCCCTACTGGGTGAGCAAAAGCGCTTTAGCGCGCTGGTCTCGCGTGATAAGCGCTTGCTGCGCTTGCCGGTAGTGCTACCGACCAAGGCCTGGACGTGGCGTTTGGCCTGTGCCAAGCGCGGCGAGGACCAGTGGCCTGCGGTGTGAAGGCCCTGGCTTCTCATCCGCTGTGTATCTGGCGCCTTTCCTAGGCGCCAGAGGCCCTCGTGTTGAGGGGCCTTGCGACTTGGCGCTACAGGTGCCCGGGCCGCAATCGCCCTTGGGTATAGTGCAGCTACCCGAGACAAACAAAGACCTGTATTGCCATGCCCTATCAATTGATCCAAACTCGCGTCGAAGCCGATAAAGTTGGCATCATCACACTCAACCGGCCCCAGCAGCTCAATGCGCTCAATGATGCGCTCATGGATGAACTAGGCCATGCCCTCAAGGCCTGGGACGCCGATGCAGCTATCGGCTGCATGGTGATTACCGGAAGTGAAAAAGCATTTGCGGCGGGCGCTGATATTGCTGCCATGGCGAATTACAGTTTTGCTGATGTGTACCAAGGCGACTACATCACGCGCAATTGGGAAACCTTGCGCAACGTGCGCAAGCCGGTTATAGCTGCTGTCAGTGGCTTTGCGCTGGGCGGCGGCTGCGAGTTAGCCATGATGTGCGATTTCATCATTGCCGCAGATAACGCGCGCTTTGGGCAACCCGAAATCAAATTGGGCGTGATACCCGGCGCTGGCGGCACGCAGCGCTTGCCGCGCGCCGTGGGCAAAGCCAAGGCCATGGATATGGCGCTCACTGGTCGCATGATGGACGCTACAGAAGCCGAGCGTGCTGGGCTGGTCAGCCGCGTGGTGCCGCTGGACAAATTGATGGAGGAAGCGCTGGCCGCCGCGCTGATGATTTGCAGTTATTCCCAGTTGGCAACCCGCGCTGCCAAGGAAGCCGTCAACCGTGCATTTGAAAGCGGCCTATCCGATGGCGTGCATTTTGAGCGCCGCCTCTTTCATGCCTTGTTTGCAACTGCCGACCAGAAAGAAGGTATGGATGCGTTTGTGAACAAGCGCAAACCGGTGTTCACGCACCGCTAGTGCTTGGCCCGTAACGGCGGAATAGCAGTTCCCGAAGGCTGCCGCCGCTTCGGGCGGTCAGTGGCATCAGTCTGATGCGGAGGCAGCAGCCCTGCGGCCTTGCGAGTTCAGGCTTGCAGAGCGCCTTGCGCATCAGCTTTGCTGTCGGCAGTTTCCATAATTTTCAGGAAAGCACTGATTTCAAAAACGTCGCGCACGCTAGGTGATAAGCCGCACAAGATAAGGCGCCCACCGACCTGGCGTGCCCGCTTGGCGGCTACCAAGATAAGACGTAAACCAGCACTCGAGATATAACTTAAAGCGCTGAAATCGATCAGCACGCGATCCCCAGCCGAACTAAATAAGCCGTTAATGGTCTTTTCGAGGATGATAAAGGTTGCGCTATCCAGGCGACCCATTAAAGTGAGGTGTTGAACACCGCCGTTGGTGTCTAAGTGAAATTCAAAGCTCATGGTTGCTCCCTGTGGTGTACGGTAGTTGCGAGATGGACGCTGTGGACCTTACTGTTTAAGCGTCTTTTTCAAAGTGATCAAATTGCCGGTTCCGTCATAAGTGGCCCAAGCCTCATCCATCAAGGTGCGCACCAAGTGCACGCCCAATCCACCTATGTCGCGCTCATCCACGCCGGCATCAATGTCCGGTGTGGGAACCGATTTAAACGGGTCAAACGGGGGTGCGTCATCTCGGACCACAATCTCCAGGCAGTCAAGGCTGCGGCTGATAAATATCCGAATCGCGCGGTCGGGCGCGTTTCCAAGGCCGTATTGGATGGTGTTGGTGATTAACTCCTCCAGACACAGATTGGCGGAAAAAGCGATCTCTGGCAAGTCGGGTATTGCATCTTCCACGCTGACCGCCAGATTACCGAACATCACCACCTGTGAGGGCATGGTGTAGTCCAGCAATAGCACTTTTTCTGAACCGATTGACGTTGACGTTTGCATGGTATTTCTCCTTCTCGATAAAAATGTAGTGAAAGTTCAAATCGCGGAACTTAAATCCTGCTCAAAAGCGGTCTTTTGGCAAAGAATGAGGCAAGTCAGGTCGTCAGAGGCTTCTGCGCCATCGACAAAGCGGGCCACATCGCTCACTAGATCGTCAACGAGGGACGCTGCCATACCTTGCGCCTGGCTGTTGGCAAACCATGACGCAAGCCGCTCCTCGCCGTAAGCGATTTCTTGGGGGGAAAAGGCCTCGGTCACACCGTCGGTGTACATCAACAAGGTATCACCTGGAGCCAGACGGGTACTGTGCTCGCTGTACTGCATATCGTTTAGCACACCCAAAGCCATGTCTTTGGTGGTGGGCAAAGTCTCCACCACGCCGTTATGCCGTCGGACCAGCGGAGGGTGGTGGCCCGCACTGGCGTATTCAAAGCTGCCGTCCTGCGGATCGAATAGGCCATAGCAGGCTGTCACAAATAAATCCATCGGGTTGCGGGCGCATAGCAAATCGTTCGCCAGCGCCAGTACTTGCGCTGGCGTACGCACTGACAGCGCGGAATCGAGTAAAACGGTACGCGAAACCGCCATAAAAAAGGCAGCGCCCACGCCTTTGCCGGAGACATCGGCCACCAGCACGCCATGGCGACCATCCGGTAGGGCAAAGCAATCGTAAAAATCGCCGCCCAACTCGCGCGCGGGGTGCATGCATGCGTGCGCCGACCAAGTAGGCTCGTTGGGAAACTGCTGCGGCAATATGGCCAGCTGCACGCTGCGGGCGAGGTTCAGTTCTTCGTGCACTCTTTGGCTCACTGCATACATCTCTTCGTTCTTGATACCCAGGGCATCCACCAGTACTTTGAGGTCGCGCTCCCGGGTCTGGTTTTGCTCCTCAATCATTTGTACCAAGCGCTCTACCTCCTGGGCCATGGCGTTGAAATTGGTCGCAAGCAGACTGAGTTCGTCCCGGCTTTTGAGTTTGATGCGCACATCTCGTTGACCTGCGCAAAAAGCATTGGTTCCCCGCGATAAGGCATTGATCGATTTCACTACACCGATATAAAACGCATAGAGCAAATACGCCAGCAAGAAGCCACTTCCGATCAAAGCCAGAATAAGGTTCAAACGTTCTTGGTAGAGGCGATCTATACGGACTTTGAGTATGGCCTGCGCCGCAGTCGCACTGTCCACCAGCAGCGCCTGTCCTTGGGCCAGGTTGTTTAAAGCCTGCGCTTCGAGCACCCCTTTAGCCGCTTTTCGTGCGGTCCCGCTCGTTTCACTTACTTGATCCATCGCATCCTGCTGCAACATGAGCCCGCTAAGCAGTTGCTGCAGATTGCTAACCATAGGCATGGCCGAGTTGGCTACCGACTTAGTCTTTGCCTCCGGCAACTGCGTCGCAAGGGCCCGTGATATGTTCAGCGCTTCAGTCTGTTCGGCCAGTTGACTCACACCCGCACGCAAAGTGGGCATAGCCTCGTTCAGACCAATTTGCGCCGATGCGGCAAAACCAGCCATGCTGCCCACGCCCCATTGAATAACATGATTCTGTTTAGCTGCGGAGTCTATGACTGCCGGTAGGCGGTTGGCCATCATGTCAAACGCCGCATCTAGATCGGCGTCCAAGTTGAGGCGGTAGCTGCGCGCGCTTTCTCGGGAGAGCGCGAGCAGCGAATTGATCGCCATGTTGAAGCTCGCGAAGCGGCTGTCCAAGGTGTCGCCGGGATCTGCCGCACTGGCACGGCCCCAGGCGCGACCCAAGATGATCGCCAGCTTGGCTTCTTCGCTGCTCTTGGTATTGCGCAGGATATCGTCAATGGAGGCTGTAATACTGCTCCATTGACCCACAGAAGAAGCGGTATCGCGGGCGGTCAGTTCACCGCGCAGCGTTACCATTTGCAGAAAAATTTGATTTTGTCGCGCGACCATTTTCACACCGTCTAGCTGCGTCTTAGCTATCGCTATTTCTCTGTTTACCTGCTCGAACAAGGGGGTTGACAAATAGGCGCCAACCAATGCGATGCCCAACCCTAAGGCCCAGTATTTCAAAGCAAAACTAAGCCGGCCGGACAACCAGACAGCCGGTGCGATGAGGGTTAAACGTAGAGATGCCATGGTTAATTTTTCGCGAATCAGCTTTACTGTTTGCCGGTGTAAAGCACGACTTGCAGGTGATCATCTAGTTCGCGCTTTCTGATGTATGTAATTACCAAGGCCTCTTTGGAGTTCAGCCTGAAGGCTTGTGCCAATGTTGCAGCCTGGCGCGGCGGGACTCCACTGCCGGTGTAGGACTGCCTTGCCCTCTGCGCTTTTAATTGCGCAAGTGTTTTTCCTAGGACTTTGCTGTAAAAATCTATGTAAAGGGCTGAATCCTCGGGCGCATCAACCGGCGTGACTATGGCTCCTGAAGGCAAGGCATCACTTTGGCCTAGAAAAATACGTGACACCTGCGCTAAGCTAAGCTTACTTATTTCGGCGTCGCGGCGACCAACCACAACAATCTGATTTGCATCTGCCGGTTCCGCCAGCAAGGGGCTTAAATGCAGCGCTAGCAGGGCCGATATGGCCCAGCCACTCAATCGCTTGGAAGCGAGCTCCCATTGCGTCCGTCGTTGGTACTCATATTGGGTCTGCTTAGTGATCTTGCCCGAGGACCTGCAAAGCTGCCTCGCCACGGCAATTTGTGCTTTTTTAGTCGCGCCATTGCACATTTTGCGTACGACGTAAACATCATGCATATGGCTTGCAGCGTAACCCGCGGTTGTTGAGGTGAACGCCACCTGGGGAAAGAAGCGCGACTTTGACTGAGTCGGTTTAATGTGAAATTTCATAGCGCCATCATAAAGTTTATAATAATAGTTATAAATATACTATATATTTGTCATATTCATAAAAATATTTATTAAATTTTGTATGCTATGAATTTGATGGCCTCTGACGGATTCGAACTTGTCATGGTGATCTACTGCCTGTAGATTCACGTTTGGAAAACGTGACTCCTTTTTTCTCGGCCAATTACTGTTGGCTGTGCAGCGTTGTACGGGCGTGGTTGAGATGGACATGTCGCCTATGAGCCCAAGCGGTGTTGGCTTATGGCTATAATTTCCGCCTTCGGTGATATAGCTCAGTTGGTTAGAGCGCAGCATTCATAATGCTGATGTCGGTGGTTCAAATCCACCTATCACCACCACATTACGGGTCGAAAAGGGCGCTTCGGTGCCCTTTTTCATGCCCTTCAGCCTCTGGACAACACCATGAACCGCTGGATTCCTGCGCTAGCTGCGCGACTTTGCTTTCCGCTTTGGGGCCGGACCGGCTTGCTGCTCGCCACGATGCTTTTGTCGGTGGTGCTGGGGTCGGGCCTTTTTGCGGAACCAGCGCAGGCCCAAAGCGGTCGCAGTTTTCCGCCGCAAGCGCAGCGGGCGGTACTACAGGTCACCCAAGCCCCCGAGATATTGCTCAACGGCAAACCCGCGCGACTGGCGCCCGGCGTGCGTATCCGCGGCAGCAATGATTTGCTGGTGCTGTCAGGCACGCTTACCGGCCAAACCCTGGTGGTCAATGTGGTGTTGGAATCTGGCGGGCTGGTCAAAGAGGTCTGGATTCTGAGCCCTGAAGAAGCCGCCCAGGCGCCTGCCAAACCCTAAGCCACTAGCACGTAACGAATATGAGTAAAAAAGTCTTTATCAAAACCTTCGGTTGCCAAATGAACGAGTACGACTCGGACAAGATGGCCGATGTGCTGGGCGCGTCTGACGGTTACGAGAAAACCACGGTCATGGAAGAGGCCGACCTGATTTTGTTCAACACCTGCTCTGTGCGGGAAAAAGCCCAGGAAAAAGTATTTTCCGACCTGGGTCGTGCGCGCCAGTTGCGCAAAAAAGGCGCCCAAATCGGCGTGGGTGGCTGCGTCGCGAGCCAGGAGGGCGCGGCGATTATTGAGCGCGCGCCTTACGTGGACTTGGTGTTCGGCCCGCAAACCCTGCACCGCTTGCCCGAGATGCTGCGCCAGCGCGGTTTGCAAAACAAGCCGCAGGTGGATATCAGCTTTCCCGAGATTGAAAAGTTCGACCATTTGCCGCCGGCCAAGGTGGAAGGCGCGTCGGCCTTTGTCAGCGTGATGGAGGGTTGCTCCAAATACTGCAGCTATTGCGTCGTGCCCTATACCCGTGGCGAAGAGATTCACCGTCCGTTTGAAGATGTGTTGGTCGAGGTGGCCGGTTTGGCCGATCAGGGGGTGAAGGAAATCACCCTGCTGGGCCAAAACGTGAACGCCTACCGCGCGCCCATGGGCGCTAGCGGCGAGATGGCGGATTTTGCGACCCTGCTCGAGTACGTGGTGGCCATCCCTGGCATTGAGCGCCTGCGCTTTACCACCAGCCACCCCAATGAATTCACGCCCTCGCTCATCGCCGCGTATGGCAAGCTGCCGCAACTGGTTAGCCATTTGCACTTACCGGTGCAACACGGTTCGGACCGGATTCTGATGGCGATGAAGCGCGGCTATACGGCGATGGAATACAAAAGCACGGTGCGCAAACTGCGCGCCATCCGCCCCGATTTGGCGCTCAGTAGCGACTTTATTGTCGGCTTTCCCGGCGAAGCTGATGCGGACCACACCAAGATGATGCAGCTGATCGAGGACTTGCAGTTTGACAATAGCTTCAGTTTTATTTTTAGCCCCAGGCCGGGCACGCCTGCTGCTAATTTGCCCGATGCCACGGCGCATGACGTCAAACTCAAACGCTTGCAAGAGGTGCAAGCGGCGATCAACGCCAGTATTGCCCGTATCAGCGAAAGCCGTTTAGGGACAGTGCAGCGCATTTTGGTGGAAGGCCCTTCTAAACGCGATAGCAGCGAGTTGATGGGCCGTACCGAATGCAACCGGGTGGTCAATTTCGCCGGCCCGGCGCGCTTGGTGGGCCAATTGATAGACGTACGCATTACCGAGACGCGCACCTATTCGCTGCGTGGCGAAGTCGTGACGCAAGAGGGCACCAGCCATGGCCTCGCGTAAGTTCGCGCTATGTATCGCGCTGCTTAGCGTGCTTGGGGCGTACAGCGTATTCGCGGCGCAGCCACTGCCCACCGTCAGCGCCATCGATATGCCGCGCTATTTGGGTACCTGGTACGAGATTGCCAAATTCCCCAACTGGTTTCAGAAAAAATGTGTGGGTAATACCCGCGCCGAATACAGCTTGCGCAGTGATGCTTCTCTGCAGGTGGTCAATCGCTGCAAGCTTGCTTCCGGGCAAATGGACGAGGCCGTGGGCGCGGCGCGCCAGATCGGCAATGCCAGTTCGCCCAAATTGCAGGTTCGCTTTGCACCGCAATGGTTGTCCATCATTCCGGCAGTGTGGGGCGACTATTGGGTGATTGCGCTGGACGACAACTACCAGTGGGTAGCCGTCAGTGAACCGGGGCGCGAGTATTTGTGGGTGCTGTCGCGCACGCCGCGCATGGATGCACAAACCTATGCCAATTTGCTGCTGCGGCTCAGCAGCCTGGGGCTGGATGTGCAAAAGCTGGAATTGACGCCGCAAGACTAGGCGATAGCGGTTCGCAAGGCCGGGCATCTATGCACCGTGTTGCGATCTGACACAGTGCGGCATGCTGTGACTTTAGGTTCTCGTTCTGTTTTGGGGCTAGTGCCTGGGGCGTGCTTACCCTAGTTCAAGCGACTCGACAGTGCTGGGCTAAAAAGGCATCCGGGGCATGCCTTTCATCGAGGCCATGCGCTTCATCATTTTCATCATCCCGCCGCCGCTCATTTTTTTCATCATGTCCTGCATTTGCTCAAACTCTTTGAGCATGCGGTTGACCTCTTGGACCTGCACCCCCGCCCCTGCGGCGATGCGGCGTTTGCGGGTGGCTTTGATGAGTTCTGGCTTGCGGCGCTCTAGTAGCGTCATGCTGTGGATGATGCCTTCCTTGCGCCGGATGTCTTTTTCCGCTTTGTCCATGTCCACCTGACCGGCTTTGGCCGCCATCGCGGCAGGAAGCTTGTCCATGAGGCTAGACAAGCCGCCCATTTGTTTCATCTGCTGGATTTGGCTCAGGAAATCGTTCAGGTCAAAGCCAGCGCCGCTTTTGACTTTGGCCGCCAGTTTTTGGGCGGCTTCCACGTTGACACCCGCCGTCACTTGCTCCACCAGGGCCACGATGTCGCCCATGCCCAGAATGCGTCCGGCATGGCGGTCGGCATCAAACACTTCCAGCCCGTCTATTTTTTCGCTGGTACCTGCGAACTTGATGGGCGCGCCCGTCACCTGCCGCACCGACAGCGCAGCACCGCCGCGCGAATCGCCATCGGTTTTGGTCAAGATGATGCCGGTCAGCGGCAGCGCTTCCTTAAAGGCCTTGGCCGTGTTGATGGCGTCCTGACCTTGCATGGCATCCACCACAAACAAGGTTTCAATCGGGTTCAGGGCGGCATGCAGATCCTGGATCTCGCGCATCAGCAGCTCGTCGATCGCCAGGCGGCCGGCGGTATCGACTAAGAGCACATCAAAGAAATGGCGTTTTGCATAGTCCAGCGCCGCCAGCGCGATGGCAACCGGTTTTTGGTCCGGGCTGCTCGGGAAAAATTCTGCCCCGGCCTGGGCGGTCACGGTTTTGAGCTGTTCGATGGCCGCCGGGCGGTACACGTCGCCCGAAACTGTCAGCACTTTTTTCTTGCGCTTGTCGATCAGGTGTTTGGCCAGTTTGGCGGTGGTGGTGGTTTTACCGGCGCCTTGCAGGCCCGCCATCAAAATCACCGCAGGGGGTTGCACTGCCAGGTTGATGTCGCTGACGCCCTGGCCCATGGTGGCGGCGAGCTCCTGGTTAACGATGCTGACCAGCAGTTGGCCGGGTTGCAAGGAGCCCAGCACCTCGCGGCCCAGCGCTTTTTCTTTTACGCGGGCGATGAAATCGCGCACCACCGGCAGCGCGACATCGGCCTCCAGCAAGGCCATGCGCACCTCGCGCAGCATCTCCGCCACATTGTCTTCGGTGATGCGGGACTGGCCCCGCAAAGTCTTGACCAGGCGGGACAGTTTGTCAGTAAGTGCGGAGGCCATAGGTTTCCAGGGTGGGATAGTGGCAGAGGCGGCAGTCGCTGCCTTGTCGCCAGCTGGTACAAAAGGCTAAACTGTCATCATGATTTTAGTCAGCGCATTGTCCCCGGGCTTGGCCTTGAGCATTTTGGCGGTGCTGGCCTATGTATGGCCGGCGCTGCGCGCGCGAAGGCAGGGGGTCTTGGCCGCCCGCGTCTGGGTTGTCATCGCTTGGCTGGCGCATGCGGCGGCTTTAGGTGTGGCGTTTATGGACACGCCCGCGCGCTTTGGCTTTGCGCCGGCCTTGTCCGTGACCGCCTGGTTGATCGCCACCAGCTACGCGGTCGAAAGCCACGTGTTCCCGCAATTGCCTGCGCGCTGGGCCTTGAGCGCCCTGGGTGCTATTTCCGTGGTGCTGGCTTGGCTTTTCCCGGGCAAGGTCTTGCCGGTTTCGGCCTCGGCATGGCTTCCGCTGCATATGGCGGTGGCGATTTCTTGTTATGGCTTGTTTGGCGTTGCGGCCGTCCATGCCTGGTTTATGACCCGAGCCGAAGCGCGCATGCGCATGGGCGTGGAAACCCAAAGCGGCCTGCCATTGCTTACGCTGGAGCGGCTGACCTACCGTTTTGTTGCCGCTGGCTTTGTGTTGTTGTCCGCCACGCTGGTGGTGGGTTATATGTTTGGCGATTTGGTCTATGGGCATGGGCATGCCTGGCGCTGGGACCACAAAACCGTGCTTTCTCTCTTGTCCTGGCTGATCTTTGCGATGCTGCTGATAGGGCGCTCACGCTTTGGCTGGCGCGGGAAGCGCGCGGTCTACCTTTTGTATGCAGGAACCGGCTTCCTGTTTTTGGCCTATGTGGGTTCTCGCTTTGTGCTGGAAGTGATTTTGGGCCGGACGGCATGAAGTATTTGCTCTTGTTACTAGTCGCCTTGCTGATTGCATGGCAGTGGCGCACCCACCGCGCTGCGAAAGACCGAGAACCCAAAGCTGGTTCTCCTCAGCGCCCGATCGAAATGCTGGCCTGTGGACACTGTGGAACGCATGTGGCGGCCGACGAGGCCACCCAAGGGGAGTCCGGTGTGTATTGCAGTGCAGCGCACAAGCGGCTGCACGAGGCGTGAGCGCTGGATGCGCTTGGTCCTTTGAGTCCTGAACTCGATGCCCCCGGAGCAGACCTTAGCCAGCACACCCTGGAAGCAGGGTTGGTACGCGGCCGCTCAACATTGCGCCTCGCCCAACTTTGGGGCTAGGCCGGCGGGTGCTGTGCTGGACCTGCTGTTGCTGCATTCGATCAGCCTGCCGCCGGGTGTTTATGGCGGTGATGCAGTCCAGCGCTTATTTACCAACACGCTGGACTGGGACGCCCACCCTTATTTCCAGACCATCCGGGGCTTGGAGGTGTCAGCCCATTTTTTTATTCGTCGTGATGGCGCTTTGTGGCAGTTTGTGAGTTGTGATGACTGGGCTTGGCACGCAGGCCAATCGTCCTAC
>CAJBBZ010000198.1 GCA_903951445.1 uncultured beta proteobacterium
CACGCCAGTATGCACTACGGAGTTCGGCGCAGTTGCGCAACTTGCCAGCGAATGGGCCAAACGGGGAACCAAAGTCATTGGCATCTCTGTCGACGGTGTAGAAGCGCACAAAAAGTGGAAGACTGATATTGAAAGTTTTGCCGGAACTTCTGCTGGGTTTCCCATCATCGCCGACGAGGACTTAGCCATATCAAAGGCTTTTGACATGCTGCCTGCTGAGGCTTATCTTCCAGACGGACGTACCGCTGCACATACGGCGACGGTGCGCTCCGTGTTTATTGTGGGTCCAGACAAAAAACTTAAATTGTCCATGACCTACCCAATGTCAGTTGGCAGAAATTTTGCTGAAGTTCTGCGTGCACTCGACGCCTTACAACTCACCTTTAACGTGCCCTTGGCAACGCCTGCCAACTGGACCATCGGCCAAGATGTCATTGTGGCGCTTACGCTAAACGATGATCAAGCACGTGAAAAATACGGTGCCATTGATATCAAGCTACCTTACTTGCGTACCACTAAAGCGCCCAAGTAAAAGTGACGCTACCACCTATGTTGTGACGCTCACCAGGCGGTTGCGAATAAATCGTTGCTGTTTATCAGTGCCAAAGAAACAATATAGACACCCCTCGACACTGAAATTGCCAATTTTTCCATCGAATCTAACTGAAAGGAATCCGCTATGACCACCAAACTTGATAAAGTTCTTTACACGGCGCATGCGCACACTACCGGCGGGCGTGATGGTCGCTCTGTGAGCGATGATGGACTGCTCGATGTAAAGCTATCACCCCCCAAGGCCATGGGTGGTGCTGGCACCGCCACCAATCCCGAGCAGTTATTCGCTGCTGGATATTCTGCGTGTTTTATGGGCGCACTAAAGCACGTTGCTGGAGTAAAAAAGGTAACAGTGCCCGCTGATGCATCTATCGATGCCAGCATTGACATAGGACCAATCCCCGCAGGCTTTGGTATTTCTGCGCGTCTGGCAATCAGTCTGCCCGGCATGGACCGCTCTGTAGCGCAAGACTTGATTGATACCGCACATCAAGTTTGTCCGTACTCCAATGCAACGCGTGGCAACATTGATGTTGAACTTACTTTAATCTGATACCAACAGCCTGAATACCCCGTCGGTGCAAAGTACTGGACAGTGCCAACCATGATTAATGGCCTGGTGCAACTGTTCATATTCCAAGCGCTGGGGGAATTGCTGTCTAAATTCGCATTGCCCTTTATTCCAGGGCCCGTGCTGGGCTTGGTTTTGTTACTGGTCTACCTGAGCCTGCGCGGTCACCTGCCCGCCTCTATTGACTTGGTAGGCAGTAGCATCTTGCAACACCTGGGCTTATTATTCATTCCTGCCTCGGTCGGCGTCGTGCTGTATTTGCCCATCTTGCAAGCGCACGCCTGGGCCATCGCGGCGACCTTGGTGGTCAGTGTGGTGGCGACGATTGCGGTCACCGCTGGCTTACTCAAGCTCTTGTCTAAAGAGTCCTGATATGCGCACCAACTTACCCCCGATAACCGAGATTTGGGTTTATCTCTCAGGCAGTCCCTTGCTTGCGCTGGTCTTGACTCTGGGTGCGTATTTGCTGGGACTGACCCTTTACGAACGCAGCGAGCGAAACCCCTTAGCCAATCCTGTTTTGATTGCAGTAATCCTGGTCGCCTGCTCTATCCAATGGCTGGACATGCCCTATACGAAATATTTCGAAGGCGCGCAGTTTGTGCACTTTTTACTGGGTACGGCCACCGTGTCATTGGCAATTCCTATCTACAAGGGGTTCGCCTCACTTAAAGGTCGGGTGGGCATACTGGTGCTTTCACTATTCGCAGGCGGCATCACTTCCGCTTTTTCAGCGGTTGCTATGGCACGCTGGTTGGGCATCGATGAGGCACTAGTGCGAGGCTTAGTTGCTAAGTCTGTAACGGCCCCTATTGCCATGGGTATCGCTGAAAGAGTCCAAGCCTCGCCTACCTTGACGGCTATCTTTGCAGTGAGCACTGGCATCCTAGGTGCCGTACTGGGGCGTTTTGTGTTGGATGCGCTGCGCGTGACGCAGTGGTGGCAGCGAGGATTTTCCTTGGGCGTGGCGGCACATGGCATTGGCACCTCCAGGGCGTTCAGTGTTCATCCTGAGGCCGGGGCCTATGCCAGTCTGGGCATGGGATTACACGGAATATTGGGCGCGGCGCTGATCCCCTATGCTGTTGCGTGGTGGTTTTAAATCCGCCTAGTCTTCACGCTAATCAAGCAAACATGAAATTCAAGAGCGCAAAATGAAAGTCCTAAGAATACTTACCGACATCCGTTTGGTCATTGCCGAGCTGGAGGTAAACCTGGGCGAGGAAGTGCGAAACAGCCCCACCTTGTGTGCCTTGGTTCCAGGTGTAGCAGGTGCACAGGACCAAGTCGTGCCTTTGAGCACGCCCGATGGTCGGCCAATTTTCATGAGAATTGAAAACGCGATTGGCACTTAGCTCTCAGATCAGCAAGCGCCCGATTTTGCCAAGAGGTTGAGGTTCAAATTCACGTGACTTGCGTGTCAACGGAGTTGCATAAATCTGCACACCCTTGTAGTACAAAGATCAGGTACCGATGGGAATACCCAGACGGCATGGGTATCCCCAAAGGATGCCGTTGGCGGCCATTTCCTTGTTTTTTGGCAATAAAAGTATTACTCCGACCAGTCAATCGTTTTTCGGGAACTCGAGCCGTCGCAATGGTTGGCTTTCGATACATTGCCGATGGTCGCCGTGCTGCCTCGGGTGGCGGTGGTGCAGCGTCAGGACTCGTAGGGACTTCGGTAAAAAATGATTTTGAAGGGCCAGTTTCGGTCATTCTTGTATGACTGGTTTAGAGCACTGAATCTACGGCCTGACGGCACCCCGGATTGCTGACGTTCATAGGGGCCGCTTATGCCCCTTAAACGGTCTCATTCAATCAAGAATTGCCTGCTTCATACCGATCAATTTTGGTGTGTGCCACCGATCCCTGGCTGCTTACCTGCACTTCGAAGGCAGATTGCCTCAGTTAAAGTACCGC
>CAJBBZ010000199.1 GCA_903951445.1 uncultured beta proteobacterium
ACACGCGGCCTCAGCCCCTTCTCCTGCTAGTATGAAGTACGTCTACTTCATACAAACAACTCAAGCATAGGATGACGGATTTGGACTTTTGCAGATATTCCCTAATAAATTAGCTTGCTAACGAAGGGCATTGGCCGCTAAAGTGCATTAGCAACGGGGCCATCAAGAGATTCCCGCCCCTCTTTTTGAGAGTTGTTGAAAGAATTGAATATGGAAACACCTGCGCATTCCATCACGCCGCCTCTGGATGCAGTCCAAAGCGACCCCCGCCACATGGCCTGGATGGTGGGTACCCCGCCACCCTTGGAAAAGCGGGTGCGTTTTGAAGACGCCAGCATGCTGCGCTTTCCGCAAAACCGCTGGGCCAATAGCAATTTTCGTAGCCTGGTACCCACCAAGGTCGTCTCGCGCGGACACGGGCCGGTGGCGCCTTTGGTGCGGGCCGAACGTGCAGATCTGGATGCCGTGCTTTTTCAGCCCATCGGCGCCACCAGCCCGATGCGCTGGGACCAGTCTTTGCTGACCAATTACACCGATGGCATCGTGGTGCTGCACCAGGGCAAGCTGGTCTATGAGCGCTACCTCGGTGCGCTTGATGCCGATACGCCGCATATTGCGTTTTCCGTAACCAAGTCTTTTTTTGGCACCTTAGCCGCATGCCTGGTACACGAAGGCAAACTGGACGAGGCAGCCTTGGTCACGCATTACGTGCCTGAACTGGCGGGCAGCGCTTTCGGCGACGCCACCGTGCGCCAGGTCATGGATATGACGACCAGCTTGCAATACAGCGAGGACTACACCGACCCGCATGCCGATATCTGGCACCATGCCCGGGCCGGTGGATTCTTGGTGCGCCCGCCCGGCTACAGCGGGCCAGATAATTTTTACGCCTTCTTGCAAACCGTCAAAAAAGCAGGCGCGCACGATACCGGTTTTTCATATAAAACCATCAATACCGATACCCTGGGCTGGATCATCCGCCGCATTACCGGCCTGTCCCTGGCAGACTATTTGTCGCAAGCCATCTGGTCCCGTTTGGGTGTGGAGCAAGACGCTTACATCACCGTGGACTCCGCAGGTACCGAGTTTGCGGGCGCCGGGCTGAACACCACCTTGCGCGATCTGGCGCGCTTTGGCGAATTGATGCGCCAGGATGGCCGCGCCCAGGGTACGCAAGTCATTCCATCTGAAGTAGTACACACCATTCGCCGCGGCGCAGACCCCGCAAAATTTGCGCATGCCAATTACCACACCCTGCCAGGCTGGAGCTACCGCAGCATGTGGTGGGTATCACACAACCCACACGGCGCTTATATGGCACGCGGCATTCACGGCCAGGCCCTGTACATCGACCCGAAAGCCGAGATGGTGATTGCGCGCTACGGCTCGCACCATATCGCGGGCAATTTGGGCATAGACCCGCACTCCATCCCGGCCTACCATGCGATGGCCCTGCATTTGATGCAGAACCCTTGACACCGCAGCGCGGTAGCGACCTACTGAATATTCTTTTCGATTGGAACCCCCCATGGCCCACGCAGAAACCATTCAATTAATTCCCGCCCGCAAGGGCAGCGCGGCCCGTATGCGGGCCGGTCAAGTGCTGCGGGTTATCAATACCCATGGCTCCCAGGTCGTGGACTTTTGGGCTTTTAACGATCCAGACTTGGGCGAATGCATGTCCATGGAGCACACGCGCGGAATGCTCTGCAAAATCACTCCGCAGGTGGGTGACAGCCTTTACACCAACCAGCGGCGCGTGATTTTGACTATGGTAGAAGACAAATCACCCGGCGTGCATGACACGCTGATCGCCTCCTGCGACCGCTACCGCTACGAGCAGCTGGGTGCCAAAGGATTTCATGACAACTGCACCGACAACCTGGGGCACGCATTGGCCCACATCGGCCTTGCGCGCGTAGTGCATCCGGCACCGTTCAATTTGTTTATGAATATCCCGATTCAAAACGGCAATGCGTTGTCGTTTGCCGCACCGGTGGGCCACGCTGGCGACAGCGTCAGTTTTCGCGCTGAGATGGACTGCGTAGTAGCCTTTTCGGCATGCCCGCAAGACATGTTGCCCATTAACGGTGAGGACTGCCAGATTCACGACGCGCATTATCAAATTCTGTCGTAAGCAGCCCTGTTTGCCGCGCCCCATTAGAGAATCCGCCGTCAGATTGCACGCACTTGCCGCGTGGCCAAAGCGCGTGTCACGCAATATTCATGAAATTCACCTAGATTCGTAAGGAAATCCAAATAATTCGAAACACCTCTTGAATTACCTTTCCGCCTTCGCTAGCAGCATCCTTCACGGATTGCGTGGAAAGCGCTCAATGGTTTTGGCCATTGCAGCCGTGCTCACCGGGCTCAGCGCCTGCTCGCCAACCGCCCTGATTAAAAAAAGCCTTGGTGACGAATTGGCCAGACAAGGCCAGTCACAGGAAGAAGACCCGGGTCTGGCGCGAGAGGCCAGCGCTTTCTACTTAAAACTATCGGAATCGCTCCTGAATGACACGCCTGACAACTTAAAGTTGGCAGAGGCAGTGGGAGCCGGTTTAAGCCAATACGCCTTTGCTTTTGTCGCTTTCGAGGCGGAACGCCTAGCCGCTACCGATGCCCAAGCCGCCTACCGCACCAACGAGCGCGCCAAGCGACTCTATTTGCGCGCCCACCGCCACGCTATGCGGGCCTTGGAACTCTCCACGCCTGGCTTTCGGACCCAACTTGCGCAGCACGACGCCAAGCAGTGGCCACGTATTGCGCCGGACCAAGTCGGCCTGGCGTATTGGGCAGCTGCGTCTTGGGGCGGCTATATATCGCTGGCCAAAGACTCCCCTGACGCCGTGGCCGACTTTCCCCTAGCCTACCGCCTGGCCACCTTGGCCTGGAAGGTAAACCCCAACTTTGGCAACGGGGGACTTTCTAGCTTGATGGGCAGTTTTGAGTCCGCCCAGCCCGGCGGATCGCTGGCCAAAGCCACGCAATATTTCGACGCTGCCATCACGATCAGCCAAGGCAAAAACGCAGGCGCCTATATCGCCAAAGCCGAAAGCATGGCCTTAGCCCAAGGCCAGCGTGAAGCCTTTGAAACACTGCTGAAAACAGCCATAGAGGTCAGCGACAAGCACCCCGATCTCAGTAACGAACTGATGCGCGAGCGGGCGCTGTGGCTACTTCGTAGCGCTGACGACCTATTCTGAAGTGCCTTTATTTATGAACTCCTTGGCGACACCTTCCCGGCTACTGACTGCCTTTTTGTTTTTGGCGCTGGCATGGCTAAGCCTGCCCAACTGCATGGCTGCGGATAAGCAGCTTCGCATCGGGTCGCTGGTGCCCAAAAATTCTTTGTACCACCGCCAGCTCATGGACATCGGCGAGGCCTGGCGGGCCGCCCAGGCAGAGAACAGCAAATACGTGGTCTATCCCGACGGCAGCCAGGGCGGCGAAGCGGAAATGGCACGCCGCATGCGCATCGGCCAGTTGCAAGGCGCCCTGCTGTCCGTCGTGGGTCTGCAAGAGATTGAGCCCTCGATCACCGCGCTGCAAGCCATACCTATGCTATTTAGGTCGTGGGAAGAGTTGGACTACGTCCGAGAAAAAATGCGGCCATCGATGGAGAAGAAATTTTTAGATAAAGGCTTTGTCGTGTTGGCCTGGGGCGATGCAGGTTGGGTGCGGTTTTTTTCGAAAGACGCGGCGCTTAGACCAGATGACTACAAGAAAATGAAATTTTTTGCCTGGGGCTCGGAGCCCGACCAGCAGGCGATTATGAAAAGCCTCGGCTACACGCCTGTTCCCTTGGAGACTTCGGACATTCTTCCGGCCATCCAAACCGGGATGATCAATGTGGTGCCCTCAACACCCTACTTCGCCTTGGCCACACAGATATATACCTCTGCACCCCATATGCTAGAGATCAACTGGGCGCCGATTGTGGGCGCCTTGGTGCTGACGAAGAAGACCTGGGACGGTATGAGCCCTGCCACGCAGGCCGCTATGCGAACCGCCAGCGAAAAAGCGGGCGTTCAAATTCGCGCCAAGGCCAGGCAAGAAGTCGAAGAAGCCGTCGATGCCATGAAAAAGCGGGGGCTGATAGTCAGCCGTCCCAGCGCGGAGCAAATGCGCGAATGGACCGAGTTTGCTGAAAAACTGTACCCGCGGATTCGCGGCACCATGGTGCCAGCCGACACTTTTGACGAGGTACAGGCCCATCTGAAAGACTTCCGCACGGGCAAGGCCAAGTAGCTATGGCAAGGCTGGCAGCGCTTCGTACTTGGCTGGGCCGCATCGACGAGCAAATCGCCGCCTTGGCTTTGGGGCTGATGATGCTCATCCCGCTTATTGAGATCGTGATGCGGCCTTTGATGGGAAGCGGCATTTCCAATGCGCCTGTCGTGGTACAGCATCTAGGCCTGGTGCTGGCGATGTTTGGCGCGCTGGCCGCAGAAAGGCATGGCCACCTGACCTCGTTTGGCTCCAACGATGGCAGCAAGGGCTTTACGCCTGCGTGGCGACTGGCCCAGCTATTGGCCGCTTTGGTGTGCGGCATGCTGGCCTACGCAAGTTGGCAATTCGTCAGCACAGAGCGCGACGCTGCGCATACCCTGGCCTATGGCTTGCCGGTCTGGATCCTGCAAGCCTGCATGCCCTTGTGCTTTGGGTTGTTGGGGTTTAAATTGGGCGCGAGGTGCGCTAAAGGTTTGCCTCTCGCAGCGCTGGTGGCTGCAGTTATTCCAGGCCTGGGCATCGCCATCGCGGCGCAATTGGAGGGAACCTCGTTTTCCCCTTGGCCGGCTTTCGCCTTGCTCGCCGCGGCTTTGCTTGCCGGTGCGCCGATATTTACCGTGTTGGGGGGCCTGGCGCTGGTGCTGTTCTGGAGCGAAGGCATGCCCTTGGCATCAGTGGCCTTGTCGCATTACCAAATCACCGTCAACCCATCCTTACCTGCGCTGCCTCTATTCACCTTGGCGGGGCTGCTATTTGCGCGTACCGGGGCCACGCAAAGACTGGGCGACTTATTCGTCAGCTTGTTTGGCGGGGGCGTGAAAGGCACGGTGGTCGCCGTCGCCTTGCTATGTTCGTTTTTCACCGCATTTACCGGGGGCAGTGGCGTGACCATTTTGGCACTTGGCGGCTTGATGCTGCCGCTATTGAGCAATGCCGGTTACCCGGAAAAGAAAGGCATTGGCCTGGTAACCAGTGCCAGCGCTTTAGGCGTATTGCTAGCACCCTCGGTACCGCTCATCATGTACGCGATTGTGGCGCGCGTACCCATTGCTACCATGTTTTTAGCGGGTGCGATACCGGCGCTGGTCATGGTGATGAGCTTATTGATTTTTGGTGGATTTTTGAAATCGACCACGTATCCGACTCCCGCAGCCCCAAGAGCCTCTGCCGCCGCCGTCTGGAAAACCATGTGGCTTGCCAAATGGGAAATATTGGCGCCGGTAGTAGCCATCGGCTCGCTCGTTAGCGGCCTGGCCACCCCCATGGAAAGCGCGGCACTCACCGCGGCCTATGCTCTGATAACCCAGGCCTTCGTCCACCGGGAATTGTCCTTAAAAACATTATTTAGCTGCTTGAGCGATGCCGCCCAAATCATTGGCGGGGTGCTGCTGATATTGGGCATGGCACTTGCGCTGACCAATTTTCTGATCGACGCTGGCATTCCCGATGCAGCCATTACTGCGACCCAAAACCTGATTCCTAGCCAAGCGATTTTTCTGGTCGCTTTGGTGGTTTTTTTGCTGTTTGCCGGCGCGCTGATGGAGATATTCGCAGCGATTGTGGTGCTGGTGCCCTTGCTATTGCCCGTGGCGCAAAGCTACGGCATTGATCCAGTGCACTTTGGCATCTTGTTTCTAGCGGCCATGGAAATGGGCTTTTTGTGCCCCCCTGCCGGTATGAATATTTTCTTTGCGTCCGCCATGTTCGGTAAACCCATTCGTAGCGTGGCCAGCTCGGTGACCCCCGCCTTGCTGGCTATTTTTGTTGGCAGTTTGCTGATCGCACTGGTGCCTGCCTTGTCCACCGCCCTGCCAAAATTTTTGGGGCTGATGGCCTGAATTCAGCCAAACGCTTTGCCCAGGGTGATGCTGGCCTGCGGCTGGCCAGAACACCCAACCTATACTTTGCGCAACTGAGGATTCTGTATGCGCACATCTCCCATTCAACACACTGTCGTCGTTGGCGCTGGTGCGGTTGGCAGTTTTTTTGGCGCCATGCTGGCGCGCGCCGGGCACCAGGTCACGCTGATCGGCAGGCCCGCGCATGTACAGGCGATACAAAGCCATGGTTTGCAACTGGACTTGGCCAAAGCCAATGCGGTGGAGAGCGTGCGCATTCCCGCCACTACCGATCTGGCGGTTTTGCGCCAAGCAGACCTGGTGTTGTTTTGCGTGAAGTCCACCGACACGGCGGCTGTTGCGCACAGTATGGCCGCGCATGTGGCGCCCCAAGCCATCATCATGAGCTTGCAAAACGGCGTGGAGAACGCAGCGCTGATTGCCAGCGCACTGCCCAACCCGGTGATTCCAGCCGTGGTGTATGTGGCCACCGAAATATCCGCGCCGGGGTGCCTCAAGCACCATGGCCGGGGCGAGCTAGTCATCGGCACCATGCAAACCCCCAGACTCAGCAATGCGTCGCAAGCCTTGGCGGACATCGTGGCACTTTTTGCCAGCGCCCAGGTGCCGGTGCAAATCTCGCAAGACGTGATGGTCGACCTCTGGTCCAAGCTGCTGATTAATTGTGTGTTTAACGCGATTTCCGGGCTAGCCCAAACCAGCTACGGCAAGCTGGCGGCGGTACAGGCTATCCAGACTACCCAGACTGCATTGATGCGCGAAGTCATCGCCGTGGCGCTGGCCGACGGCACCCGTTTGGACGAAGCTACTGCGATGCACGCGGTGGCCACGATTACCAAGACCATGGCAGGACAAAAGTCATCCACTGCGCAAGACATGGCGCGCAGCAAGCCCAGTGAAATCGATCACCTCAATGGCTTTGTGGTGCGGCGCGGACAAGCGCTAGGCGTGCCCACGCCGGTGAACCAAGCCCTGTACGCACTGGTTAAATTGGTCGAATCCTCTTATCCCGCGCATGCTTAACACGCCCGTCCCGCCCGAGTTTGCGCGGGCCTTGCGTGAATTGGGCTTGTCCAGCGCGAACAGCTTAAATGGCACGCCGCTTACGGGCGGGGTGTCTTCCGACATCTGGTGCATTGAAACTGATAGTGGCTTGGTCTGCGCCAAACGTGCGCTGCCCAAATTGCGCGTTGCCGCCGACTGGCAAGCGCCGGTCGAACGCAATCTCTATGAAGCACGTTGGCTACAAGTTGCGAACACGGCAGCGTCCGCTTGCGCGCCTGCGCTACTAGGTCAACACGCAGAACTGGGTGTACTGGTGATGCGCTACTTGCCGCCAGCCGACTACCGCCTGTGGAAGCAGGAACTGCATGCAGGCCGGGCTGAGGCAGCCACCGCCCAAGCGGTGGGCGAAGTGCTGGCGCGTATCCACAGCTACGCCGCACAACAAGACGGTTTGGCAGCCGAATTTCCCACCCAAAAAATCTTTTTTGAAATCCGCCTGGCGCCCTACTTGCTAGCCACGGCACAGCGCCATCCCGATCTGGCAAGCGCACTGCAGGCCTTGGTCCTGCAAACCCAAAGCCATGCCAAAACGCTGGTACATGGCGACGTCAGCCCCAAAAATATTTTGCTGGGTAGCCAGGGCCCGGTGCTGCTCGATGCCGAATGCGCCACTTGGAGCGACCCGGCTTTTGACCTGGCGTTTTGCCTGAACCATTTTTTACTCAAATGCCTGTGGACGCCTTCGGCCCGCGCAGACTTTTTACATTGTTTTGGGGCGTTTGCGGCCAGCTATTTGGCAGGCGTGGATTGGGAAAATCCGCAGGCCTTAGAAGCACGCGCCGCGGGCCTGCTGCCCGGCTTGTTTTTGGCCCGCGTGGACGGTAAATCGCCGGTGGAATACATCACCGACGACGCCCAGCGCGCGCAAGTACGGCGCGTGGCTAGTGCATTTTTACTAAAGCCCTCTGCCCAGTTGCAAGACATCGCCCAGGCCTGGGCCAAGGAACTCCAGACATGAAAGACTTTGCGATTCGATCGATCCACGCGCGCCGGGTCTGGGACAGCCGAGGCCGCCCTACGGTGGAGGCTGAAGTCGTCCTGGGTGACGGCGCTATGGGGCGCTCGATTGCGCCAGCGGGCGCCTCCAAAGGCAGCCGCGAAGCGCTGGAATTGCGCGACGGCGGCGCGGCCTTTGGCGGTCTGGATGTGACGCAAGCGGTGGGCCATGTCAATGGCCAAATCGCCCGCGCACTGGTGGGCACTCCCGCCGATGACCAGCGGGCTCTGGATCAGGTGCTCATAACCCTGGACGGTAGCGAGAACAAATCGCGCCTTGGCGCCAATGCCACCTTGGCGGTATCGATGGCAGCGGCGCACGCCATGGCAGCGGCATTGGGCATACCTTTGTACCGTTACCTCGGGCAAGGCCAGGTGGGCCGCTTGCCCATGCCGCAAATTCAGATTTTTGGCGGCGGCGCGCATGCGGGGCGGCGCGTGGACGTGCAAGACTTTATGGTGGTCTGCCCCGGTGCGCATAATTTTGCCCAGGCGCTGGAATGGACCGCAGAGGTCTATCGCCACGCCGGCCTTTTGATGGCCCAGCGCGGCAGCTTGCACGGGGTTGCCGACGAAGGCGGCTGGTGGCCTGACTTTGCCAGCAACGAGCAGGCACTGGAAACCCTGGTGCTATCTATCGAGCGCGCCGGTTTTATTCCAGGCGCGCAAGTGGCCATTGCCCTAGATATTGCAGCCTCCGAATTTGGCAAAGCAGGGCATTACCGCCTGGGCCTGGAAGCGCGGGAAATGGACTCGGATGCTTTGATCGACATGCTGCTGGGCTGGATAGACAAATACCCGATTGTTTCGATTGAAGACCCCTTGGCCGAAGACGACCCCCAGGGCTTTGCGCGTTTCACCCAGGCCGCAGGCCATCGCTTGCAAATTGTGGGCGACGACTACTTGGTGTCTAGTGCAGCGCTGATCCGCCAGGCCGCAGCACTGGGCGCGGCCAACACCGTGCTGCTCAAACCCAACCAGCGCGGCACCCTGAGCGAAACCCTGGACGCCTGGATTGCGGCCAAGGAACTGGGCTACAGCGCAATAGTGTCGGCG
>CAJBBZ010000200.1 GCA_903951445.1 uncultured beta proteobacterium
CCTCCGTGCTCAGGCCCAGGCTACCGGCCGCATCGGCAAAAACCGCCCTGCCCTGTGCATCGGTGATGCTGATATGGAAATGCAAACCACTGCCTGGCGCATGCGCCAGCGGTTTGGGCATGCTGCTAAACACCTGACCGTGGCGCGCCGCAATGGCATGGGCTGTCAGCTTGAACAGCATATAGCGGTCCGCTGCGGCCAGGGCATGGTCGTGTGCATAGTTGATTTCATACTGGCCGCATGCGTCTTCATGGTCCATCTGTTGCAAGCGAAAACCTAAAGCGCCCAGCGCCACACGCATATCGTCTAAAAACGCATAGTTGCGGTGGATGGCTTTGAGGTCGTACGAAGGTTTGTCCAGCGTGTCCTGCGCATCGGCCAGCGTCCAGTGGCCGGCCGTATCCTGACGCAACAGAAAAAACTCGGGCTCTATGCCCACCCACATCGTCCAGCCACGCCGGGCCAATGCGTTCGTGGCGGCTTTGAGCACTTGGCGCGAGCAGGTATCGAGCGGATGCCCCCCCGCAAAGCCATCGCATACTCCATGCGCCACGCCGGGCATAAAGGGCAAGGGGCGCAAACTGTCCGGCTGCACGCGGCCATAGTATTCGCTGGTCGCGCCCTGGCGCGGCAGGCCCGTGCCCCAGATGCTGGGCCCGGCAAAACCGGCGCCCTGCGCCACCCATTCCGGCAAATTGTCTAGAGGGACTAGCTTACCTTTGGCCACGCCATGGATGTCACAAAACTGGGCCAATACCGTATGGATGCCTTGCGCTTGCAGCGCGTGCATCCGGTCTTGCAAGGACAGATCAGCCATAGCGTGCGATCTTGCCTGTGGCGTTCATACGGGATCCTTTTTTTCGAAAAGCGGATTGCTCGTATTTTGCTTTGCCGATGACCGGCCCAACAAGCGCACCAGCAAGCGCTCCAGGTCGTCGATGTAGGTAAACACCGCAGGCACCACCAACAAGCTCAGCAAGGTGGAGGTAATCAATCCGCCGATGACCGCAATCGCCATAGGCGAGCGAAAGCTGGGGTCCGCGCCCCAGCCAATGGCCAAGGGCAGCATGCCGGTGCCCATGGCGATAGTGGTCATCACAATCGGGCGGCTGCGCTTGCGGCAGGCATCGACCAGGGCCTCAAAACGCTCCATGCCCGCCTGGCGCGCCAGCACCGCATAGTCCACCAGCAAAATCGAATTCTTGGTAACGATACCCATGAGCATGATCAGCCCGATCATGGTCGGCATGGACAAAGCGCGCCCGGTAATCAGCAGCAACACAAAAGCGCCGCCAATACTCAAAGGCAGGGCCGCCAGAATCGTGACCGGCTGCAAAAAGTCTTTGAACAACAAGACCAGCACGCCATAAATACACAACACACCGATCAACATGGCGATACCAAAGCTGGCAAACAAGGCCTGCATTTCCTGCGCGTCGCCCAACTCAGCAATCGATACGCCCGGCGGCAAATTGGCCAAGCTGGGCAAGGCGCGCGCCTCGGCATTGACTTCGCCCAGCGTACGCTTACCCAACTCCACTTCCAGCACCACATTACGGTTGCGGTTAAGGCGCGTGATTTGCGCCGGCCCGCTGTCCATGCTTATGTCGGCCACTTGCGCCAACATCACCGGGCCGCGCTTGCCGGGTACGGTCAAGCGGCCAATGGAGTCCAAGTCGGCGCGCACTGCATCGGGCAGCTTCACACGAATAGGCACTTGGCGCTGCGCCAGATTGAGTTTTGACAGCGCGGTGTCGTAGTCACCGGCGGTAGCCACGCGCACCGTCTCGCCAATGCTGGCTGCCGTGACCCCCAGATCGGCGGCGCGTGCGTTATCCGGCCGCACAATGATTTCCGGGCGCACTAAGGACGCGCTGGAATTGATATTACCTATGCCCTTGAGGCTACGCAGGTCCCGCTCCACCAACTGTGCCGCTTGCATCAAGGCTTGCGGGTCTTCGCTTTTGAGCACCAGCTGTAATTTGCCGCCGGTCTCGGGCGAGCCCACGTTAAAACGCGCACCCGGAATTTCAGCCATGCGCTTGCGAATTTGCGCGTCAATGTCTTGCATGCTTTCTTTGCGATCATTGCGGTGCACGGCGCTAATCGTCAGCACCGCGCGGCGCGCTTCGGCTGCGGCGCCGGGCGCAAATGCATCCCCGCTGGAGCCTCCACCAATCGAGCTGAAGATACTCACGATGTGTTGTATGCCGGCAATTTCTTTGCGCGCCTCTTCGGCAATGCGCTGCGTTTCGGCCAGCGTGCTGCCGGGCGCCAGCTCGATAGTCACTTGTGTCTGGCCGCGGTCGCCGGGGGGAATAAAAGTCGTGGGTAACAAGCCAACCAAAGATACGGAGCCCACAAAAAACAAACCCGCGCCAATGGCCGTAACCAGACGGTGGCGCAAGCACCATTGCATCACGCGCAAGTAGGCGCGCATGATGGGGCCATCGGGTGGCTCCACCAACACGGGTGCGCCGTCAAGCGTGCGCGCGGGCCGCAACATATACGCCGCCATCATGGGCGTGAGCAGGCGCGCCACCATCAGCGAGGCCAAAATCGCCAGCACCGCCGTCCAACCAAATTGCTTGAAAAACAAGCCCGGCACGCCACCCATGAAGGCCGTGGGCAAGAACACGGCCACCAGCGCAAACGTGGTGGCAATCACCGCCATACCAATCTCGTCGGCCGCTTCCATCGCCGCCTGAAACGGCGACTTGCCCATGCGCAAATGGCGGGCGATGTTTTCAATCTCCACAATCGCATCATCGACCAGCACACCGACCACCAAGGCCAGCGACAAGAGCGTCACGGTATTGAGCGTGTAGCCAAAATACTGCATGCCCAAAAACGTGGGAATGATGGACAACGGCAAAGCGGTGGACACCACAAAGGTGGCGCGCCAATCGCGCAGAAATAGCCACACCACCAAGATCGCCAAGAGCGCGCCGTCATAGAGCAGCTCCATAGAGCCTTTGAAGTTTTCTTGCACCGGCTGCGCGTTGTCAATAATCGCGTCGATGCGCAAGTCTGGGTTTTCTTCCTGCAACTTGGCCACTACCTGGCGCGCGCCTTCGGCCACCGCCACTTCGCTAGCGCCTTTGCTGCGGAAAATTTCAAAGGCCACCACTTTGGCGCCGTCTTGCGTGGCTATCGCTCGCGCTTCGCTGACCGTGTCCATGACCTTGGCAATTTGCTCCAAGCGCACATGGCGGCCGTCGGGCAGCGGCAAGTCCAGCTGCGCCAACTCTTGCGCGCTTTGCACCGTGGCAATGGTGCGTACCGATTGCTCGGCACCGCTGACATCACCACGCCCGCCCGGCGCCTCGACCTGCACCACCTTCAGGCGGCGTGACACATCCAAAGCCGACACGCCCAGCGCCGCCATGCGGGCGGTATCGAGCTCCACGCGCACCTCGCGGTAGACGCCACCGAGTCGCTTCACAGCGCCCACGCCGGGCACCCCGCGCAAGCGTTTGTTCACCGTGTTATCCACAAACCAACTAATCGCCTCGTCGTCGCGCAGTTGCATGCCCGGTTTGCCTGAGGCCTGCACGGTATAGGTGCGCACCACACGGCCCGCAGTCGACGCCTTGGTCACCGATGGATCACGCAACTCCGAGGGCAAATCGGCGCGCACACTGGCCACCGCATCACGCACTTCATTGACCGCTTCGTTGATCGGCTTTTCGAGTACAAACTCCACCGTCACCACCGCGCTGCCGTCCAGCACCGTGGTGTACACATTTTTCACGCTGGCCAGCGTGGCGACTGCGTCTTCTATCTTGCGCGCCACCTCGGTTTCCATTTGCGCAGGCGCTGCGCCGGGCAAGCCCGCCTCCACCGTCACGATGGGTAATTCAATATCCGGGAAGTCCTGCACCACGCTGCCGCGAAAGGCCAGCAAACCGGCCAGCGTCAGCAGGGCGAACAGCATGATCGCCGGGATCGGGTTCCTAATCGAGTAAGCCGAAAAATTCACACCCGCCCCTTATTTCGACGCTGCGCTGGCTGCGGGTCGCGCCGCACTGGCGGGCGCAGTGGGTGCGGCTGCTGGTGCGACTGCGGGCGTGGCTACTTTGACGCTATCGCCATCGCGCAAAAAGCCCGCGCCCGAAGACACCACCAGCGCATCGGCTTCCAGGCCGTCAAGCACCTCAATCACTGGGCCAGCCGCAGTGTTGGCGCGCCTGCCGGTGCTGATACGCGTTTGCGTCACCCGGCCATCGTTTTGCAGGCGAAAGCAATAGCTAAATCCATCGCGCACCACCACGGCTTGCTGGGCCACCGTCAGGGCCGGGGTTTGGCCCAACACAAATTCGCCCGGCGCATACATGCCCGGCTTGAGCGATGCGGCGTTTCTATCCACCGGGCCCATCAAATCCACATAGACCAGGCCGACGCGGCTTTGCGCATCCACCGTGGGCGAGAGCATGCGCACCTTGCCTTGCCACTGGCCACCGCCCGGCGCTGTGATGCGTGCGTTGGCGCCCACCACCACACGCGCCAACTCATGGGCCGTCAGCTCGGCACGCCACTCGAGGCGGCTGCGGCGCAGCATGCGGAACAACTCGCTGCCAGGCGCAACCACTGCACCGAGGGCTGCATTGCGGGTAATGATGGTGCCGCTATCAGGCGCAATAACTTGCGTGTGCTTCAGGCGTAGTAACTGACTATCCAGGCCCGCTTTAGCCGCTTCCAAGCGCGCTTTGGCCATTTGCTCTGCGCTGAGCATCTGGCTGATTTGTTGGGCGCTCAGGGCGCTGTCGTTTTGCAGGGCACGCGCGCGGTCGGCGTTGATGCCTGCATCATTGGCCGCGGCCTGGGCTTCAGCCAATTGGGCGCGCGCCAAGGCCACATCGGCCTGCACGCTATCAGCGGACAACTGCGCCAGCAACTGGCCTGCTTGCACTACATCGCCCACATTGACCATGAGGTCGGCAATGCGCAAACCACCCACTTCGGCGGAGACACTGGCCTCTTGCCAGGCGGCCACATTGCCGTTGGCCACCAAGGTCAAAGGCAACATGGTTTTTTGCACGCGGGTGGTGCTGACGGTCAATGCCGGTTTGGCTGCCACCGGGGCATCAGCCGCATGCGCGCCCGATAGGGCCAGCGCGCAGAGCAGCAAGCCAAGGGGCAAGACTGTAGCGAACGTCTGCATCAACCCGTCATCGCCAGGAGCGTAGCGACGCGGCGATCCACATAGGCTTGACGCACCAACCAAAGTGGATTGCTTCGCTGCGCTCGCAATGACGTGCATGGTTTTGTGTAACGCTTCCTTCAGCCTTGCAAGGGGCGCGCGAGCGCGCAAGCGAGGCAATAAAAATGGGGGAACAGACAAATGCATACGTCTTAACTTTCAGTCTTATGGATTCGTTTCGTTTGGCGCGGGCTGTAACACGGTGGCCGGTCCGAAACCAGCGCTGGTGCTGTCCCAGCCACCACCGGCAGCGCGGTAGAGGGCCACCCAGGCCCGCCGGGCTTCCCATTGCAAACCGGTGCGCTGCGCATCGGCGGCCAGCAGTCCACGGCGCGCGTCTTGAATTTCCAAGCCGGTGGCCATGCCTTGGCGTTGGCGTGCCAGCACGGCATCAAGCACTTGCTTTGCGTTGTTGTGGCTGCGCTGCGCCTGTTCGCTGCGGCCCGCGTTCAATTGCAATTGCACCAGCGCATCTTCCACCTCGCGCACTGCGGCGCGCACACGCGCCTGGTACATCGCCACTTTGCTGTCAAAGTTGGATTGTGCCGCTTCGATATTGGCCTGGCGCTGACCCGCATCAAACACCGGAACCACCAAAGACACCGGCCCCAAAGACCAGGTCGTCAGGTTTTTATCCACGCCCCCGATACCGAATTGCGCAGGCCCGATAGAGCCGTTGATCGTCAGCCGGGGCCAGCGCTGCGCCTGGGCGCCAGCCACCAGGGCAGCGGCCTTGAAGACATCGCGCTCGGCAGCAAACACATCCGGGCGCTGGGCGATGGTTTGCGCGGGCAGGCTGGCCAGGGCCAAGGCCGGGGCGTCCTGCACCGCGCTGCCTGCGCGTACCAAGCCGCGCACCTGCGCCTCGGGCAGGGCTGACAGCGCGACCAGGGCTTTGATGCCCAGATCGCATTGCGCGCTTTGCTCTAACCAGCGGCTGCGTGCATCGGCGGCCGCTGAGCGCGCCATGGCCAGGTTGGCCGCAGGCACCATACCGGCAGCCAAAAGCTGGCCGTATAGCCGCACGGTTTCGTCAAACGACTGGCTGATCGTCCGCGCGTTCTCGGTCAAAGGCTGGCAGGCGCGCGCGCCGTAATACGCATGGGCCACTTCGGCGGCCAGGGCCACGCGGGCATCGTGCCATTGCGCTTGGCTGGACTGCAATTGGGCCAGCGCACCGTCTTTGACCAATTGGTTGGCGCCCACCAGATCGATTTCCCAACTCGCCTGCAAGGACGCGGTAGCAGTGCTGGTCACGCCCATGTCGGGCTGGCTCTCGCCCCGGCTCAGCGACACACCGGCGCCCACCTGGGGCAGCAAAGTCGCGCGGGCGGAGGCGCTGCTAGCCCGGGCTTGGGCGATTGCAGAGAGAGCAAGCGACAGATTAGGGCTGGCGTTTTGGGCTGCGTCCTGCAAACGCAGCAGAGAAGGATCCGCTTGGGCTTGCCACCATTCCTGCAAAGCGCGGGTGTTGCCCTGGTGTGGCAAGGGGGCTTGCCATTGCGCCACCACTGGCGCGACCGGTGCGCTCGGTTGCTGCGGCAAGGTGCAGGCCGTGAGTAAAAGTGCGGCGGCACTGAGGGCGATGGCGCATGAGCGGGTGGACCGCGCGCTGTTCTGCAAATGCTTCATTCAATCACAATGTTCAAGACTAGGGGGCTGCGGCAAACCGCTAAACGCAAGCCTGGGTTCCAGTAAATATGCTCTATTTTCGGCCATTGGCGGTTAATGGCTACCCAAAAGGGCTTTCCAGCCAGCGCATCCTAAGGACCCACTACGACGTAAGCGCTTAGCTGCCATGTGCCAAGTTACTGACTGCCGTGACCAAGCCAATGCCGGCCAAAAGCCAAGCAATTTGCGCAGCGGTTTGCCAGCCACCCAGGCGTTTTTGCAATTGCGGAATCAAGTCGGCCAGGGCCACGTACACAAAACTGCTAGAGGCGATCACCAAGAAAAATGGCAAATACCCCTGCAATTGCTCCACCAGCCAATAACCCAACAAACCACCCAACGCAGTGACCGAACCGGCCATGGACACCTTGATCAGCGCCGCCTGACGGTCTGTGGCGCCAGCGCGCAAGATCACCAAGTCGCCCATGTGGTGCGGTACCTCGTGGGCCAGCACGGCCACCGAGGCGATCATGCCCAGGCGAATATCGGCCATAAAGGCCGAGGCGATTAACACTCCGTCGCCAAAGCAATGCACGCTGTCCCCCGCCAGCACCGCCCAACTGCCGCCGGCGTGGCTGTGGCCAGCAACATGGCCAGACGCGTGGTCGTGGCGATGGTGATTTTCATGGCCTTGGTCATGGCCGTGATCATGTTCGTGCGTGCCAGTATGGGCCTGTGCAGCGCTGGCGGTTTGCGCAGTTACCCGGCCAGCGGGGGCATGCGCGTGCGCACCATGTTCATGGCCGTGGTGCCACAACTCGGCTTTGTCGAGCAAAAAGAAAAACACCAGCCCGATGAGCAAGGTCATAAACAAATCATGCGCTCCGGCCTGGCTTTCAAAGGCTTCGGGCAGTAAATGCATGAAGGCCGTGGCCAGCAAAGCCCCGGCCGCCATGCTCAGCATGTGCTGGGTATAGCGCGCTAGTACGCCAAAGCTCAGGGCCGCTGCGACCCACACACTGCCTATGCCCGCGCACAGCGTGCCGACCACTATCGCAAAAATAATCACACACGGTCCTTTTGTCGTTCTCTTCTCGGGGCAAAGCGCCTCGGGCTCACCTTGGCACGCCCTCGCCCCTTGGCAGCGGGTATTGTGCAACAGCCAAAAATCAGCGCGTGTTCATCAGCGCGTATTAATGCGCCTGGTCCCAGTTAGCCCCCACGCCCACTTCAGCCAGCAGCGGCACTTTGAGCTGCGCCACCGCCGCCATAAGGCGCGGTATCTCGGTGCGCAGCCAGTCCACTTCGGCCTGGGGCACTTCAAACACCAGTTCATCGTGCACCTGCATGATCATGCGGGTGCCGTAGCCACCCGCGTCCAACGCGCGCTGCACATGCACCATGCTGAGCTTGATCAAATCCGCTGCCGTGCCCTGCATTGGCGCATTGATAGCGGCGCGTTCAGCCCCGGCGCGGCGCTGGCCATTGGGTGAATTGATTTCCGGCAAATACAAGCGCCGCCCGAACACGGTTTGCACATAGCCCTGGGCTTTGGCCTGCGCGCGGGTATCGTCCATATAGCGCTTGACACCGGCAAAGCGCGCAAAGTAGCGCTCGATGTAGTTT
The DNA here is from genome assembly GCA_903951445.1 of uncultured beta proteobacterium. Lineage (GTDB taxonomy): Bacteria > Pseudomonadota > Gammaproteobacteria > Burkholderiales > Burkholderiaceae_C > Allorhodoferax. The sequence goes on from CAJBBZ010000200.1 coordinate 8,441, forward strand.
TTCGCAGCGGTGTTGTCGATGCCCAAATTGCGCGCCAAGCCGTAGGCGCTCATGCCGTATATCAAGCCGAAGTTAATCACCTTGGCATAGCGGCGCTGCTCGCTGCTGACCTGGTCCAGCGCCAACCCAAAAACCTCCGCAGCGGTAGCGCGGTGCACGTCCAGCCCCTGATGGAAGGCCTGCAAAAGCGCCTCGTCGCCGCTGATATGCGCCATGATGCGCAACTCGATCTGGCTGTAATCGGCGCTGGCGATCACACTGCCCGCCGGCGCGACAAAGGCTTCGCGCACGCGGCGGCCCTCGGGGGTGCGGATGGGAATGTTTTGCAAGTTCGGGTCGTTGCTGGACAAACGCCCCGTAACAGCCACCGCTTGCGCATAGTGGGTATGGACCCGCCCGGTGCGCGGCAAGGCCAGTTGGGCCAGTTTGTCGGTGTAGGTGCCCTTGAGTTTGGACAAGCCCCGGTGCTCCAAAATTTTGGCGGGCAGCGGAAAATCTTCGGCCAGTTTTTCTAGCACCTCTTCGTCGGTGCTGGGCGCGCCAGTGGCGGTTTTCTTCACCACCGGCAGGCCTAGCTTGACGAAAAATATCTCGCCGATTTGTTTGGGGCTGCTTAAGTTAAAGGGCTGGCCAGCCAGTTCA
>CAJBBZ010000201.1 GCA_903951445.1 uncultured beta proteobacterium
CGGCTTGAACCACCACAACCTGCCGGGCAAACGCTTGCTGATGGCCGTGCTGGTATCGCCCATGATCGTGCCCGTGGTGGTGCTGGCCGTTGGCTCTTATCTGTTTTTCTCCAAGCTGGGCATTGCCAATAATTTGCTGGGTATCGTGCTGGTGCATGCGGTGCTGGGCATGCCTTTTGTGGTGATTACGGTTACCGCCACCTTGGGCGGTTTTGATATGAACCTGATGCGCGCCGCGCGCGGCTTGGGTGCGTCGCAAATCGAGGCCTTTAGACGCGTCATGCTGCCTCTGGTGTGGCCCGGTGTGCTATCGGGCGCCTTGTTTGCATTTGCCACCTCTTTTGACGAAGTGGTGGTGGTGCTCTTTCTGGGCGGCCCCGAGCAAACCACGCTACCGCGTCAAATGTGGACCGGCCTGCGCGAACAACTCTCGCCCACCATCTTGTCCGCTGCCTTCATGCTCATCCTGTTTGCGATCGCCATGCTACTGACCTTGGAGATGCTACGCAGGCGCAGCGTGGCACTGCGCGGGGTGGTGGAGTAGTTCTCGGCGCTTGCGTCTAAGCGGCGCCAAGCGCCGAATCCACCATCTCCACCCAATGCCGCACCGGCACCCGCGTGCCGCTTTGCAGATGGGTGATGCAACCGATGTTGGCGCTCAGAATGGCTTGCGGCTGCAAGTCCTGCAAGTTATTCAGCTTGCGGTCGCGCAGTTGGGTGGCCAGCACCGGCTGTAGCACGCTATAGGTACCTGCGGAGCCGCAGCACAAATGGGCTTCGTTGTTGGCGACTTGCAGTTGAAAACCCAGCGCATTCAAATGCTGTTCCACGCCGCCCTTGAGCTGCTGGCCGTGTTGCAAAGTGCAAGGCGGGTGAAAAGCCATCATGCCCTGGGCCTGGGCTTTTTGCGGCGCGATGCGTTCTTTTAGCACTGGTAGCAGGTCCGGCAATAACTCGCTCAGGTCTTTGGTCAGTTCGCTAATGCGTTGCGCGCGTTCGGCGTAGGCCGCATCGTCGCGCAGTACGTGGCCGTAGTCTTTGACCGTGACGCCGCAGCCCGAGGCATTCATCACGATGGCCTCCACGCCACTTGCCACATGCGGCCACCAGGCGTCGATATTGTTTTTCATTTGCACGAGGGCCGCGTCTTGGTCGTTCAAATGGAATTTGACGCCACCGCAGCAACCGGCCAGCGGCTCCACGATGGTTTGGATGCCACAGGCATCGAGCACGCGCGCGGTGGCGCTGTTGATATTGGGGCTCATGGACGGCTGCACGCAACCGGCCAGCATTAACACTTTGCGTACGTGGCTAAGCGTGGGCCAAGCCCCAGCGCTGCGCGCTTGCGGCACTTTGGCCTTGAGCGCATCGGGCAAGAAGCCGCGCACCGCCTGCCCCAGTTTCATAGCCGGGGCAAACAGCGGCGAGTTCAGGCCTTCTTTCAAAGCCCAGCGCATGGCTTCTTCACCAGCTGGCCGCGGCACTTTGGCATCGACCAGCTTGCGGCCAATATCTATCAAGTGGCCGTACTCCACGCCGCTGGGGCAGGTGGATTCGCAGTTGCGGCAGGTCAGGCAGCGATCCAGGTGTTGCTGGGTTTTGCGCGTGGGCTCGGCGCCTTCGAGCACCTGCTTGATCAGGTAAATACGCCCACGCGGCCCGTCCAGTTCGTCGCCAAGCAATTGGTAGGTGGGGCAGGTGGCAGTGCAAAAACCGCAGTGCACGCAGTTGCGCACAATCGCCTCGGCGGCTTTGCCGTCGCTGGTGTTGGTGTATTCGGGGGAGAGCGTGGTTTGCATGGCGGGTGGGGTTCAGGCCGGGGAGTGCAGGCGGCCAGTATTAAACACGCCATCGGGGTCAAATTCGGCTTGCAAAGCGGTTTGGATACGCTGCTGCGTCGCGTCTAGCGGCGCAAATACGGTAGCACCCGCATCGGAGTCGGCCAGTGCGCCCGCAGGCCGGCGAAACAAGCTGGCATGCCCTCCGGCTTGAGCGGCTAGCGCATGCAATTGGCTTGCGGCAGAGGCGGGCGCCCAGACCCAGCGCTGCGCGCCCTGCCATTCCACGCACTGGGCATAGGGAAGATCCAGCACCGGGGTGGTTTGCGCCACCGACAGGCGCCACAGGCAGTCGTTCTCGCCCGGTCGGGTAAAAAACGCGTGTTGCTGGTTGCGCATCGCGTCCCAGAAAAACATGGCGGCCTCGGCGTCTGCTGGCTGCGCCTGTCCGCCCTGGGCCTCTACATCGGCCTGCATTTTGGGCAAGGCCGCCCGCACGGCGGCTTGGGCGCCGCGCAAGCGCACCGTCAGGCGCCCGCTGCTGGCACCAGAATCGCACTGCCAGCAACTGGCATTGAGGGGCAGGGGCTGGCCGCCCCAGCGGTGCAGCAACTGCAAAGTCTCTGGTTGCCCCAGTGTGCAGACCAGGCTGGCCTCGCAAGGCGCAAACGCAAGCACCTTGAGTGAAACCTCGGTAATCAGGCCCAAGGTGCCCCAGCTACCGGCCAACACCCGGCTGACGTCATAGCCAGCCACGTTTTTCATGACCTGGCCGCCAAAAGTCAGGTGCTCACCCAGCCCGTTGATAAAACGCGCCCCGAGTACAAAGTCGCGCGTCGCACCCACACTGGCACGGCTGGGGCCGCTCAGGCCGCTGGCCACAAGGCCGCCCACCGTGGCGCCGGCAAGGCCAAAATGCGGCGGCTCAAACGGCAGGCATTGGTTGCGCTCTTGCAGCAGAGCTTCTAGTTCGCTCAAGCGCGTGCCGCTTCGCACCGTCACTACCAGCTCGGTCGGCTCGTAGCTGACGATGCCCTGCAGGCCCCGGGTCTCCAGCAAATCCCCATGCAAATGCGCGCCGAAAAAATCCTTGCTGCCACCACCACGCACGCGCAAAGGCTTGCGGCTGTGGGCTGGCACAGAGCGGGCGTGGGATATGCGCTGGACAATGTCGTCCAGCACTTGCGAATATGCGGGCATGCGTGCAATGGTAGCGGGGTCGCGCAATAGCACCTGTGAATTTTTTGAATGTGCCTTGTTTGAATTCTTGGCAAAACACATGCGTTAAGCCATTGCGCGTCAGAATGCGCTCCATTGCAGGGTTTTTTACGCCTTTTAAGTGAGTTTTCGCGCCTTGATGTCCAAGTCTTTACCTACCGTTATCGTGCTGGCCGCTGGCCGCAGCGCGCGTTTTCGGGCTGCCAGCGGTGGCAAGGACAAGTTGCAAGCGCTTTTAGGCGCGCTTAGCGTGCGCGAACACACCATCGCAGCGGTCCAAGCCAGCGGCCTGCCTTTTCATGTGGTCGAAGCCGCGCACACCGCCCACATCGCGCTGCCCGGCATGGGCGACAGCATTGCCACCGGTGTGCGCGCCTGTGCCCAGGCCGCAGGCTGGCTGGTATTGCCCGCCGATTTGCCCTTGGTGCAGCCCGCCACCTTACGCGCCGTGGCCCAGGCCTTAACCCATCACACGGTAGTGCAAGCGGTGTACCAGGGCCAGCGTGGCCACCCCGTGGGCTTTGCCGCCACATGCGGCCCGGAATTAATGGCCTTGACCGGCGACCAAGGGGCACGCGCTGTGCTGCAAGCGCACGCGCCCTATGCGCTGCCCGTCGATGATGCCGGTTGCATCCACGATGTGGATACGCCAGAGGCGCTGGAGGCGGCGCGGCGCTTGCTGGCGCAGTCGCTTTAGACCTGAATCAACCTCGCGCCGCTGCTGGCCGGCACCATCAAAGCGCTGCGCGTGATCAAGGGCGCGGGGCAGGCGGTGATTGCCTACGACTAACGCAAGGCCTTAGCGCCGCCACCTTGGGGGCCAGCACACTCAGGTGCGCAACTTTTGGCAACCATTAAAAATTACGCTAGCTTGGTGGATATGATGACGACATCCGCACACTGGGCACTTGACCCTGCGGGCTTACAGGGGCGGCATTGCATCCATGGCGACATTGATTCCGGCGATAGGCACATCGGCAGACGCGTTGCACGCCGAACTGCGCACTCTGATAGCCAACAGCCGCCAGCGCCTGGCCGGAGCAGTGAATGCGGAGCTAACGCGGCTGTATTGGCATGTGGGCCAAAGGCTGCGCACTGAAGTGCTGGGCGGCGCTGACCGCGCCAAGTATGGCGACCAGTTGATCAAGCGCGTGGGGGAGCAACTGGCGCAAGAGTTTGGCCGTGGCTTTGAAGCCAAAAATCTGCGCCGTATGTTGCAGTTTGCAGTGGCTTTCCCGGATACAGAGAAAGTCGCACCACTGATGCGACATTTGAGCTGGACGCATTTTCCCCGTGGTGGCGGTCACGAGCGTGGGGCAAGGCTAGAAACATGAAAAGGCCACGACCATGATTGCGAACAACACACAACTGGTGCCGCGTATTGAAAGCCGTATCCAAGTGATTCGCGGCCTGCGGGTCATGCTGGATGTGGAC
>CAJBBZ010000202.1 GCA_903951445.1 uncultured beta proteobacterium
TAGAGTGAAACTAAGACTTATCCACAGCCTAATTGCAGGGCGTTAAACTGCAAAGAGTGGGGTCAGGTTTGAATGGAAAACTGGGGTCAAGATTGGATGGAAATCAACATCAAAGTCTATGAACGCATCTGCCGCAGACAGGAAGTTGAACTAGGCAGACCAGTTGAACCAACAGACTACGTGTTCATGACTCAAGCCAAGTCGCGAGACAACGCTATCAAATCACTTGCCAAGCAGTTTGACATCGTGCTTGATGCAACAGGTTTAAAAGTCAGCAACGTTGGCGAGCCTCGAAGCCTCTACAGCCTGCGTCACAGCAGCATCATGTTTAGATTGATGTTCGGCAGAACAGTGGACACGCTGACGCTCGCGAGGAACGCACGAACCAGTCCTGAAATGATTGATCGTTTCTACGCTGCTCCGCTGCAAGGCGAGATGAATATTGGCGAGCTGCAAAGCAAGCGCAGACCACGTCCTTGGGAATAGCGCTTCGGGTGGTGGGTACCGAGTAGAAATCACCACCCTGAATTGAAAAGTACTTCACCTAAATTTTTCGTAGCCCAATTTTTTACGGACGCAGGACCCAATCGGGCAAAGCGTGCGGGCATCAAAAAAGCCCTACAGCGCACTTTTACGCATGAGGGCTGGGCTGAGTAGCTGGGCAGCGGATTTATTGCTTGTAGGGCTAAAAAATTTATACGTTTTTTCAAACGAGTTGCTAGCGCTTGGAACAAAAAAAAGCACTGAGTTCATCAGTGCTTTTTTGATCTGGTGGGTCGTAGTGGGATCGAACCACTGGCTTCCACCGTGTGAAGGTGGCACTCTACCGCTGAGTTAACGACCCAGATTCTTTGCTGCTTGCTACTTTGACGCACCAAGCTTTTTACTCAACTGCTTCAGTGACTTAAATATCACCGCCACATTCAAAACTACCTACTTTTCTGTACCCAAAATCTAAGAAAAGACATAGAAAAATCTATGACGAGTAGTATAGTCGGACTTTACTACTTTTTTCTTCTTAAATCACTTTAACTTTACGTTGCAAGTGCTTGAATTTAAAAAGAAATTTCTCAACTTTTTTGACACAAAAAATTCGGCAATTAAGCAGTGTGAATGTGGTGCTCTACCCCTGAGCTAACCGCCCTGAAACTGGTCAGGAAAGCCAACAATTATACGGTTGATTCGGCGCGCGCCCAGACGGTCTTGCCCGCGCTGGCCTTGTCTATTTCGGCCAGCACCTTGGCATGGGCTTGTAATTCTTGCTCGGTCGCCGCCAGCACTGGCAGAGACAAGGTAGCGAAATCGACCCGGCTGCCTGCGGCCTGTGCGCCGGTGTCGCTGCGGCTGTCCATCAGCAGAGCATCTTGCCCGCGCGTCATATTGATGTACACCTCGGCCAGCAATTCGGCATCCAGCAATGCGCCGTGCAACTGGCGGCCACTGTTGTCCACCTCCAGCCGCGCGCACAAAGCGTCCAGGCTGTTCCGCTTGCCAGGAAACATTTCCTTGGCCATGAGCAAGGTGTCTATGACGCCGCTCACGCAAGTGTGCAGCGGCGGCTTGGCCAGCAAAGACAGCTCGCGGTTTAAAAAACCAATATCAAAGGGCGCGTTGTGGATGATGAGTTCGGCGCCTTGGATAAAGGCCAATACTTCGTCAGCCACTTGCGCGAACTTGGGCTTGTCCAGCAAAAACTCGTTGCGGATGCCGTGCACTTTCAGGGCCTCTTCATGGCTATCGCGCTCGGGGTTGACGTACAGATGTAGCTTATTGCCGGTGAGCTTGCGGTTGACCAACTCCACGCAGCCGATTTCAATGACACGGTCGCCCTGCTCGGCAAACAAGCCGGTAGTTTCGGTGTCTAAAAATACCTGGCGCATGGCTTAGTGGTTTTCTTTGGCGTGGTTAATGGAGTATTTGGGAATCTCCACCACCAGGTCTTTGTTGCTGACGATGGCCTGGCAGGACAAGCGCGAATTTGGCTCCAAGCCCCAGGCGCGGTCTAGCAAGTCTTCTTCGGTTTCTTCGGCCTCGTTGAGCGAGGCCAGGCCTTCGCGCACGATGACGTGGCAGGTGGTGCAGGCGCAGCTCATGTCGCAAGCGTGCTCGATGGCGATGCCGTTTTCCAGCAAGGCCTCGCAAATCGTGGTGCCTGCGGCAGCGCGCACCTGGGCGCCTGCGGGGCAGTATTCGGAATGGGGCAGTATGTGAATGATGGGCATAGCCGGGGGTTTAAGTTTTAAAGCTGTCTTGCAGCGAGTCCAAAGTGTGGCCGGACAAAGCCTGGGCAATGCCGCGGTTCATGCGCTGAGCGGCAAAGGCTTCGGTCACTTGGGCCAGTTGTTTGCTCACCGCTTCTATTTGCGCCGCGTCGTCGCCTTGCGCGGATGCCAGCAAAGCGGCTATCGCGGCATCCACATCGGCGCGCTCTTGCGCGCTGAGCAAGTCGCCATCCGCCTTCAAAGCGCTTTGCGTAGCCAGCACCAGGCGCTGCGCATCCACACGCGCCTCGACCAGCGCGCGGGCGCGCATATCCACTTGCGCGGTGCTAAAACTTTCTTGCAGCATGCGCGCGATTTGATCGTCGCTTAAGCCATACGAGGGTTTGACATCAATTTGCGCCTCGACACCGCTGACTTGCTCGCGCGCGCCCACATGCAGCAGCCCATCGGCATCGACGGTAAAGGTAACGCGGATGCGCGCCGCACCGGCCACCATGGGCGGGATGCCGCGCAACTCAAAGCGCGCCAGGCTACGGCAATCGGCCACCAAGTCGCGCTCGCCTTGCACCACATGCAGCGCCAATGCAATCTGCCCGTCTTGGTAGGTGGTGAAGTCCTGCGCCATGGCAGTGGGAATCGTCTGGTTGCGCGGCACGATGCGCTCTACCAAACCGCCCATCGTCTCTATGCCTAGCGACAGCGGAATCACCTCGAGCAGCAATAAATTACCTGAGGGGTTGTTACCGGCCAATTGGTTGGCCTGAATCGCTGCGCCCAGGGCTACTACTTCGTCGGGGTTGAGATTGGTCAAGGGCGCTTGCCCGAAAAACTCTGCCACCGCTGCGCGCACCTGGGGCATGCGCGTAGATCCGCCCACCAGCACTACACCTTGAATATCCGTGGTTTGCAAACGCGCATCGCGCAAGGCTTTGCGCACCGCTTGCAAGGTGCGTGCCGTCAAAGGCTGCGTAGCCGCTTCGAATTGGGCGCGGTTCACCGACAAGTCAATACGCCCTGCCTCCAGGCTTAACTCCACGGGCGCAATGTCTTCATCCGACAAAGCCTCTTTGCAGGCACGCGCTGCTTGCAATAACAAAGCCTGGTCTTCCATGCCCTGCACGGCCACGCCGGATTGCGCGACGATCCAGTCGGCCAAAGCGCGGTCGTAGTCATCGCCACCCAAAGCCGAATCGCCGCCGGTAGCTAGCACCTCAAACACGCCTGCGGACAAGCGCAAAATGGATATATCAAAGGTGCCGCCTCCCAGGTCATAGACCGCATACACGCCCTCGCTGGCGTTGTCCAAGCCATAGGCAATTGCCGCAGCCGTGGGCTCATTGATCAGGCGCAACACATTCAAGCCCGCCAGTTGCGCCGCGTCTTTGGTAGCCTGGCGCTGCGCGTCATCAAAATACGCCGGCACGGTAATTACCGCACCGAAAATATCGTCGTTAAAACTGTCTTCGGCGCGGAAACGCAGGGTCGCCAAAATTTCGGCGCTCACTTCCACCGGACTTTTTTCACCGGCAATGGTGCGCACCTTGACCATGCCCGGCGCATCGACCAAGGCATATGGCAAACGGGCCGCATCTGCGATGTCCGCCAGGCCCCGGCCCATCAAGCGCTTGACAGAGGCTATCGTGTTGCCGGGGTCCGCGCTTTGCTGCTGCAAAGCCTCCTGCCCTATCTGGCGGCGCTGCGCGTCCAGGTAGCGCACCACGCTGGGTAGCAAGACGGCGCCAGCGGCATCGGGCAGGCATTCGGCCACGCCGTTGCGCACCGCAGCCACCAACGAATGCGTGGTGCCCAGGTCGATGCCAACGGCAATACGCCGCTCGTGCGGATTGGGCGATTGGCCCGGTTCAGAAATTTGGAGCAAGGCCATAAAAGAATTAGCTCAGCGCGTCAAAGCGCGCGTCCAGGTCGTGGCGGAATTTTTCAATAAACATCAGGCTGCGCACCAGGGGCACGGCAGCGGGATAGTCCTGCCGATCGTCCAGTGCTTGGGCACACTGTGCCAGCAAGTCGTTTTGCGTCGAGTCTACCGAAGCGGCCAGGGCGTCTAAGTCGGCCACGCTGCGGGCCTCGTCTAGGGCCTCGCGCCACTCTATTTGCTGCATCAAAAAAGCAGGCGCCATGGCGGTGTTGCTGTGCGCTTGGATGGGCGCGCCTTGCAACTCGCACAAATACGCGGCGCGTTGCAGGGGGTTTTTCAGGCGCTGATAGGCCTCGTTAATGCGTACCGACCACTGCATGGCCAGGCGCTGGGCCGCCGCGCCTTGGGCGGCAAATTTGTCGGGGTGGGCCTGGGCTTGCAAGGTTTTCCAGCGCGCATCCAAGGCGCTGCGCTCTTGCGCAAACTGCTGGGTCAGGCCAAACAGTTCGAAATCATTGGATTGGAGGTTCACACGCGGAAGGACTCACCGCAGCCGCATTTGTCGCGCTCGTTGGGGTTGTTGAAGCGAAAGCCTTCGTTCAATCCCTCACGCACAAAGTCCAACTCGGTGCCATCGATATAGGCCAGGCTTTTGGGGTCCACCAGCACCTTCACACCGTGTCCTTCAAACACAATGTCTTCGCTGCTGAGTTCATCCACATATTCGAGTTGGTAAGCCAGGCCCGAGCAGCCGGTGGTGCGCACACCCAGGCGCACGCCTACGCCTTTGCCCCGCTTGGTCAGGTAGCGGGTCACGTGGCGCGCTGCGGCCTCAGTCAGTGAAACTGGCATATCAGTTCAGGTGTTTTTTCTTGTAATCATCGACCGCCGCCTTGATGGCGTCTTCGGCCAGGATGGAGCAGTGGATCTTGACTGGCGGCAAAGCCAGTTCTTGCGCGATTTCGCTGTTTTTAAGCGATGCCGCTTCGTCCAAGGTTTTGCCCTTGACCCATTCGGTGACCAAAGAGCTGGACGCAATCGCCGAGCCGCAGCCATAGGTTTTAAAGCGCGCGTCTTCGATCACGCCGGTGAGCGGATTCACCTTGATTTGCAGCTTCATCACGTCGCCGCAAGCCGGTGCGCCCACCATGCCGGTGCCTACGGTGTCGTCGCCTTTATCAAAACTGCCCACGTTGCGGGGGTTTTCATAGTGGTCCACCACTTTGTCGGAATAAGCCATTGTGTTTACCTCTTTGTATATAGATTGAAGCCTGTACGCTTAATGCGCGGCCCATTGGATGGTGGAAATATCGATACCTTCCTGGTACATATCCCACAAAGGGCTCAAGTCACGCAGTTTGGCGACGTGGAATTTGATGGTCTCCACCGCGTAGTCGATTTCAGCCTCGGTAGTCCAGCGGCCAATCGTCATGCGCAAGCTACTGTGCGCCAATTCGTCACTGCGGCCCAAGGCGCGCAGCACATAGCTGGGCTCCAGACTGGCCGAGGTACAAGCCGAGCCGCTACTCACCGCCAGGCCTTTAATGCCCATCATCAGCGACTCGCCTTCCACATAGTTAAAGCTCATGTTCAGGTTGTGCGGTACGCGCTTTTCCAGATGGCCATTGATAAAGACCTGCTCGACATCTTTGAGGCCCGCCAACATGCGCTCGTGCAGAGCGCGAATGCGGATGTTCTCGCCTGCCATTTCTTCTTTGGCAATGCGGTAGGCCTCGCCCATGCCCACGATTTGGTGCGTAGGCAAGGTGCCGCTGCGCATGCCGCGCTCATGGCCGCCGCCATGCATTTGCGCTTCCAGGCGGATACGCGGCTTACGGCGCACAAACAAAGCGCCAATGCCTTTGGGGCCGTAGGTTTTGTGCGAGGTCAAGCTCATTAAATCAACCGGCATGTCGGCCAGATTGAAATCAATTCGGCCCGTGGCCTGCGCGGCATCGACATGAAAAATAACTCCTTTTTCACGGCAGATGGTGCCGATGGCGTTGATGTCTTGAATCACGCCGATTTCATTGTTCACAAACATCACGCTGGCCAAAATCGTGTCTGGGCGGATCGCCGCTTTGAACACTTCCAGGTCCAGCAATCCGTCTTCTTGAACGTCAAGGTACGTCACCTCAAAGCCCTGGCGTTCCAGTTCGCGGCAGGTATCGAGCACGGCTTTGTGCTCGGTCTTGACGGTAATCAGGTGCTTGCCCTTGGTCTTGTAAAAATGCGCCGCGCCTTTGATGGCCAGGTTGTTGGACTCGGTAGCGCCTGAAGTCCAGACGATTTCACGCGGGTCCGCACCTATCAGCGCCGCCACTTGGCCGCGTGCGTTTTCCACCGCCTCTTCGGCTTCCCAGCCCCAAGCGTGGCTGCGAGAGGCAGGGTTGCCAAAGTGCGCGCGCAACCAGGGCACCATGGCGTCTACCACCCGCTCGTCGCAGGGGTTGGTGGCGCTGTAGTCCATGTAAATCGGAAAGTGGGGCGTGGAGTCCATAGCGGTCGGTGTTCAATCAATAAATAAGCAGGAGGCGGATGTGCGGCCCAAGAGGGCGATAGCGCTTTGGGTCTCAGACTTTAGAAAAGGCGTTTCCTAAAGCAAACACCGAATTGGGCGCGTTGATGCGCACCGGTTGGGTCACCGGAATGGCCGA
>CAJBBZ010000203.1 GCA_903951445.1 uncultured beta proteobacterium
TCATAGCCCATGCTGGTCCAAACATCGGTCGTCACCAAATGCGCGCCTTGGCAGGCTTGCAGCGGGTCGGTGAACACGCGGTAACTGTCGCCCGAGCGCAGCCCGGCCACGGCCTGGTTCACCTCGTAGCCGCTAGGCGTGCTGACATGCACGGTAAAGCCCAATAAATCGGCCGCCTGCAGCCAGGTATTGGCCATGTTGTTGCCATCGCCCACCCAAGCCACAGTCTTGCCGGCGATGGAGCCACGGTGTTCGATATAGGTAAATATGTCTGCCAACACTTGGCAAGGGTGAAATTCATTGGTCAGCCCGTTGATCACCGGCACGCGGGAATTGGCTGCAAAGCGCTCGATTTTGGTTTGCTCAAAGGTGCGGATCATCACCAGGTCGGTCATGCGGCTGATCACCTTGGCGCTGTCTTCTATCGGTTCGGCGCGCCCGAGTTGGCTATCGCCCGTGGTCAGGTGCACCACGCTGCCGCCCAGCTGGTACATGCCGGCTTCAAAGCTAACACGGGTACGCGTGGAGGCCTTCTCAAAAATCATGGCCAGCGTGCGGTCTACCAAGGTGTGGTGCTTCTCATAGGCCTTGAATTTTTTCTTGATCAACGCCGCCCGTGCAAACAAATACGCGTATTCGTCGGCGTTGAAGTCTTTGAATTGCAGGTAATGTTGCATGAGGGGGTTACCAAATATATAAGCCGACCGGGCGCAAACTCCAGCGTGCTCAGGCCGCCAAAAACGCGCTGATCAGCGGGCACAAAATAGATGCGATCTGCTCGGCCTCTGCGGCCGTCAAAATCAGTGAAGGCACCAGGCGCACCACGCTGTCGGCAGTCACGCTAATCAGCAGCCCCTTGTCAGCCGCTTGTTGCATCAGCGCTCCGCAAGGCTTGGACAGCTCAATGCCCAACATCAAGCCCTGGCCGCGAATTTCTTTGACCGTCCCCGCTGCCAACTCCTGCACCAAGCCCTTGGCCAGTGAGGCTTTCAGGTGCGCGCCCACGCTTTCGGCATGGGCCAGTAGGCCGTCGCGCTCCATCACGCGTATGGTTTCCACCCCGGCGCGCATGGCCAGTGGGTTACCGCCAAAAGTGCTGCCGTGGTTGCCCACGCCCAGCACCTTGGCCGCGCGCGGCCCGGCCACAATCGCGCCCACCGGCACGCCCGAACCCAGGCCTTTGGCCAGCGGCATCACATCGGGCACGATACCGGCCCATTGGTGCGCAAACCATTTGCCGGTGCGCCCCATACCGCATTGCACTTCGTCAATCATCAGCAACCAGTCGCGCGCATCGCACAAGGCGCGTAAATCGCGCAAATAATCCATGTACAAGGGGTTGACGCCGCCTTCGCCTTGAATCGCCTCCACAAACACCGCCACCACGTCCTGGTTGCCTTCGGTCGCGGCCTTTAAGGCGTCGATATTGTTCAAGGGCACGCGGATAAATCCCTCCACCAGCGGACCAAAACCGGCTTGCACTTTCAGATTGCCAGTAGCGCTCAGGGTGGCAATGCTGCGGCCATGAAAGGCTTTGTCATAGACCACGATTTGCGGGTTATCGATGCCCTTGTCATGGCCAAATTTGCGCGCCAGTTTCAGCGCCGCCTCGTTGGCCTCCAAGCCACTGGAGCAAAAAAACACGTTTTCCATGCCCGATAGCTCCACCAGCTTGGCCGCCAGCGCTTCTTGCAAGGGCACGTGGTAGTAATTGGAGGTGTGGATCAGCTTGGTCACCTGGTCTTGCAAAGCGGCCACTAGGTCTGGGTGGTTGTGGCCCAAGGTGTTGACGGCAATACCGCCTAGCGCGTCCAGGTACTCGCGGCCTTCGGTATCCCAGACGCGGCAGCCCTGGCCGTGGGAAAGTGCAAAGGGCAGACGGCCATAGGTCGTCATCACATGCGGGGACGCGGCGGCTGAAGGGGAGGCGGGGGCGGTCATGGGCTCACTCCGGGGAAAAAATGCAAAAGCGCGGTGCTACAAAGCAATCAGCCCAACGCAAGTTGGGCCGTTGAAGGTAGATTTTAGAGTCTGCGCCTTTTGGCGGCGCAGGCCTGCAATTGTTCATATTGTGTAACTTGATGCGCGTACGCAACAGGTAAACTGCCTGGTGCGGTGCAACACGCCCGCGATCCGCAGGAATGCAAACCTGCCGCCTGCCACCCTGACAGCGGCCCATCCCGAGCACATGGCTACCACCCTCGCCAAAGAAATCTACATCCTGGGCCTTACGCGCCAGGGCCGGGCATTTCGCCCCAGCGACTGGGCCGAGCGCCTGGCCGGGGTGATGAGCCAATTCCGCCCCGGCGGCCCGCAGCCGGGCAGCCATTTGGGCTATTCGCCTTGGTGTATCCCGACAAGCATCGGCGACACCAAATGCGTCATCATCCACCCCGATTTACGCGAGCACGAGGTCATGGCCTGGGACTTTTGCATCAACTTCGCGCGCGATAACGATTTGCAAACCAGCGAGGGCTTGCCGCCGGAATTGTCGAAATAGGCGTCGCGCAGGCTGCTGAAGGCGCGGCTTGTCCGCACAACCCGGCCTGGCGCAGTGGCGCTACCATGACGCACATGGCCCCACCTTCTCCTATAAGCAAGCCCGCCGCGCAAATACGCTCGTTCGCCACCCTTGATAAATGACTACAAGCATTCACTCCTACGAACCCCGCCTGGGCCACGGCCTGGCGCATGACCCGTTTAACTCCATCGTCGGCCCGCGCCCCATCGGCTGGATTTCCACATGCGGCCTCAGTGGCGTGTTGAACCTGGCGCCCTACAGCTTTTTCAACGCTTTTAACTACGTGCCGCCCATCATCGGCTTTAGCAGCCTGGGCTACAAAGACACGGTGCGCAATGCCATTGAAACTGGCGAATTCGTCTGGAACCTGGCCACCCAAGACCTGGCCGAAGCCATGAACCAGACCTGCGCCCATGTGGCCCCTGAAGTGGATGAATTTGCCCTAGCCGGATTGAGTCCGCTGCCTTCCGACCTGGTGAGGGCGCCGCGTGTGGCCCAAAGCCCGGTCAGCTTTGAATGCAAAGTCAGCCAGCACATGCCCTTGCGTTCGGCACAGGGCGAGGAACTGAACACCTGGATGGTGTTTGGCGAAGTCGTCAAAGTGCATATCGACAGCGCGCTCCTGCAAGGCGGTATCTACGACACGGCAGCAGCGCGCCCGATACTGCGCGGCGGCGGCCCATCGGACTATTTCAGCATCGGGCCGGAGCAGCTATTTCGGATGGTGCGGCCCCGCTGAGCGCGCTTTAGCCAAGGGTTGCCGATGTTGCGCCCACAAAAAAGCCGTCTTGCGACGGCTTTTTGCTTTGCTGGCAGCGCACCCGATTCAAACGGCGAATCCTGCGGGAGGATTCGGGCGGTGCACCTGAAGAATCAGGCGGCGAGGGCCAAGGTTTTTACCTTGGTAGCCAAACGACTCTTGTCGCGGGCGGCTTTGTTCTTGTGGAAGATACCTTTGTCGGCGATGGTGTCCACCACGGCCTGCATCTTGCCAAACAACTCGGCTGCTTTGGTTTTGTCACCGGCGAGAACGGCTTTTTCGACGTTCTTCACCGCGGTGCGGTATTTGGAGCGCAGCGAGGTGTTGGCTGCATTGATTTTGACGTCCTGGCGGACGCGTTTGCGGCCCGACGCTAAGCGCGGGTTCTTTTTCTTGGGTTTTCCGGATGCCATAAATGTGTTTCCTAGTGGTCTGTGGATGTTGCCAGCAAAGCCCACCATTATAGCCTTGCAGGGGCTAGCGGCTAAACTCCCGCCGTGAGCCTCCTCAAGTCCGCCTCTACCGTGTCCGCCTGGACATTGGCCTCGCGCGTCACCGGACTGCTCCGCGAAACCCTCATGGCAGCGCTCTTTGGCGCCAGCGCCCTCACCGACGCGTTTAACGTCGCCTTTCGCATTCCCAATCTGTTTCGCCGCATGTTTGCCGAAGGCGCTTTCAGCCAGGCATTTGTGCCGGTGCTGGCCGCTAGCAAAGCGCAAAACGGCGATGCCGCCACCAAAATCCTGATCGACCAAGTAGCCACGCTGCTGGCCTGGGCCATGGTACTGGTGTGTGTGGCAGGCGTATTGCTCGCGCCCTGGATGGTCTGGGCCATGGCCAGCGGCTTGCCACCAGCGGGCTTTGATGCGGCGGTGTGGATGACGCGCTTTATGTTCCCCTACATCGGCTGCATGTCGCTGGTAGCGCTGTCCTCGGGGATTTTGAATACCTACAAGCGCTTTGCCATTCCAGCGGCCACCCCGGTGCTGCTTAACGTCAGCACGATTGCGGCGGCTTGGTGGCTTTCGCCTTGGTTTGGCGCGCAAGGCATAGAGCCGATTTTTGCCATGGCGGTGGGGGTGATGGCCGGTGGCCTCTTGCAGCTAGGCCTGCAAATACCTGCGTTAGCGGCTTTGGGTTTGCTGCCGCGACTGGGCTTGGGCTGGTCGGCCCTACGCGCCGCGTGGAACGACCCCGGCACGCGCACGATTTTGCGCCTCATGGGCCCGGCCTTGCTAGGCGTGAGCGTGGCGCAAATTTCATTGCTCATTAACACCCAGATTGCTTCCCACCTCGCCGTTGGCAGCGTTAGTTGGCTTAGCTACGCCGACCGCTTGATGGAGTTCCCCACCGCCATGCTGGGCGTGGCCCTGGGCGTGGTGCTGATGCCCCGGCTGGCCTCAGCGCGCGCCACGGCCAATGCCGACGACTATTCCGCGCTGCTGGACTGGGGTTTGCGCATCGTGGTTTTGCTGGCCACGCCTTGTGCGGTAGCGCTTTTGTTGTTCGCGCAGCCCTTGGTCGCGGTGTTGTTTCATTACCGCGCTTTCACCGCTTTTGATGTGCAGCAAACCGCCTTGGCCCTCACCGGTTGGGGTGTGGGCCTGGTGGGCTTGGTGGCAATCAAAGTGCTGGCGCCGGGCTATTACGCCAGCCAGGACGTGAAAACGCCGGTGCGCATTGCGGTGCTCGTGCTCATCATTACGCAGCTACTGAACTGGGCGCTGGTGCCTTACTTCCGTCACGCGGCCTTGTCCTTGTCTATTTCGCTGGGCGCATTGCTCAATGCGTTGTGGCTATTGCGCGGGCTGCGGGCGCGGGGCAGTTATCAGCCGCAGCCCGGCTGGGGCCGCTTTGCGCTGCAAGTCCTGATTGCGTGTGTGGCTTTGGGTGCTTATCTGGCTTGGGCGGCGCAAGCGTTTACCTGGTTGGACATGCCCGGCGGTCCGCTGCAGCGGGTGCTGTGGGTGGCTTTAGTATTGGCCGGTGCCGTGCTCTTGTACCTGGGCAGTATCTTGGCGCTGGGCCTGAATTTGCGCCAATTTTTACGGCGCTAGGCCTGCGCAATTTGGCTGATTTGCGATAGAGTTGCGCATGGATTTTTCTTTTGAACCGCCCAGCCCCTTGGCGTATTTCGCGTCCCTGGTGCACAGCGACGGCGGCTTTCCCCTGTTTGAAGCTGCTGCCGCATTGGGCTATATGCGCGATGCGGATTTGGACGTGCAAGCCACGCTCTCGCGCATGGACCAATGGCAGATGCGGTTACGCAAGCGGGTGCCCGCCGACGCTGCGGGCATGGCCCGCTTGATGGCACTCAACCGTTTTTTTTACCAAGAGCTAGGCTTTGCCGGCAACCTGAACGACTACTACGCGCCCGACAACAGCTACGTGCACCAGGTCATGGAGACGCGGCGCGGTATCCCCATCTCCATGGCCGTCATTTGGCTGGAGCTAGCGCAAGGCATTGGCTTGGACGCCAAAGGCGTTAGCTTCCCCGGCCATTTTTTAATCAAGGTGCCGCTGCCGGCAGGTCAGGCGGTGATCGACCCGATGAACGGCCAGTCTTTCAGCCGCGAAGAGCTCAAGGAAATGCTCGAGCCTTACCGCCTGGGCGGCAAGCATGGTGCGGATTTTGAGGTGCCGCTCGGCCTGTATTTGCAAGCCTCCCCACCGCGCGACATCCTGACGCGCATGCTGCGCAACCTAAAAGAGATTTTCCGCAGCCAAAAACACGGCAGCCAATGGCTGGCGGTTCAGGAGCGGCTGATCGTGCTGGCGCCCGAAGCCTGGTCCGAGTACCGCGACCGTGGCCTGGCCCATGCCATGCTGGGCAACCACGGAGAAGCCCTGGCAGACCTGGAGTGCTACGTCGTCAATGCCAATGACGTGGTTGATGCTGAGGCTATCAGCAGCCAAGTGGATTTGCTGAGACGGCAATTGGGCAAACGGCGCGAGTCCAATTGAAGTTATGGGACTGCTTTTGCAGACGCTCTTAGCGTCTGAGCATTCTTTTTTTGACCCAGACCAAGGCCCTCACTGGTCGATCTTGAAATTAAATTCCTGCGTAACGGTCACCTCTGCGCCCGCCCCATCGGCCACACACTTGTACTGCATGATGGCCGCCTTCACTGCAGCATGAAACACGCGCGGGCCTCCTAGGATAGTGACATCCTGCACCGCGCCGCCCTTGAGCACAATCTGCGCTTTGACCACGCCTTGCGTGCCGTCTTGCAGCGCGCGCCTAGGCATCTCAGGTGCCACCTGCGTCGGGCATAACACGCCAATTGTTTTGGGCACCGGCGGTGGGGGCGCAGGCGGCGGTGGAGCCGGGGGGGCAGGCGGCGCAGGTGGTGCCGGTGGCGCCGGTGGCGCCGGAGGAGGTGGCGGCGCAATCACATGCGGCGTGGGCGGCGGCGTAGCTACCGACTGAATCACCGGCGCGGTGGTCGCTACGGGTGGTGGAATGTCTGGCGGCGGTACAAAAGGTGGCGGCGGCGCCTGCACCTTGGGCATCTCCGGCGGCGGCTCTATTTTCTTAGGCGGTGGGGGAGGGGGAGGCGGTGGCGGTGGGATGATCACCTCTTGGATGAGCACCGCTTCCAGCGGTTTTTTCAAAAGCGTCAGGCCTTGGCGCGCCAGGCCGGAGATCAGTACATAGCCCACCACCAGATGGACTGCCAGTACAAAGGCAATGCCTTTGAGTCTGCGGCTGTTGTCCTGCTGCCCGAAACCGTAAGGCGAGGCGCTGTTGGCACCTGGACCCGAAGTCGCCAGATCGCCCAGCGCGCTCATTGGACAAACTGCTCCGCGCCGATCACGGCAATCTTGGTCAGCCCGTGTCGCTTGCTGCCCGAGAGCACATTGGCAAACACCGCATAGCGCGCATCCTTGTTAGGGCGTATATGCACCTCTGGCTGCGCGGCCCATTGGCCAATACCCTGCATTTTTTGGTCCAGCTCGGCGCCCGATACCGCCACCCCGTTCCAATAGACCACGCTGGCCGCGTCAATATCGATCTGAATCTTTTCCATTTTTTGCTGGTTCGGCGGCGCGCCCACCGGCATCTCCAGGTTCACCGCATGCAGTTGGATGGGAATGGTGATGATCAGCATCACCAATAAGACCAGCATCACGTCAATGAGCGGCGTGGTGTTGATCTCCATCATCAGCTCTGGCTCGTCGCTGGCGCTGCTGTTTCCAATGTTCATGGCCATGGTGGGGTGTCCTCCTGCGCTTTAGTTCAGGGGAGGCGGTTCGGTGATAAAGGCCACCTTGACGATGCCTGCGCGCTGGCAGGCCAGCAGCACCTTGCCCACGCCTTCGTAGCGCGCTGCCAGGTCACCCCGGATTTGCACCTCGGGCTGGGGCTTTTTGGTGGCGACTTTCTTCAGCTTCTCGGTCAGCGCCTCTACGTTGTTCACGCGCGCTTCGTACCAAAAGATATTGCTTTGCGCATCCACCGAGATGATCACATTCTCTGGCTTGGTCTCGCGCACCTCAATGCGCTCTTTGGGCAGGGCCACCGGGATGGCAGTGGTCACCACCGGAATGGTGATCAAAAAGATGATCAGCAAGACCAGCATCACATCGACCAGCGGCGTGGTGTTGATGGTGGAGATGACCGCGTCTTCGTTGCCGTCCGGGCCGGGGCCCACGTTCATAGCCATAGTGCTGCGCCTGCCTAAAAAAAGCGGACTTTAGTTCTTGATGGTGCCCAGCACTACGGCGTGCAGGTCATTGCCAAAGGTGCGCACTTCGTCCATGACGGCTTTGTTGCGGCGCACCAGCCAGTTGTAAGCCAGCACCGCAGGCACGGCCACGGCCAGGCCAATAGCCGTCATGATCAGGGCCTCGCCCACGGGGCCGGCCACCTTGTCGATAGAGGCTTGACCGGAGATGCCGATGGCGGTGAGGGCGTGGTAAATGCCCCAGACCGTGCCAAACAAGCCGACAAAGGGGGAGGTAGAACCCACGGTGGCCAGAAAGGCCAGGCCGTTTTGCGTGTTGCTCTGCACCCGGTCCACTGCCCGCTGGATGGCCATGGCGATCCAGTCATTGAGCGGAATATGGCCCATCAGGCCGTGGTGCTTGTTGACCGCCGTGCCAGCGGCATCAGCCAAGAAGCGGAAAGGGCTCTCTTGCGACAGCGCTGCGGTGCCTTCGGCTACCGTCTTAGCGCTCCAAAAGGCTTGGGCGTCTTTGGCCTGGCGGCCCATTTTGCTTTGCTCCAGTACCTTGACAATCATGATGTACCAGCTACCCATGCTCATGATGAGGAGCAGCAGCAAGACTACTTTGGTTACCAGGTCTGAACTCGCCCACAGGGCTTCCAGGCCATAGGGGTTGGAGGTGGCGACCGCAGCTACCGCGGCTACTGCTGTGGTGGCAGGAGCGTCAGTTTGCGCTATCGCTTGCACGGAGCCCAAAAGCGCCGCCAAAACAAAGCCGGCGCTGGCGCAGGCGTATCGAACTTTCTTGACTTCAAATTTCATTTTCCGAATCCTTGCGTGGTAAAGGCTATCTAACCGAGAGTCTCGACCGATAAGCCATCAGACTTTGGGGCACGTATGCTCTACTCTTTAATCTAAGTTTACATGCTATCGATCGTTGCCATTATGAAAACAAACTCTAGCAGGCGATCACCTTTGCGAGGTGGCTCTAAGGGTAAAAAACTTACTTCGAACCGGTAATTAGTCGACACGACTGCGGCAAAAAATTACCCATAATTTCATCTGTAATTACTGCTAAAAGGCGACTTAAATTCAATTTCTAGTGGTAAACCCTCAATTCACAGTGGTTACTTCTTGGTAGTATATAGGCCAGCAGCAAATTCAATTAGCCGCCCTTAGTATATTTAATACTAAAAAAATGTTTTTATAATCGTTGGAGAATATATGCGAAATGGTAATAATTTCAAGACTTCCCTAAAGCTTGGGGTGCTAGCCCTTGCGGTCTCGGTTGTCGCTAACTCTTATGCGCAGTCCAATACAACCGGCAATCTTGCGGGTAAGGCTATGGCGGGCGCCACTATCAGTCTGACTAATTTGGACTCGGGTGCCCAGCGTGTCCTGCTTGCAGATGACAAGGGTCACTTTAGCGCTGCATCATTGGCTACGGGCGTCTACAAGGTAGAGGTTTCCAAGGGTGGTTCGAGCTTAGGTGTGCAGACAGTTGAAATTAAGTTAGGCCAAGGCGCAGAAATAAGCTTTGCAGAAGCCAGTTTGGAAGCGGTCCAAATTACCGGTGCTGCTACCTTCAAACGTCAAATTGATACCAGCGCTTCAGGAACCACAACCACCTTTACTTCGAGTGAGTTGGCCTTGTTGCCAGTTGGGACCGGGCTGGGCTCCGTCATTCAGTTGGCTCCCAACACGACGAAGGGCGATAGCCGCTACGGCGGCTCAAGCGCCCCATCGTTCGGTGGCGCGGGCGCTTCCGAGAATGCTTACTACCTCAACGGTTTCCCCATTACCAACCTGTATGTGCAAACAGGTTGGACCCAGCCGCCCTCATTGTCCATCGCGCAGACCCAAATTTTGACCGGTGGATATGGCGCTGAATTTGGTCGCTCCACCGGTGGTGTGGTCAATATGGTGTCCAAAAGAGGCACGAATGACTATGTGTTTGGTGTTGGCGCCACTGTTTCGCCCGCTGGATGGCGGGCGCGGGAGGTCGATAGCTACTACCCCGTTACCGGCGATTCGCACAATACGGCCACGGACGGTAAGTTAAGGGTTTTCAACGGTCAAAACACACTTGATGCGTCTACCCAGACCATGTATATCGGCGGCCCCCTGTTGAAGGACAAGTTGTTCGGTTATTTTGCCTATGAATCAGTGGATTCGAAGTACGGTTATGTCGGCAATTCTGCAACCTCATCGGCAAAGACAACCGGTTGGACCGACCTGAGCACCAGCGAGCCGCGCTACTTGGCTAAGCTGGATTGGAATATCACCGACGACCACTCCCTCGAATACACCAAACTCAATACCCAAGTAACCCGTAAGTATGAGTATTCCGGGTTTGATTACACCGGATTCAGCCGTTTCGGTAGCGTACTGAGTGGGACGACGGACGTTAATTGGAATAGTCCGGCGGGTTACACCGCCATGTATGCGCCTGGCGGCGGAGAAATTGATATTGTTAAGTACACCGGTCATTTTGGTGACGCATTGACCTTGCAGCTGCTGGGTGGAACTAGCGTACGAAATATGTCGCAATCACCTATGGGGTACAACCCCGCGCTTGCCCAGGTATCTTCGGGGCCAGCAACCGAATATGCACCATTTTTAAACGGTCTTACTGGCTATCCTCAACCTCAAAAAATCTCATCGCCTCTGTTAGCGACTGGCGCCAATGATAAGTTGACGCACTACCGTGCGGATCTGGAGTGGGTAGCTAATCAAGAGCACACTTTCCGGGTGGGTCTTGACCGTAATAATGTTTCTGCCGTTAATGGAACCAGTCAGGCTGGTGGGAAAAGATATTCCTATGGTTACAAAGCGACTACGGGTACATTAATAAATAAATTTAATACTAGTACGCTTGCATCCGTTACGGGTAATGCGGCTGCGCAGGCGGGTTACTATGTGACTGAAATTGATATTTCTGGCGCATCAACGCCTTCTACGATTCAAAGCGCGCAGTACATTGAAGATAGGTGGTCCGTCAATGACCGCTTGCAACTGACTTTGGGTGTGCGCAACGAAGGCTTTGATAACCGCAACGGAGACGGTATCTCGTTTATGAACCTGCCAACCCAGATCGCGCCCCGCGTCGGCGCGGCATGGGACGTCAATGGCGACGGCAGCATGAAGGTATTTGGCACAGCGGGTCGCTACCACCTGCCGGTGCCAACCTCAGTGGCGGTGCGCCAATTGGGTAATTCGCTTTACACGAAACAGGAATTCGCTTATTCCGGTGTGGCTGCCGACGGCCGCCCTACCGGTCTTACGGCCCTGAGTCCGGTGTATTCGTCTAATAATGAACTCGGTCAGGCCAAGAACCCAGCGGATTATGTGAATCTGGAGCTCAAGGCTAATTCTCAAGACGAGTTCGCGATTGGATTAGAGAAAGCGCTATCGAAGTCGCTTAACGTTGGTGCACGGTTTACCTACCGGACCATGGGCTCTACGATTGATGATGTGTGTGATGGCAGGGGCTTGTTGAACTACGCGATCCGTAACGGACTGCCTACTGAGAAGGCTGGAGCTGATACCAATTGCCGTCTGTTTAATCCTGGTGAAGATAACTTATTCCAATTTGATTTTGGTGATGGCAAAGGACCGATCAAAGCTAAGGTTACCAATGCGGACATGGGCAATTTCCCGAAGGTGGAAAGAACCTATACGGCGGTGGATGTTTTCGCGGAGCACCCATTTGATGGCACTTGGTACGGAAAAATTAACTATACCTGGTCCAGGAACGCTGGCAATATGGAAGGCCAGTTGAATTCCGATTGGGGTCAGGCTGATGTTGCGGCCACCATGGCATGGGACTTCCCCGAAATAATGGCGAACGCAAATGGTCGCCTGCCGAACGACCGTACCCACCAGATTAAAGCCTATGGTTATCTCCAAATGACGCCTGAGGTGGGTATGGGGGCGAATGTGAATTTAGAATCTGGCCGCCCGCTGAATTGCATAGGTAATCCTCCTGACCCAGCAATGGACCCACTGGGCTATGGCGCCGTGTTTTTTGCTTGTAAGGGTGTACCCGCTGTTCGTGGAACTATGGGGGAATTACCTTGGGGGGCCACACTTGATCTCAACTTGATATACAAGCCCGAAGCATTTAAAGGTTTAACCCTCAAATTGGATGTGTTTAATATTTTCGACAAGCAAGCCGTTGTGAGGCAGTATGAGTACCGCGAAGGTGATGGAGACAGCGTCACGATTCTTCCAGCTTACGGCATGTATTACTATGGTGCGCCTCGTAGCGCCAAGTTGTCAGTGAACTACGATTACAAGTTTTAAACAAATACTTGTAGGATAAAAAATGCCGCACCTTTTGGTGCGGCTTTTTTTTAGCTGTCTGGAAAGACATTGGAGCGCAATAACTGCGCCCCTCGGCGATTGCGGCTGCGTATCGTAGGCAGTTCGCGGCATGATGCTAATGGTTTACCCGATCATGTAGTCATGTACAGGTAGCGGACAATAAGCCACCATTTTGCTATTCGGTTTATCGAAACATTTAATGTATCTGGGGTTCATATGATGAAATTATTGACGTTTAGGTTTGTTCTAGCGCTTACAGGCGCTTTTGTTGCTCCCGGCCTGTGGGCGGCGCAAGTTCCCAAAGGTGTGGAACTTGCCGCAAAGCAAGAGCTGATCCGCAGTAACGGTGCTGAACCTGAAACCCTGGATCCGGCGCTGGCCGAATCGGTGGGGGCGAACCAGATTACCCGTGATTTGTTTGAAGGCCTGACCGCCACCACCACCAGTGGGCAGACGGTCCCCGGCGTTGCGGCATCCTGGAAGCAGACCAATCCCACCACTTGGGTTTTCACCCTTAGGAAGGATGCCAAGTTTTCCAATGGCGACCCGATCAGCGCGGAAGACTTTGTCTACGGCTGGCGCCGCTACCTGGACCCTAAAACAGCCTCACCTTATGCCACTACGCTGGCACCCTTTATCCTCAATGGCATGGAAGTGGCCGAGGGGAAGATGCCGCTTACCGATTTGGGTATCAAAGCCCTGAGCAAAGACCAACTGGAAGTGAAGACGCCGTTTCCGGTGGCATTTTTGCTCGACCTGCTTTCGAACACCCAGTTTGCGCCCATCAACAAAGCGGTGATCGATAAATTTGGCAAAGACTGGACCAAGCCCGGCAATATGGTGGGCAATGGCGCTTACGTGATGAAGGAGTGGCGGGTCAATAGCGCGGTGGTACTCGAGAAAAACCCGCAATATTGGGACGCAAAGTCCGTACAACTGAACAAAGTCAGCTATCTGCCTATTGAGGATAGTAACGCGGACGTCAAGATGTTTCAGACTGGCGAAACAGACTATGCCTACGTATTGCCGCCCGGCTCTTACGAGCAATTTAAAAAGAGCCATCCGGCGGACATCAAAAACGGACCCATGCTGGGTTTGCGCTTTTATGCGCTGAACAATAAAGACCCCTTGCTCAAAGACGTGCGCGTGCGCAAAGCGCTCTCCATGGTGATTGACCGTGACACCCTGGCCAGCAAAGTGACTGCAGACGGACAGATTCCTGCTTACGGGGTGATCGTTAAGGGGATCAGTGGCGCGGATGTCACCGCGTATGACTGGGCTGCTTGGCCTATGGAAAAGCGTGTCGAAGAAGCCAAGAAGTTAATGGCTGCCGCAGGTGTCAAACCCGGCACCAAGATCAATTTCACCTACAACACCGACCAGTACCACAAAAAAATGGCCATATTTGCGGCCTCGGAATGGAAAACCAAGCTCGGCCTGGAAACTGAGATGGAGAACATGGAGTTCAAGGTACTGCTCAAAAAGCGGCACGATGGTGAGTTCCAGATTGCCCGACATGGCTGGGTGGGTGACTATAACGACGCCACCACTTTTTTAACCTTGGTGCAATGCGACTCGGATGCCAATGACAATAAAAATTGCAACCGCAAGGCGGAAGATTTAATCAATCAAGGCAATCAGGCGCTAGACCCTGCCAAGCGCAAAGCCTTGCTGACCAGCGCCGCTAAATTGGTCATGGAGGACTACCCCATGATTCCGCTCTTGCAATACACCTTGCCGCGCTTGGTCAAGTCCTACGTGGGGGGCTACTTTGAGAGCAACCCCATGGACCGCTTCCGCAGCAAAGACTTGTACATCATCAAACACTGATGCACTAGGGGCCTGCGGGCCAATCGCATGTGGAAATACACTTTGCGTCGCATACTTGCGACGCTGCCGACATTGCTCACTGTGATTACGGTGTGCTACCTCATGCTGCACCTGACTCCGGGTGGGCCGTTTGACAGCGAACGCAAAGTGTCCGCCGCCGTGCTCGCCAATTTGCAAGCCAAATACCACCTCGACCTTCCGCTTTGGCAGCAGTATCTGTATTACCTCAATAATTTGCTCCACGGTGATCTGGGTGCATCGTTTCGGTATGCGGACTGGTCGGTCAATGACTTGGTTGCCAAGGCATTACCGGTGTCTCTTTTGATCGGCGGTTTAGCGATGCTGATTGCCGTTCTTGCTGGCGTGGCGCTGGGCATTTGGGCGGCGCTGCGGCAAAACAGTTGGTTGGACCATGCGCTCATGATTTTTTGCAATATTGGCGGTTCCGTGCCGTCTTTTGTGATTGGTCCCCTGCTCGTGACGGTGTTTGCACTCTGGCTGAAATGGCTGCCATCGGGGGGCTGGAATGAGGGCCAATGGCGCTTTGTCGTTCTGCCCGTAGCCTTGCTGGCGGTGATCAATCTTTCAACCGTAGGCCGGGTCATGCGCGGCAGTTTGATCGAGGTGCTCAGTTCCAACTTTATTTTGGCGGCACGGGCCAAAGGCTTGCCCATGTCCACCATCGTGCTGCGCCATGCTTTGCGGCCTGCTTTGATTCCCGTGGTCTCGGTGCTCGGGCCCTTGGCGATTTCATCCATTACCGCTGCGGTTGTGACCGAGACTTGGTTTTCGCTGCCGGGTTTGGGCAAGCTTATCGTGAATGGCGCGTCTAATCGCGACTACACCCTGGTGCTGGGCCTGGTGGTGCTGGTCACTTTTGTGGCGGTGTTGCTCAATTTACTGGTTGATCTGGCTTATGCCTTACTCGATCCCAAAATCCGCTACTGAGATAGCGCCGGCCGCGCGCAGTCCGTGGTTGGATGCACGGCAGCGCTTTATGCGTAATCGGGCTGCGCTGGTGAGCTTGGTCATACTGATGTTGATTGCCCTGGTCTGCCTGGTGGGTCCGTGGTTATCGCCCCACGCGTATGACGATACCGATTGGAACCAGATGGGCATTGGGCCGACTTGGGACCATTGGCATCTTTTCGGTACCGATGAATTGGGCCGCGATCTCTTGGTCCGCACTTTGATCGGTGGACGTGTATCACTCACGGTCGGCGTGTTGGCCACCTTGGTGTCGGTGTCGCTAGGGGTTGCCTGGGGCGCGGTGGCCGGTTTTGTAGGCGGGAAAGTTGATGCCTTCATGATGCGCACCGTGGATATTTTGTATGCCATCCCCTACCTCCTGATCGCCATCATGATGGTCACGATTTTGGGGCGCGATTTTTATCTGGTCGTACTCACCATTTCCGCTTTTTCCTGGATGGATATGGCCAGGGTAGTACGGGGCCAAACCTTGTCGATTAAATCCAAGGAATACATTGAGGCGGCCCGTGCCATTGGTGTACCTACGCGGCGGATTATTTTTTCGCATGTGGTGCCCAACCTCTTGGGCATCGTCGTGATTTACACCTCCATCACCGTACCGGGCGTGATACTGACGGAGTCCGTCTTGTCCTTTTTGGGTCTTGGCGTGCAAGAACCTATGACCAGTTGGGGGGTGTTGATTCATGATGGCGCCAATGTCATGGAAAGCAGCCCCTGGATGATTTGGTTCCCGGGTGCGGCACTTACCCTGACCTTGTATTGCGCTAATTTTCTGGGTGACGGTATGCGCGATGCATTGGACCCCAAGAGCCGATGAGTGCCTCAGACCAAGCCCCCACCGCCGCGCTGCTGCAAGTGCAAAATTTGCAAGTGCAGTTCGCCACCAACGATGGTCCGGTGTATGCCGTCAATGGGCTTAGCTTTGCGATGCAGCGGGGGGAGACTTTGGGCATTGTGGGTGAATCCGGTTCGGGCAAATCGCAGACGGCGCTGGCCATCATGGGCTTGTTGGCGCGCAATGGGCGAGCGATCGGCAGCATTGACTACCAGGGTCGTAATTTGCTGACACTGTCGGAGCGGGAACTCAATACCGTGCGCGGCAGCCAGATTGCGATGGCCTTTCAGGACCCCATGACGGCGCTCAATCCTTACCTCACGGTAGAGCGCCAGATGACTGAAACCCTGCAATTGCACAAAGGCATGGACCGCAAGGCGGCGCGCGCCAGCGCAATTCGTATGCTCGATGCCGTCAAAATTCCCGCTGCGGCCTCGCGCATTGGTATGTACCCGCATGAGTTTTCGGGTGGCATGCGCCAGCGCGTGATGCTGGCCATGGCGCTGTTGTGTGAGCCCGCAATTTTGCTCGCCGATGAGCCCACCACCGCACTGGACGTAACCGTGCAAGCCCAGGTTTTGGCGTTGTTGCGCGAGTTGCAAAAAGACATGGGAATCGCGATTTTGCTGATTACCCATGATTTGGGCGTGATAGCCGGCTTGTGCGATCAGGTATTGGTGATGTATGGCGGGCGCGTCATGGAGCAGGGCAGTGCGGCGCATATTTTTCACCATGCCTCGCATCCTTACACGCGCGGGCTGCTGGGGGCGATTGCGCGCATCGATGGCCAAGGCGGACCACTGCTGCCGATTCTGGGCGGCCCGCCGCAGATGGCGCAGCTGCCCAGTGGTTGCCCTTTTGCGCCGCGTTGCGCCTGGGCCGATGGCCTGTGCGATTCGCAGGTGCCTGCCTTGCAGGATATTGCGCAAGCCCAGTCTGAGCAAGCCCTGCGCCACCCTGCCAGACGTGCTTGCCATCGCCCGGTGGAGTTTCTGAGCGTAAGCCAGGGCGAAGGGGTGGCAGATGTTTAACAGTCAGCCGCCGCTTTTGCAAGTGCGTGATCTACAAGTCCATTTCCCGGTGCGCATTCCGGGTGCCTGGCCCTGGGCTCACTTAGGAAAGGTTAAAGCCGTTGACGGTGTGTCCTTTGACCTGCACGCAGGCGAAACCTTGGGTGTGGTCGGCGAGTCAGGGTGTGGCAAGTCCACCTTGGCGCGTGCTTTGCTCAACCTGCATCCTGCTACTGCGGGCAGCATCGTGTGGAATGGCAAGCAAATGGTTGGCGCCTCCAAGCCCGATTGGATGGCGGTGCGCAAAGACATACAAATGGTGTTTCAGGATCCGCTGGCAAGCCTGAACCCACGCATGACAGCGGGACAGATTATTGGCGAGCCGCTGCGCATCCACCGCCCCGATGTATCCGCGGCTGATCGGGCGCAAAATGTACGCGCCCTGATGGATCGTGTGGGTTTGACGGCGCAGCAAGTCAATCGCTATCCGCATGAATTTTCCGGGGGGCAGTGCCAGCGCATCGGTATTGCACGCGCCTTGATATTGGAGCCCCAACTCGTGGTCTGCGATGAGCCGGTGTCCGCTTTGGACGTTTCGATTCAGGCGCAAATTGTGAATTTACTAGCTGAGTTGCAAAAGGACTTGGGCCTGGCGCTCTTGTTCATCGCGCATGACTTGGCGGTGGTGCGCCATATCAGTCAGCGGGTGATGGTGATGTACTTAGGCCGCACCATGGAAATCGCCAGCCGCGAGGCGCTGTACAGCGCAGCGCGCCACCCCTACTCCCGCGCACTGCTTTCTGCCATTCCCATTTTGGACCCGGAGATCGAGCGCAGTCGTGCCAGGCAATTGTTGGAGGGCGAATTGCCCTCGCCCTTGAATCCGCCTTCGGGATGTGTTTTTCGTACGCGTTGCCCCCTTGCACAGGCGCAGTGCGCTCAGCGCGTTCCGCCGGTTCAATCCGATTCGGATGGGCACAGCCACGCCTGCTTGCTCTAAATCTGCGGAATGGAAGCTAAAGGCATGGACCCCATGCCAATGCGTTTCAGCAAGGTTCCTGTATCGCCGTGGCTAAGCCTGGGTTGAGTTAGCTGGCGAAGGCCGGTGTAAGTTCGCCACTAGCCCCTCAGTCCCCTAGCCCACGGTTACCTTGGCCGCTCCCGCTTGCGCCTGCACAATCGTCCCGATCTCGTACACCGCCTCCCCCGCATCGCGCAGCGTTTGGGCGCAAGCGGCGGCATGGGCGGCGTCGATGACGACCACCATGCCGATGCCATTGTTAAAAGTGCGGTTCATTTCCACGTCGTCAATCCCGGCGGTGTTTTGTAGCCAGGCGAAGAGCTCGGTTTGCGGCCAGCTGCCTTTAACTAGCTGGGCGGCGCAGTCAACGGGCAGCACGCGTGGAATGTTTTCCAGCAAACCGCCGCCGGTAATATGGGCCAGCGCCTTGATGGGGTGCGCGGCCAGCGCGGCCAGCACGTTTTTCACGTACAAGCGGGTCGGCTCCAACAAGGCGTGCTTAAAGGCTTTTCCATCCAAGGTGGCGGGCAATTGTTCGGCGGCGCGCTCAATGCATTTGCGCACCAGACTAAAACCATTGGAATGCACGCCGCTGGAAGCCAGGCCCAGCACCACGTCGCCCGGCTTCACATCCGCGCCGCTCAAGATTTTGGATTTTTCGACCGCGCCCACCGCAAATCCGGCCAAGTCGTATTCGCCCGCCGGGTACATGCCTGGCATTTCCGCGGTTTCGCCGCCGATCAGCGCGCAGCCCGACAGCTCGCAGCCCTTGGCAATCCCGCCGATCACTGCTGCTGCCGTGTCCACGTCCAGCTTGCCGCAGGCAAAGTAGTCCAGAAAAAACAAGGGTTCGGCGCCTTGCACCAGCACATCGTTGACGCTCATGGCCACCAAGTCGATGCCCACGGTGTCGTGCATATTCCATTCAAACGCGAGTTTGAGCTTGGTGCCCACGCCATCGGTGCCGCTGACCAACACCGGCTCTTTGTAGCGCTTGGGCACCTCAAACAGCGCGCCAAAACCGCCAATGCCCGCCAGCACGCCTTCGCGCATGGTTTTGCGCGCCAAGGGCTTGATACGCTCGACCAATGCATCCCCGGCGTCGATATCCACACCCGCAGACTTGTAGGACAAAGGGCTGGCGGCGGGCGGGGGCGAAGTGGTCATGGAATGGGCGGGGCTGGGGCAGGCGTGCCTGCGAGAGGGGAATCGGGGCGCGCCCGATAGAATCAGCCTTCGATTTTACGGTCTTACCCCAGCCCCCTTTTGGAGAAGCATTGACGGACTCCCAAAAAAGCGCCGCCGCCTGGGCTGCCCTCATTGCCTTTTGCGTGCTGACCCTATGGTTGCTGGCGCCGGTGCTGGCGCCTTTTGTCGCCGCTGCCGTGCTGGCCTACGCGCTCACCCCCTTGGTCGATTGGCTGGATGCCCGCTTACGCGGTACGCTGCCCCGCGTGCTGGCGGTGGTACTAGTGGAGTTGCTGGTTTTAGTGCTTTTGGTGGGCTTGGTGCTGCTGCTGGTGCCGATTCTGGTCAAAGAAATACCGCTGATGCGCGAGCAACTGCCTGGCTTTTTGGAGCAGCTCAATGCCGCCATCCAGCCCATATTGGGCAAACTGGGGCTGCAGTTCAGCCTCGAGCCCGCAGGTATCAAAGCCTTTGTCATGACCTACCTGAGCGCCAATGTGGAAGACGTGATGGGCTCCTTCCTTTCCTCCATCAAACTGGGTGGCAGCGCCGCATTGGCGGTGGCTGGCAATTTGGTGCTGATTCCCGTGGTTTTGTTTTATTTGCTCATGGACTGGGACCGTTTTATGGTCGGCTTGCGCACCCTCATCCCGCCGCGCTACCGCGAGAACACCCAAAGCTTTCTGGTCGATGCCGACCAGGTACTGGGCGAATACCTGCGTGGGCAACTGGTGGTGATGGGCGTGCTGGCGGTGTACTACAGCGTGGCCCTGGCCTTGTTTGGTTTGGATCTGGCGCTGCCCATAGGCGCCTTTACCGGCCTGGCGGTGTTTGTGCCTTATCTAGGTTTTGGGCTGGGTATGGTGCTGGCGCTGCTGGCTGGGCTGCTGGAGTTTTCGGCCACTTCTGGCCCTTCGTATGCCCTGACCATGGTGGCGGTGGTCTTTGGCCTGGGCCAGGTGCTGGAAAGTTTTTTCCTCACCCCGCGCTTGGTGGGCGAGCGCATCGGCCTGCACCCGCTGGCCGTCATCTTTGCGCTCATGGCCTTTGGCCAGGTGTTTGGCTTTGTCGGCATTTTGGTGGCTTTGCCGGCCAGTGCCGTGTTGCTGGTTGCTATACGCCGATTGCGCAATAGCTACATGGCCAGTGGCCTGTACCAGCGCTAATCCATGGTGATGCGGCAAATCGCGCTCGACATTGCCATGCCCGGCCCGGCGACGCTGGACAATTTTTTCCCCGGCCCCAATAGCGCCGTCCATGCGCACTTGCAGCGCCTGGTGCAAGGCCAGCAAGTGCCCGACGCGCTGGCCGTGCCTACCTATTTGTGGGGCCCTGAGGGAAGCGGCAAGACGCATTTGCTGCGCGCAGTACACGAAGGCCTGCGCGCGCGCGGCGCGACTGCTGGCTGCCTGGACGCATCGGGCGCCGCGCCGCCGGAGTTTGATGAGTCCTGGGCCATGGTGTTGATGGACGATGTGCACCTCTATTCCGCTGATCAGCAGCACACCGCGTTTGGGTGGTTTGTGCAAGCGCACAGCCTGCAACGCCCGGTGCTGGCCGCTGGCAGCAGCGCACCGGCCGATTTGCTCTTGCGCGAAGACCTACGCACCCGCCTAGGCTGGGGCCATATATTTTTGATGCAGCCCTTGGGCGAAGCGCAAAGCCGTGCCGTCTTGCGCCAGGCGGCCGATGCGCGCGGCTTGTTTTTAAGCGATGAAGTGATGGACTACACCTTGCGCCGCTTCAGCCGCGACCTGGGCAGCCTGCTGGCCTTGCTCGACGAGCTAGACCGCTACGCGCTGCAAACCCAGCGCGCTATCACCATCCCCCTGATCCGTTCGATGTTGGAGAACACATGAGTTTGCCCAAGCTGGCCCTGTTTGACCTGGACCACACGCTAATCCCTTTTGATTCCGATTACAGCTGGGGCCAGTTCGTTTCCCGCCTGGGCTGGACCGACCCGGTGGAGCACACACGGCGAAACGATATTTTTTATGCCCAATACAAAGCCGGGACCTTGGACATTTTTGAATACGCCCGTTTTGCTACCGCCGCATTTGTAGAGCGGGGCGAAGCGGCGGCGCAGCAGGCACATGCGCGCTACATGGAAGAAGTCGTCAAGCCCGGCCTTTTACCGCAAGCCTTTGAATTGGTGCGCCAGCACAAAGCCGAAGGCGCCACCGTGATTGTGGTGACGGCGACCAATGAATTTGTCACCCGCCCGATTGCTGCTGCCCTAGGCGCGGACGAATTAATGGCTGTCGATTTGCAGCGCGACACTGCGCCCGGCGGCAGCGGCTGGTTTACCGGCGAAGTGCGCGGTGTGCCCAGCTTTCGCGAAGGCAAGGTGGCGCGGGTCGAGGCCTGGCTGGCTGCGCGTAATTTAGGCTGGCAAGATGTACACAGCACGTTTTACTCGGACTCGATCAACGACCTGCCGCTCTTAGAAAAAGCCAATGTGCCAGTGGCCACCAACCCGGATGAGCCGCTGCGCGCAATCGCCCAGGCGCGCGGATGGCGCATACTCGAACTCTTCGCCTAAAGGCGACGCGCCCTATCCCCGCACACGCAGGCCCGGCGCAACCCTAGTTTTTATGATCAAAAAATTTATTACAGACTTGTTGGCAAAAGCTACTGGCGGCAA
Source organism: uncultured beta proteobacterium (assembly GCA_903951445.1). GTDB lineage: Bacteria > Pseudomonadota > Gammaproteobacteria > Burkholderiales > Burkholderiaceae_C > Allorhodoferax. Next base: position 21,796 of record CAJBBZ010000203.1, read on the forward strand.
CACCAGTCCCGGTGGCAAACCCTCTTTGGGCAAGCGTGTGGACGTGCCGGTCAAAATCCATGGCATAGACCCCTCGCTCGTCGATGAGCGCGCCGCCAATGTGGTGCGTACTTTGCAAGACGCCGGTTATGTGGCCTATATCGTGGGCGGCGCGGTGCGCGATTTGTTGCTGGGCCTGCGCCCCAAAGACTTTGATGTCGCCACTGACGCCACGCCCGAGCAGGTCAAGTCCTTGTTCCGCCGCGCCTTCATCATTGGGCGGCGCTTTCGCATCGTGCATGTGGTCTATGGCCGTGGACGCGAGCATGAAGTGATCGAGGTCTCCACCTTCCGCGCCCATTTGGACAATGCCGCTGCCGAGCAAGTGGCGGGCAATGAAAAAACCAGCAAGAGCGAGCTGGCCGGTATGAAGCATGCAGTGGACTCCACCGGCCGCGTACTGCGCGATAACGTCTGGGGCCCGCAAGAAGAAGACGCGGTGCGCCGCGATTTCACCATCAACGCGATGTACTACGACCCGCAAACGCAAGTGCTGGTCGATTACCACGGCGGCATCAAAGATGCCAAAAACAAAACCCTCAAGATGATTGGCGACGCCGGTGTGCGCTACCGCGAAGACCCGGTACGCATCATCCGCGCGGTGCGCTTTGCGGCCAAGTTGGCGCCGCTGGGCTTTAAGGTGGACAGCAAAACCGCAGCGCCTTTGCACAAATGCCTGCCACTGCTGGCCGATGTGCCGCAAAGCCGTTTGTTTGACGAAATGCTCAAGCTCTTGCAAACCGGGCATGCGCTGGCCTCGATTGCGCAATTGCGCAAGCTGGGGCTGGAGCGCGGTATATACCCCTTGCTCGACCTGGTGGTGGAGCGCGCCGACCACGCGTTTGTCACCACCGCTTTGCAAGACACCGACCGCCGCGTGGGCGAGGGCAAACCGGTAGCACCCAGCTTTTTATTGGCCTGCGTACTCTGGGCCGATGTGCGAGATGGCTGGGCCGCGCGCCAGGCCGAGGGCCAGCACGCGCACCCGGCTTTGCAGGACGCGATTGACGATGTGTTTAACGCCCGCATTGGCGATGTGTCCGGGCGTGGCAAGTTGGCCGCCGATATGCGCGAGATTTGGATGATGCAGCCGCGCTTTGAAAAACGCGTGGGCAGTGCACCTTTTGGTCTGGTGCAGCAAGAGCGCTTTCGCGCCGCCTTTGACTTTATGCGCCTGCGCGCCGACATTGGCGAAGTGGACGAAGTGCTGGCTGACTGGTGGCAAGAATTCTCCACCGGCGACGATGCCATGCGCGAAGACTTGGTGGACCAGGTGCGCAAAGAAAACCTCAAGCGCCCGCGTGCGGTGCGCGCACCCCGTCCTGCGTCCGCGCCGCGCCGCGCGTCTGGCGATGACACCGCCAGCGGTGATAGAGCGCAGGCCCAGCCTGCTGACTCTGCACAAGGTGCAAGCGGTGAAGAAGCGGCTTATGACGATGCGGGCGACGCGCCCAAAAAACGCCGTCGCCGCCGTCGCGGTGGTGCCGGTCGCGCAGCGGGCGACGGCCTAGCGCAGGGCGGCCCTGCCGATTCCAACTAATTAAGCCGGCCGATGCGCGAGCCCCTGATTGCCACCATCGGCCTGGGTGCCAATTTGGGTGACGCACGCCAGGCGGTACAAGACGCCATGCAGGCCATTGCCACTTTTGAACACTGCCAGTTGCATGCTGCATCCCCGCTGTACCGCAGCGCGCCAGTGGATTCCAGCGGCCCGGATTACTTCAATGCGGTGATGCAAATTTCCACGCGCCTGAGTGCTCCCGATTTGCTAGACCGCTTGCACCAATTGGAGCGCGGTGCCGGGCGCGAGCGGCCCTACCGCAACGCGCCGCGCACCCTGGATTTGGACATCTTGCTCTATGGCGCAGCGCGCATCGACAGCCCTCGCCTGAGCGTGCCGCATCCGCGCATGCGCCAGCGGGCTTTTGTGTTGCGTCCTTTGGCCGACATCGCGCCTGCTTTGGTTAGCGCGCAGGAATTGCAAGCGGTGGCTGACCAGGCGATCGAAAAAGTATGCATTTGGTAGGGGCAAGCCGCCTGAGCCCCGAAGCGCCTTAGTATTCGCCATGCCCACCCCTTTGACCGCCCTGCCACCTTTGCCCCCTGCGCTGGACGCTGGGCGACGGGTGATAGACACTGCGGTAGGGCGTATTCATATCTACGAATCCAAGCCGCAAGACGCTGCACCGGGCTTACCGCCGCTGTTGTTAATCCACAGTGTCAATGCCGCCGCCTCGGCTGCGGAAGTGCGGCCATTGTTCGAACATTACCGCCATGAGCGGCTGGTGGTGGCTATCGAGTTGCCCGGCTATGGCTTTTCGGAGCGTGACGACCGCATATACACGCCGCGCTTGATGACAGATGCAATTCACGCCGTGCTAGACCTCTTAGCCTGCGAGCAAGGGCCCATAGCGGTCGATGTGCTGGCCCTGTCTTTGTCCAGCGAATTTGCAGCCCGCGCCGCCATGGAGGCGCCGCATCGCATAGCACGCCTGGCCTTGGTCAGCCCTACCGGGCTCAGCCGCTTAAAGGCACGCCGGGGCGCGCCGGGCAGCACCAACTACTTGCCACGCTTGCATGCGGTCTTGCGTTCGCCGCGCTGGTCGCAGGGCTTGTTCGATGCGCTGACCCGTCCCGCTGTCATCCGCTATTTTTTGCGCAAGACCTGGGGCTCGCCGCATATCGATCCGCAACTGTGGCCTTATTGCGTGCGCACAGCGCGGGAAGAGGGCGCGCGCTTTGCGCCTTTGTGCTTTTTGTCCATGGCCATGTTCAGCAAAGACATCCACAACGTCTATGAATCGCTGCAATGCCCGGTATGGATCTCTATGGCCTCGCGCGGCGACTTCACCGATTACCGGGGTCTGGCCTTGGTGCAAACCGCAGTCCCTTGGCAAACACACAGAGTGCCCGGCGGTGCTTTGCCTTATTTTGAGGACCTGCCCGATTTCGTAGCCCGCCTGGCACCGTTTTGGTCTGCTGCGCCGGGGCCAGCGGCGGGCGCATAATCCTAGAGGCCAAAGCTGCGCAAAGCTTAGCTGCTTGTGCAGCGTCAATCGTTGCAAATTGTTAGATAAAAAGGAAAACCCCATGGAACCCCATATCGCCCAAAAGTCCCCTTACGCCAGCAATGTGGAAGCGGGTAAAGACTATTACTGGTGCTCCTGCGGGCAAAGCAAGTCGCAACCATTTTGCGATGGCTCGCACAAAGGCAGCGCGTTCACCCCGGTGAAATACCACGCCGAAGAAACCAAGACGGTGTATTTTTGCGGTTGCAAACACAGCGCTGCCAAGCCCTTGTGTGATGGTGCGCACAAAGCACTGGCCTAAATGTTGCTCCAGCAAAAATACCACCTTCGGGTGGCATTTATTTGGCTATAGCGCGCAGAGGATGCGATAAGCGGTTGGCGCAGTTAAAGCCTGCGTCCTAAGGGCTCAAGTACTGGCAGCGATCAAGGTCTTGGTGTAGGGGTGTTGCGAGTCATTGAGCACCGCGTCGGTGGCACCCATTTCGACCACCTGTCCATCTTTCATCACCAAGACCTCATGGGCCATCGCCCGAATCACCGCCACATCGTGGGTGATCAGCAAGTAACTTAAGCCCCGCTGGCGCTGTAAGCCCTGCAGCAAGCTCAGAACTTGTTTTTGGATCGTCACGTCTAGCGCGCTGGTGGGTTCATCGAGTACCAGCAAGCGCGGATCGACAATCAGGGCCCGCGCAATCGCTACGCGCTGGCGCTGTCCCCCCGAAAACTCGTGTGGGTAGCGCGCCAGCAAGTTGGGAAACTGCTCCTCGGTCAAGCCCACCTCGGCCAGCGTTTGCAACACGCGCTGTTGGCGCTGCGCAGGGCCTAATTCGGTGTGGTGTACCAGCAGGCCTTCGCCCACTATTTCTGCTACCGTCATGCGCGGTGAGAGCGATGAAAATGGGTCTTGAAAGACTACCTGCATGGAGCGACGCAGTCGCTGGTCGGACAACTTATCTTTGCCCCAGCCTTGGCCATCAAAGCTTATCTTCCCACACTGCGGATGCAAGCCAAGCACTGCCAGCGCAAGGCTGGACTTGCCCGACCCGGATTCACCAATGACGCCTAAGGTGCGCCCCATACCAATCGAAAAACTAGCCTGGTGCACCGCCGTAAAACTGCCTTTTTTAAACCAACCGCGCCAGCCTGGCAGCGGCACCGGGTAATCCACCTTCACGTCCTTGGCCTCCAGCAAAGCGGTACCTGCACTCGCGGCCGCTTCTAGTGGGTCCCGGCTGGGCGTGCTGTCAATCAGCTTGCGGGTGTAGGCGTGCTGGGCATGCGCAAAAACTTCCGCAACACTGCCAGACTCCACCAGATGTCCGTTCTCCATCACCGCTACCCGATCGGCAAATTTGCGCACCAAATTCAGGTCATGGGTAATCATCAAAACCGCCATGCCGGTTTCACGCTGTAGGTCTTGGAGTAAATCCAAAATTTGCGCTCGTACGGACACGTCTAAGGCGGTGGTGGGCTCATCGGCAAGCAACAGACGCGGTTTACAGGCCAAGGCCATGGCGATCATGGCGCGTTGTCGCTGACCGCCCGATAACTGGTGCGGGAATGCATTAGCCCGCCGTGCAGGCTCCGGCATGCCAGTCTTTTCCAACAATTCAATCGTCGCTTTAGCCGCTTGCGCGGCGTTGAGCCCGAGTTTGAGTTGGACTACTTCGGCAATTTGATTGCCAATGGAGAAGAGCGGATTCAAGGCCGTCATCGGCTCTTGGAAAATCATGGCAATTTCTTGCCCTCGGACGGCGCGCATCGCTTTTTCTGACAGCGAGAAAAGATCATTAGTTCCGCTGGCACCATTGAATTTAGCGGTGCCAGAGCAACGCCCGTTGCCCAACAGGCCTAAGAGACTGAGCGCGGTAACCGTCTTGCCCGAACCCGATTCGCCCACCAGGGCCAGTTTTTCTCCAGGGGCAATGGAGAAGTCGATGCCTTTGACCACCTCTTTGTTGCCAAAGTGGACCCGCATATTGGAGACGCTCAGCAGTGTCATTGCGGCTCTCCCGCAGGAGCGTCTTGATCTGCCTTGCGCGGATCAAGCGCATCGCGCAGCGCATCACCCATAAAAGTCAGCAGCAACAAAGTGATTACCAACACCAAAAAAGTGAAAACTGATATCCACCAGGCATCAATGCTGATTTTGCCTTGAAGCAAGAGCTCGCCTAAAGACGGCGTACCCGGTGGCACGCCCAGTCCGAGAAAGTCCAGCGAGGTCAGGGCGAGAATCGCACCGCTCATACGAAACGGTAAAAAGGTGACCACGGGCGTCATGCTGTTGGGCAAAACATGCTTGGTAATAATGCGCCAATTACTCACACCCAAGGCGCGTGCAGCCCGCACATAGTCCAATTGACGGTTGCGCAAAAACTCGGCGCGCACATAGTCGGAAAGCCCCATCCAGCCAAACAAACTCAGCAATACCAGCAATAGCCCAATGCTGGGGGCAAAGACGGCGCTAAAAATAATGAGCAAGTAGAGCTCGGGCATCGATCCCCAAATTTCGATAAAACGCTGAAATGCCAGATCGGTGCGACCCCCGAAAAATCCCTGGATTGCGCCGGTGATGATTCCCAATAAAGTCCCGCTGATCGTCAGGGCCAGCGCGAAAAGCACACTCACACGGAAACCGTAAATCAGCTGGGCCAGTAAGTCTCTCCCACGGTCATCAGTCCCCAACATATTGTCTTTGGTGGGGCGCGAAGGATTCGGTTCTTTCGCAAAATAATTGAGCGTTTTGTAGCCATAGGGATTGGGAGCGAAGACTGCCCAGTTCCCCTCTTTTGCAAGCGTCTCGCGTATAAATGGATCGAGGTAATCAGTGGGGGTATCGAAATCGCCCCCAAATGTTTTTTCTGGATATTCGTGCAGCACTGGGAAATAGGTTTGCCCCTGGTAGCGGACGATCAGCGGGCGGTCGTTGGAGATCAGCTCAGCGCACAAACTCAGCGCCACCATGCAGCAAAAAATAAGCAAGCTCCAGTAGCCTACTTTGTTGCGTTTAAAGCGCAACCATGCGCGGCGCCCCGGCGAGAGGCTGAGTGTGGCGGTTTGCATGGCTGTGGGGCTCACTTGTCGCACCTGCCGTTCAATCAAAGCGCACGCGCGGGTCTACCCACACGTAGCACAGGTCTGAAATTAACTTGGTGACCAGCCCGATCAGGGTGAAGAGGTACAAAGTACCTAGTACGACTGGGTAATCACGCCGAATTACGCTCTCAAAGCTGAGCAAGCCCAAGCCATCGAGAGAGAACAAGGTTTCAATCAGCAGTGAGCCGGTAAAAAACGCACCGACAAAGGCCGCTGGGAAATGGGTCACGATCGGAATCAAGGCGTTGCGCATGACATGCTTCCAGAGTACCTGGCGCTCGGCAAGGCCTTTGGCGCGTGCTGTGACTACATACTGCTTGCGAATTTCTTCTAGAAATGCGTTTTTGGTCAACATGGTAGTAACCGCAAAACTGCCTAACACCATGGACGTAACTGGCAACGCGATATGCCAAAGGTAATCCACGATACGCGCGCCCCAAGTTAATTCTTCCCAATTGCTGGAGGTCAATCCACGCAGGGGAAACCATTGCAATTGCCCCCCGAAAACAACCAGCAACACCACGCCCAACACAAAGCCGGGTATCGCATAACCGAGCAGGACGAGCACGCTCGTGACCATATCGAACCGGGTACCGGCACGCACCGCTTTGGCGATACCCAGTGGTACCGCCACCAGGTAGCTGATGAAAAAAGTCCAGAGGCCCAGGCTGATCGATACCGGTAGCTTCTCAATAATTAAGGTACTGACATCCTTGTTTTGGAAAAAACTTTTACCCAAATCAAAGCGCGCAAATTGCCCGATCATCTGAATAAAGCGCTCGCTCGGTGGTTTGTCAAATCCGTAGAGCGCTTTGATTTGCTCTAAGCGCTTGGTATCAACCCCTTGCGATCCACGGTATGACATACCGGCGCCTTCGCCCCCGGGAGCGCCCGCCTTGGCCTCTGCCAAGTATTGCTCTACCGGCCCGCCCGGTACAAACTGAATTACCGCAAAGGTGACCAACAACACGCCCAGCAACGTGGGGATCATTAATAAAATGCGCTTAAAAATATATTGAAACATAGTTATTTCGCCCACCAAGTTCGTACCGCCCACAATTCATTGGCTGCATAGGGGGGCATGCTAGGAGGAAGTCCCAAGCGCCGGGCGCTGTACACAATGCGATGCGTACCGGCAGTCCATTCCGGGACGAATATATGGCTGTGTGCGATCACGCGCTCCAGCGCACGGCAAGCATTTAACATTTGTCCTTTAGTTTTTGCACTGGTTAAACGTTCCAGAAGGGAATCGACGGCCGGATTTTTTATTCCGGTTAAATTCCCAGAGTCTTCGGTATCAGCTGCTTTGCTGCCGAATAAATCCACATAGTCCTGTCCCGGGTTGTTGGTTCCCCCGTAGGCAATGGAGACCATGTCAAATTGAAATTTCTGCAACCTCTCTTGGTACAAGGAAAAGTCAACAGGCCTGAATCGCATTTCAATGCCTATTTTTTCCAGATTGCGTACCCAGGGCGCGGTCAACCTGGCGGAACCTTCGTTGCTATCGAGGAATTCAATGCGAAAGATTTCCCCCTTGTCATTTCGTAATTTGCCATCGCGTACTTCCCAGCCGGCTTCTTTCAGCAAGACGAGGGCCCGGCGCAAATTGCCACGCAAAGACGCGTCCCCGTCGGTGCGCGGCGGCTTGGCCATGGGGCCAAAGCTAGCAGCAGGAATTTGCTTGCGCCAGGGCTCCAGCAATGCCAACTCTTCGACAGAAGGCGTGCCTGTTGCCTGGCAGTCGGTATTGCCGAACAGCCCGACCACGCGCTGATAGGCGCCATAAAACATCTGGCGGTTCATCCATTCGTAGTCCAGGGCCAGGCCAATGGCCTCGCGCACCCGTACATCCTGAAATAGCGGACGCCGGGTGTTGAACACAAAGCTTTGAAAGCCAGTGGGCAGGCGGTGCTTGAATTCGGTCTTGACCAACTCGCCGCTGTCAAAGCGCTTGCCGTTCACCCTGCGAGCCCAGTCGCCTGCGGAGAAAAACCGCATCAGATCAAATTCACCGGCCTTGACCGCTTCAAGCTTTGCGGTGTTGTCCTTATAAATTTTCACCGTGACGCGGTCAAAATTAGCAGTGCCTTTGCGTACATTGAGATCTTTGGCCCAATAACCGGGGTCGCGCACATAGGTGATGTCTTTGCCGAACTTGACAGGCCCGATTTTGTAGGGCCCGCTGCCAATTGGGTGATCCATCACTATTTTGTCGAAGGATTTAGGCCTGCCATTTTCTACACCCCAATTGCGGCTGAAAATTGCCATCGTGCCTACCGTGAGCGGCATTTCACGGTTGGCGCGACTAAACCGGAATCGAACGGTACGGTCGTCGACGACATCCACCCCCGCCAGATCGGTGAGTACGGTTTTAAAGGCAGGTGAAGTATGTGGCCCCAGATAAGTGTCAAAACTGAACTTCACATCTGCAGCGAGTACGGGGTCGCCGTTATGAAAACGTGCGGCTGGATCCAGCTTGAACACCACGGAAAGCAAGTCTGGCGCTGCCTCTACGTTTTTTGCCAGCAGCGCATAGGCGGAATCGGTCTCGTCTTGGGAGGGAGCCAGCAAGGTATCGAACATGAGGTCGGCCATGTAGGCCGGCGCACTTCCCTTGATGGTGAATGGATTGAACTTATCAAAAGTCGAAAGCCTTAAACCGCTGACCATACGTAATTCACCGCCCTTTGGGGCTTGGGGGTTTACATAGTCGAAGTGGCTGAAGTTTTCTGGGTACTTGAGATCTCCCCAGAGTGCATATCCGTGGCCCGCCCAAACGGGAATGCTTAGTAAGAGTGAAAGAATGCCGAACAGAAGGCTGCGCATGGACTAAGGGTAAACCCAGATAGAGAAATTTTTAAAGTAGCAATTACAAACGTTGCAAGTATTCACCAAAAGATAGGCCGAGCCAACTTGGAAGTCCTTTTGGGGAACCTACATTTGCTGAAAAACCCTTATTCAACACCACTTTATTTGATTTTTTTGCTTAAGGCAAGCGTTTGCGGTGTGCATGAGCCACTGGTTCGACTTTTCCTGCCCGCCAAAAGCGTGCGACAAAGGCCATGTGAAGTCGGCCACATCAGACAAAGCGGCCTGCGTAATTTGATCGTTCAATAGCAGGCAATATTTGTATCCAGCTATCCCCTGCAATACCTGGGGCGCTCGGTAGGCTTAAGTGCCCGAAGTTTGTACTGCGCGTGTCGCCGCGCTTTGCCACCATCCGTTGCGTCCATAGACTTTGGCGGTTTGGTGGCAGCAGTCCACTAAGGTGATGGTACGTACATCGCGGCTTTTGCGGGCTTGGCGCAGCAGTTCGGGCCAGGGCAGGGCAGTCGGCGCTTTGCCAAGTTGCAGGTCGGCCACAGCCACGGTGGCGGCAAAGTCCTGCCAATAACTGCGTAGTGCCAACGCGGGTTCATCCATATGCAGCAGGATACGGCGCATGGCGTCGGCACTGGTCACCAAGGCTAGTGCGGCCGCATTGCCGCTGCAGGCATAGGCCTGGGCGGCCAGGTTGGCCAGTTGCTCCAGCGTGGTGGGCCCGGTATGCAAAGCGCTTGCTGCACGCAGCAATGACGGGGCATTGGCCGCGTGGTGCATGGCCTCTGTCCAGTCGCTATGTTTGCTTGCCACACGCGGCAGTTGCGCTAGAACTTGTTGTACTTCGGAAGCTGCGGGCGCTGGGGCTGCAGGCAACTGCGCGCGCGCTTGCCAATTGCAGGCCCAGGCGGCCAGGGCATCGGCTATTTCGTGGTGGTGGCGGCACTCCACCGCATACGCTGTGCGTAACAAGCCGTCAAAGCCCGCCGCGCCGCACGACAAGGTCAGGCGCGGCAAGGCTTGCGACAGCACACTGCCAGCTCCCTCGTAGGCCAGCCACTGGAAGAATAAATCGCGGTATTGGGGCCATGCACTGGCCTGTCCCAAAGCGTAGGCCCAGGGCTCACCGGCGGGCCAGGCTTGCCAGCCGGGGCTGGCTTGCAGTTGCGGGTCGTAGGTTTGCACAAAGGCCGTCAAATCCTTGGCCTTGGCTTTCATGCGCGCCAAAGCATAGAGGGCCGGTGCGCGCATCGTGCATCGGTCCGCTTGGTCAAAGGCGGCAAATTGTGCGCAGGAATTGAGTAGGTCAATAGTAAGCATGGTGGCAGAGATTCCTGGAAGAGCAGGGACTGTGCCTCCATGGTAACGCTTCGCGGCGACTCCATGGCTCGCAGCAGCGCCGGCCCAGCGGCGCTACTACCCCCATGCGCTCGCGGTCGAGTGCAAAGACGCAATCGTCCGATTACATGGGCAGCGAACTGGCAGTCAATCCCTTGGCCGCCAGTTTGCTTTGCAAGGCTTTTTCCAGATCGGCCGCGCGGGTGCGCTGCGGGTCGTAGGCCAGGGCAATGGTGGGCGGGTCCATGGATACGCGCACGCTGTTCGCGACTACGCCTGGCACAGCGCCCAGGGCTTTGAGCAGCCACTGGCGCGTGGCGGCGGTGCGGTCTACCGGCCCGTCCCACACCAGGTACATCATGGTTTGCTTATGCTGCTTACTGTGTTCTACCAAGGCGTGGTCATAGACCGAGGCGACCCGATCCTCCAGGCAATGACCGCAGGCCATTGCCGCAGGTGCGATAGCGCTCAGGGCGCAGGTCAGCAGGACCTGGCGCCAGGGGCTGCATGCGTAGCTCAATGCGCGCTTTCCGCTTTGGCCGCACCGGCTTTTTGGCTATCGGCCCAATGGAAGTAGGCGATGTATTGCGCAATCTCGGGCTTGCTCAGGCCTTGGTTCGGCATGGGGATGTTGTTGAACTCTTTGAGCATGGCTTTGGCCGCGGCGTCGGACTGCAGCATCTTTTCAGGTGCGGCCAGCCACTGCGCTAACCAATCATCTTTGCGTCGTTGCGTCACACCAGCCAGATCGGGGCCGAGTTTGTTACCTTGACCAATTGAATGGCAGGCCAGGCATTTGCTTTCAAACGCCAGTTTTCCCTGCATGATTTTTGGGTCGGTCGGTGCGCTGCTGGCCTCCATATTGTGGTGTTCCA
>CAJBBZ010000204.1 GCA_903951445.1 uncultured beta proteobacterium
CATGGTGTGGGCGCAAAGCGGCCCGGTCAAAGTGCTGGTGGGCTTTCCGCCGGGCGGCGGCACCGACGCCATTGCACGCATATTGGCCGATAAGCTCAAAGACCAGTTGGGCGTGCCGGTGGTGGTAGAAAACAAGGCCGGTGCCGGTGGCCAGATCGCCGCGCAAGCGCTCAAAGCCGTAGCGCCCGATGGCAACACGGTTTTCCTATCGCACGACCACACCATCTCCATCTTGCCGCTGGTGGTGAAAAACCCCGGCTTTGAACCGGCGCGGGACTTTGTGGCCGTCGCGGGTTTTGCCACCTTTGTGAACGCGCTGGCGGTTTCCGGCGGTACCCCAGCCAAGTCGGTCAACGACTACAGCGCCTGGGTGCGCAGCGCCGGTGGTGGCAAGAGCACGGTGGGTGTGCCAGCGCCTGCCTCGGTGCCCGAGTTTTTGGTCAAAGTGATTGGCGAAAAATACAAGCTCGATTTAAACAGTGCGCCTTACCGGGGCAGCGCGCCCATGATGGCCGACATGTTGGGCAACCAGATCGCCGCCGGTGTCGCCTCGGTGCCGGACTTCATCGAAAACCACAAAGCGGGCAAAGTGCGTATCGTGGCGGTGCTGGGCGCCAACCGCCAGGCGGTATTGCCCGATGTGCCCACCTTCGCCGAACTGGGGCTGGCCGGTTTTGAAGACGTGCCTTACTACGGCTTTTTCGCCCCGGCAGGTACGCCCAAAGCCGCCATCGATCGCTTCTCGGATGCGCTATCTAAAGTGCTGGCGATGCCTGAAGTGCGCGATCCGCTCACCGCCATGGGCCTGACAGTGGGGTTTATGTCCTCCGCCCAACTCGCCAGCCGCGAACAGGCTTACGCGCAGACTTGGGCGCGCATCATCAAGCAAAGTGGGTTTCAGGCGCAGTGAACTTGCAAGGGCGCATGGGTGGTACGCGGGCTAGGCCCACTGTGCAGCGGGCGCTGGGCGCTTGTTTTGGCGCGCAGCCGGTGTGCGCTGCGCAGCTGCAAAGCCTTTAATCTTCTATGCCCTTGGGCACTGCGCTGCGCATCAGCAGCGCGGCAAAAAACTGAACCGTTTTTTGATCGCAGCTAACGCCATGCGGCAGGTGCACATTCATGGCAAAGCCGTCAAAGGCCATCAAAGCGACTGCCGCCATGCTGGCGGCCTCGCGGTCACTCACAGGCGTGCACGATTGCATCCAGCGCGCCACCCGGTTTTGAAATAAGAGGCGCAGCCGCGGGCTGTAGTCTTCCGAGCCGGCGCTGGTGGACACCGCCTGCATCACGTTGTTGGCAAAGCCGTTGCTGGCGCGTGGCAGGTCGCGCCATAGCGCCAACAAAATACGCTCCATGCGCTTATGCGGATCTTTGATGCGCCGGATGGACGATTCAAATTTGTCCAGACAGTCTTGCAGCCAGGGCTCATAGAGCGTGAACAAAATATCGATTTTGGAGCGGAAGTAGCTGTAGACATTGGCCGTGGAAAAACCGGCGCGCCGCGCAATGGCGGGGATGGTGGTATCGCTATAGCCTTGCTCGCTGAACGAAGCAAAAGCCGCCTGCAAAATCGCATGCCGGACTTCTTCTTTTTTTACCTGCGCCATGTCTCTTTCCTTGCTTTAATGCGGCTAAGGCCCGCTGTGCTAACCCTCGTGCTGGTGCTTGCGGGCGTAGTTGGTGCGCGCCCGCGCCCCCATGCATAGTTGGTGCGCGCCCGCGCCCCAATGCGTAGTTGCTTGGCGCCAACGCCCCGGTGCACAGTTGGCGTGATAGTACTGCGCAGCAAGAAAAATAGCTTGCTGCGCCGCACCAAAAAAAAGTTCAAAAACATATGGTATTCGCTATTGACACCTGAGGAACATGTCCATAGACTGGATCGAAGCCACCCGCTGGAGCCGGAATCGAGCTCCGGCTTTTCGTGTCTATCAAAGGAATTCGTATGCAATCGGCCGTTCGCACCCCCTTGGTAAATCCCGGCAAGCTGACCTATTTGTTTCGCAAGCAGTTTGAACTGTGCAAGGTCGGCCCCGGCCAGACGGTGGCCGTGGTTAGCGACCTGGGCACCCGGCCCGAGTACATTCAGGCCGCTTTCGCCGCCGCCGAGGAAATGGGATTTGACATCTACGAGATGCGCGTGAACATGATCCCCGGCTGGACCAAAGTCGGCGTGCCTACCATCGGCCAATGCAAGGGCACGCTAGAGGCGCTGATGGTCGCCGACATGATTTTGATCTTCCATATTCCCTTGTTCGCTGCCTGGCTGAAAAAAGTGATGAACAACGGTGTGCGCGTGCAAATGGTGATTGATTCGCCAGATGATTTGCTCAATTTGCAATCCCCGCCCGGCCTGAAAGACGCCATCATGTATGCCCACGAGGTGTATGAAAAAACCAAGCAGGTGCATGTCACCAGCAAAGCGGGTACCGACTTGCGCTACAGCCGGGGCGAATACCCGGTGATGAGCCAATATGGCTTTGCCGACGAGCCGGGCCACTTTGACCATTGGGGCGTGGGCCTGATTCACACCTTCCCCAATGAGGGCAGCGCCAACGGGCGCGTAGTCATCATGCCGGGCGACATCATCATCTTGCCTTACTGCCGCTATGTGCAAGACCCGATTCATTTGGAAATAGAAAACGGCCATGTCACCAAAATCGAGGGCGGGCTGGACGCCATGCTGATGCGCGACTGGCTGGACGAGGGTAAAACCGGACCCGAGGACATGGACCCGTTTGCGGTCTCGCATCTGGGCTGGGGCATGAACCCGCAGTGCCGCTGGGACAATATCGCGCTCAATGGTGATATCCCAGAGCACAACCGCGCTGGCGCGCGCAGCTTTCCAGGCAACTTTTTGTTCTCTACCGGCCCCAACAGCCAGGGCGGCGGCAAACGCACCACGCGCGGCCATTACGACGTGCCGATGCGCCATTGCACGATTTCGCTCGACGGCAAAGTGGTGGTCGATGAGGGCCGCTTGGTGGACCCCAAGATGATCGTCCCGCGTGTGCAGCGCTGAGTTCGGCCCTGTAGTTCAAGCACTGAGTTCCACATGTTGATCGAAGGCCAATTTGACATCGCCGCACCGCCGCAGGTGGTGTTGCAGCACCTGTTTGACGTGCGCCTGATGGCCTCGTGCCTGCCTGGCTGCGAAAGCTTGCAGCCGGTGGACGATAAGCGCTACCGCACGGTGATTCAAATTGGGCTGGCCGGTATCAAAGCCCGGTTTGAATTGGAAGTGGAAATCACCCGGCAGGAAGCCAATAGCATTTGGGCTGTCACGCGCGGCGAAGAGGGTGGGCGCGCCAGCATGCTGCAAGCCGAAAGCCAAATCACCTTGCAGCCGCAAGGCACGGGCACCCAGGTGCGTTACCAGTCCGAGGTGTCGGTTACCGGCAGGCTGGGGCGCTTTGCGCTGGGCATGATGCGCAAGCAAGCGCAAAACCTGGGCGAACAGTTTGCCCGTAATTTGCAAAAGGCTTTGCAGTCCTTGACGGACACTAAAGACCTGGTGCAAGACGCACCCGCTACTTCCTAGGAACGCGTATGTTGCAAGGCTTTTTTCTCCCTGAAACCGTAGACCAGGCTACGGCATTGATGGCCCAGGACCCTGAGGCCAAACTCATGGCCGGTGGTGCAACCTTGGTCGCTATGCTCAATGCCCGCGTGATTGAACCGGCAGCACTGATCAGCTTGTCGGCGATCCCCGAAATCCAGGGCATTTCGGTATTGCCCGATGGCCGTATCCGCATCGGCGCTTTTACCCGCCACCGCGAAACGGCGCAGTGCACCTTGCACTTGGGCGCCGCTGCGGTGTTGCGCCATGCCGCATCCCAAATTGCCAATGCCACGGTGCGCAATATGGGCACCATCGGCGGCTCTATCTCGTTTGCCGATCCTGGCTTGGACTATCCGCCTGCCTTGGTCGCCGCCCAGGCCGAGGTGGAGATTGCGGGCAGTGGTTCGCGGCGCATGGTCGCTGCCCATGACTTTTTTCAGGACTGGTATCTCACTGCGCTGGAGCCTGGCGAAATGGTCACGGCCGTCATCCTGCCCAAGCCGCAAGCGGGTGCCCATGGCGTTTATATCAAGCATGCGCGCGTCGCGGGCGACTACGCTACCGCCTCGGTGGCGGCCTGCGTGTCGGCCCAGGGGCAGATCCGCGTGACCGTAGGTGCTTGCGGCCCGGTGCCTATCCGCGATGACGATGCCGACGCGCTGCTCAGCGAAGACCGCAGCGAGAGCGCGCTGGCGCGTGCGGGCGCGCTATTGCAGGCGCGCGCCGATCCTTTGGATGATGTGCGTGGCAGCGCCAACTACCGGCGTGCCCTGATACCCCGCTTACTGCTGCGCGCCATTCGTCAACTCGCAGTACCCACGGGAGCTTTGCAATGAGCGCGCCGCGTCAAACCTTGCAACTGCAAGTCAATGGTGCCGAGGCTGAGGTGCGCGTCGGTCTGCACGACAGCTTGCTCACCGTGCTGCGCGACCAATTGCAGTTGACCGCTGCCAAGCGCGGTTGCAACCAGGGCGTCTGCGGCGCCTGCACCGTGGTGCGCGACGGCTATCCGGTGCGCGCGTGTTTGAGTTTGGCGCACGGCTGCACCCTTGCCGATATTGAAACCCTGGAAGGGCTCAACCAACAAGTGGCCATGCAGGCATTGCAAAAAGCATTTGCGGCGGAAAGCGCTTTTCAATGTGGCTTTTGCACGCCGGGCATGTTGATCAGCGCCCACGCTTTGCTGCTGCACAACCCCAGCCCCGATGCGGACCAGGTGCGCGCGGCCATGTCGGGTAATCTGTGCCGCTGCACCGGCTACGCGCCTATCGTGGCGGCCGTACTGCAAGCGGCTGCGCACCTGCGCGCACAGGAGCTTGCACCATGAACACCGCAACCAAGCAATTCGACGCACTGCCAGCGGGCGCGGTGGGGCAATCGGTCACGCAACTTGAGAGCGACGAAAAACTCACCGGCCAGGCCCAGTACATTGCCGATATGTACCGGCCTGGCATGCTGCACGGCGCGCTATTACAAAGCCCGCATGCGCACGCACTGATCGAGGGCTATGACCTGAGCGCTGCTCAAGCGCTGCCCGGCGTGCGCGCCATCGTCACCGGCATGGACTTGGACCCGGGCCACCGTATGGGTGCCTTCATCAAAGACGAGCCTGCGCTAGCGCTGGGCAAGGTACGTTATTGCGGCGAAATCGTGGCGGCAGTGGCGGCCGATACCGAAGCCATTGCACGCCAGGCTGCGCGGCTGATCAAGGTGTTTTACCAGGTGCTACCTGCTGCGCTGGAGCCGACCCTTGCCTTGCAGGATGGCGCGCCGCTGGTGCACGACAACACCGACAGTTACATCAAAGTATTCGATTCCGGTACGCAAGGCAATTTGTGCTCGCGCACTTCTATGCGCGAAGGCGATCTGGAATCAGCCTGGGCGCAGTGCGATGTGGTGGTAGAGCAGGTGTACCACACGCCTGGGCAGGCCCATGTGTCGCTCGAGCCCTGCGGCGCATTGGCCGAGATCGATGCGGCCGGGCGCATCACGCTGTGGTCGGCCAACCAATCGGTGTTTCGGGTGCAGGCCAATGTGTGCGAGGCGCTGGGTCTGCCCATGACCAAATTGCGCTGCCTCACACCACGCATAGGCGCTGGCTTTGGTAACAAAATGGAAGCGCATGTGCAGCCCGTGGTAGTGCTGCTGGCGATGAAGGCGCGCAAGCCCGTCAAGCTCATCCTCAGTCGCGAAGAAGATTTTGAAACGGTGCGCGCCCGCCATCCGGCCACCATCCGCATGAAGACCGGCGCGCGCCGCGACGGCACCCTGATCGCCCGCGAAACCGAACTGCTGCTAGACGGCGGCGCCTACGGCGACGACAGCCCCGGCGTGCTGGGCTACGCCTTGCTGATGAACTGCGGCCCCTACAACATCGCCCATGTGCATGCCCATGGCCGCGTGGCCTATACCCACAAAATGCGCTTTGGCGCGTTTCGTGGTTTTGGCGTGCCGCAGGTAACGTTTGCCTCCGAACAGCAAATCGATGCGATTGCGCGCGAGCTGGGTATGGACGCCTTTGCCATCCGCCGCTTGAACATGAAGCGTGACGGCGACCGCTGGCTGGGCGGGCAATCTATTTTTTCTAATGGCCTGGCGCAGTGCCTGGACGCCGTGGAGCAAGGCAGCGGCTGGAAGCAGCGCCCGGCGCAAGCGGACACGCAAGCAGCCAATTCCGAAACGCGTACCGGCATGGGGCTGGCCATCTCGGCGCATATCAGCGGCTTGCTGGCGACCGGTGCCATTGTGCGCATGCTGGAAGACGGCACGCTGCTGCTTAACACCGGCGCGGTGGACATCGGCCAAGGCAGCAACACCGCATTGGCCCAAATGTGCGCGCAGGCGCTGCAAGTGCCCATGGACCGGGTGGCGATTGCCAGCCCGGACACCGACGGCTCGCCCTACAACTGGGGCACCACCGCCAGCCGGGTGACCTATATGACCGGGCGCTCGGTTGTCGCCGCTGCGTGTGAAGTGGAAAAGCAAATTAAAAAATACGCTGGCGCGATGATGGAATGCGCACCCGAAGACATCGAGCTGCGCCAGGGCGGCAGCGTGGGTATCAAAGGCGTGTCCGCAGCCAGCCTGAGTTTTGCCCAGGTATCGGGTTACGCGCACTGGGCTGCAGGCGGCCCCATCATCGGTAGCAACAGCTGGGTGTTTGACCAAAAAACCGTGGACCCCAAACGCGCCGTTGTCTTGGGTTTGCCGTTCGCCAATATCGGTGTGTTCAGCTTTGTGGCGCAGGTGGTCGAGGTCGAGGTGGATACGCTGAGCGGCAAAGTGCGTGTGCCACGCGCCTGGACGGCTGCGGACGTAGGGCGGGCTATCAACCCGGCCATGGTGCGCGGCCAGATTGAAGGCGCGCTGGTGCAAGGCTTGGGCTATGCGCTGACAGAAGAACTGGTGTGGGACGGCCCGCGTCTGGCCAACCCCAGCCTCATGGATTACAAAATTCCCACCATGGCGGAAGTGCCGCCATCGCACGACATCTATATCGTCGAAACGCAGGAACCTACCGGACCTTACGGTGCGAAGAGCGTGGGCGAATTGGGTATCAATGCCGTGGCCGCTGCCGTGGCCAACGGCATCGTAGAAGCCACTGGTGCCCGCCTGACCCAGCTTCCTTGAAGCGCCGAGCGGGTGTACCAGGCGCTCTACCCGCAGGACTTTGCGTGAGCCTCGCAGATCACTACCCGGCCCAAGAGCCCATGTCGCCCCTGGGCGCGGCCTACCAGCAAAAAATACTTGCGTTAGGCGAGGGGTTGCGCGGCCAGAGTCATGCTTATGGGCCCGGCCCTAATCAGACGCTGGAAGTCTTTCCCAGCGCGTCCGCCAGCGACGCCGTGTTGGTTTTTTTCCATGGCGGCGGTTGGACTAATGGCTACAAAGAATGGATGTACTTCATGGCCCCCGCCTTGCAGGCGGAGGGTATTCATTTTGTGAGTGCCAGCTACCGCCTAGCGCCAGCGCATGTGTTTCCTGCTGGTATGGACGACTGCGCCGATGCGTTGGCCTATGTGCTGCAAGGCCGGCTCGGCTTGCCGATAGCTGGCGGCGCACCGGCGCGTGTGTTTGTGGGCGGGCACTCGGGTGGCGGGCATTACGCGGCATTGCTAGCGGTCACCTCTGCCTGGCGCAGCGCGCGCGGCCTGGCCGCGCAGCCGCTGGCCGGTTGCCTGCCGGTGTCGGGCGTATACCTGCTCGGCGAGGGCAGCGGGCTGGCGCAGCGCCCGCGCTTTCTGGGGCCAGCCGTGGACGCTGCGCAAGATGCGCAGATGGAACGCAGCGCTTCACCTCTGCACCTGATTGAGCCCGCCGCCTGCCCGCCGTTTTTCATGGCCCATGGCGAGCGCGATTTTCCACACCTCATTGCCCAGGCCGCGCAAATGCGCGCTGCGCTGCAAGCCGTGGGTGTGCCTACCGAGTTAGAAATTCTCGAAGCATCTGACCACTTCGAGACCAGCGTCGCCTGCGGCGATGCCACCTTACCCTGGGTGGCACGTGCAGCGGCTTGGATGCGCGGTCCTGGTCGTTCAACTTTTTCCTAAAGCACTGGAGTAATGAGATGAAATTTTCTTTTTCACACCGCCGGGCCTTTGTCGGCGGTATCACGGCCGCATTGCTCGCATTGACGGCGGGTATGGCCTCGGCGCAGGCAGACAAACCTTTGCGCATCGGCTTTTCCATGGCGCGCACTGGCATGTTGGCCAACGCCACGCCTTCGCAAATGAACACCTATGAACTTTGGCGCGAACAGACCAATGCCAAAGGCGGCATGGATGTGGGCGGCGTTCGGCGCAAAGTCGAGTTCGTGGTGTTTGACGACCAGTCCAAACCCGAGCAAGCGGTGCGTATTTATGAAAAGCTAATTACCGACGACAAGGTCGATTTATTGCTCGCACCTTGGGGCACGCCCTTCCACCTGGCGATTGCGCCGGTACTCGAAAAATTCAAGTTCCCCATGGTCGGCAATACCGCTGCATCGGTGGCACTGCGCCAGGTCAAGCCCGGGTATATCTGGTTCCCTACCTCAGCGATTCCTGACCGTATCGGCGCAGAGCTGACAGCGATGCTGAAAACGCAAAACGTGAAATCGGTGGCGGTGCTATCCAACGTACTGCCGTTTACCAAAGAGATCAAAAACTTCCTGGAGCCAGAGCTGAAAAAAGCCGGCATCGAAATCAAGGTATCCACCGAGTACCCACCAGACATTGCCGACATGACGTCCACGCTGACCCAAATCAAGCAGGCTAATGTGGATGCAGTACTGGCCCTGGCCTACCCCGGTGACTCGGTGCTTTATGCCAAGCAGGCTAAAGAGTTGGGTCTGAACCAGCCTTTCCAATTCGTCGCGATTGGCCCAAGCGATGCGTTCTTCCCCAAAGCGGTCGGCGCCAGCTCGGCTGAAGGCGTGGTGACGATTGCCCACTGGTCGCCACGTGCCGAGTGGAAAGGTTCGCAAGCCTTTTATGACGCCTATGTGAAGAAGTTTGGCGAAGACCCTGACTACCTTAATTCCGCCCTGGCCTGGATGTCTTTGGAAATTTTGGAGACCACCGTGGCCAAGACCGGTCTTGATAAAGGGAAAATGCGCGACATGATTAGCAGCACTACCTTTGACACCATCAACGGCAAAGTCAAGTTTGAAGGCGTGCAAAACGTGATCACTCCAACTGCTTTTGTGCAAATCCAAAAGGGCAAGTTGCAACTGGTCTGGCCAGCGTCCATGGCCAGTTCGAAGTTCGAAGCCAAAAAGGGCTGGTAATCGCGACATGACGGTGCTCGAAACCCTGCTTTCGGGCCAGTTATTGTTTGCGGCCCTGGTGACCGGTTCGCTCTATGCCTTGATTGCGCTGGGGCTGAACCTGGTCTACGGCACCATGCGTTTGCTCAATGTGGCGCATGGTGAAGTCGTGATGCTCGGGGCCTATGCCGCTTATTGGGCCTTCACTGCATTGGGCCTTTCGCCCCTGCTGGTAGCGCCCGTCGTGGCCGCCGCCGGGGGCTTGTTGGGCTATGCGCTGTACCGGGGCATTTTCAAAAGCTTGCTAGCCGATAGCAGCGCGGCCCAAGTGCAACGCATGGAGAGCAATTCGCTACTGCTTTTTTTCGGCTTGTCGATTGTTTTACAAAACGCCGCAGCCCTGGTATTCACGCCCAATAACCGGGCCTACAACTACCTGGGCACGGTGTACCACTTGGGCTCGGTGTCCATGACGGGCAACCGCTTAGCTGCACTGTGCGTGGCCGGCACTTGCTGCCTGCTAGTTGCCGTATTTTTAGGTCGCAGCGTGTTTGGCCTGGCCACGCGCGCGGTGATAGAGCGGCGCGAAGCGGCCTTTATTGTGGGTGTGGATGTAGACCGCGTGCAGTGGCTGAGCTTTGTGCTGGGCTTTGCCTCGGCGGCGCTGGCCGGGGTACTGGTATCCATGCTGGGGCAGTTCTCGCCCTTCTCGGGTTTCCCTTACACGATTGCCGGTTTTATCGTCATCATCTTGGGCGGGCTGGGCAATGCCATGGCCGGTTTGCTAGCCGCTTTGCTGCTGGGTGTGATCGAAACCTATGGCGTGGCCCTGACTTCTGCCAATATGCGCTCCATGCTTTTGTATGGCGCTTTTGTAGCGGCCTTGCTGCTTTTTCCTAACGGCGTGTTCGCGCGCCGCGCTGCGGCCCGCTAGCACCATGCGCGATTTATTTCCCAACCGTTGGTGGTCTACTTTGTGGCTGGCGTGCTTGGTGCTGCTGGCCGTATTGCCTTTTGTCGCGAATGATTATGTGGTCGGCATTGGCCTGAGTGTGTTGATGTGGCTGGCCTTGACGCAAAGCTGGTGCTTGCTGTCCAAAATGACAGGCTATGTGTCGCTGGGGCATGTGGTGTTTTATGGTCTTGGCGCGTACCTGGTGGTCATTACCTGGCAACAGATTCCCTTGCCCCTGGCCATCGTCGGGGCCGGTGCGCTGGCCGCATTGCTGGCGGTGTTGGTGGGCCTGCCGGTGTTGCGGGTGCGTGGGCCTTATTTTGTGATTCTTACTTTTGGTTTGGCTGAACTGGTGAAGTACACCATCACCTGGGCCGAATCGGCCAGCGGCATGGCCAGCCGTATTTTGTTCGGCGCGCCAGATTTACAAGTCATCTATTTCTCCATGTTTGCGCTGGCGGTCATCGCGGTGGCCATGCTCACCTGGGTGGGCAGTTCGCGCTTTGGCCATGGCTTGCGTTCCTTGCGCGAAAACGAAGAAGCCGCCGAAACCCTGGGCGTGCCGGTGGTGCGCTACAAGCTGATTGCCTTTGTGCTGGGCGCGGCCATACCGGGCATGGTCGGTGGCGTCATGGCGCTGCGCTCTACCTACTTTGTCGTCGGGCAGGTGTTTGACCCGATGATCTCCGTCACCGTGATCGCTATGGCGATTTTGGGCGGTGGCGACAACGCACGTGGCCCTTTGCTGGGCGTGCTGTTTTTGTCGCTTTTGTCTGAACTGTTATGGGCTAACGCGCCTTTGCTGTACATGGTGATTTTGGGCCTGGTGCTGATCGTCTTTGTGCTGGTTTTGCCGCAGGGAATTATGGGTTTGTTGGAGCGCAAAAAAGTCCCAAACACCCAGCTGCCGAATGATGCAGCGCAAGCATCCCCCAAGCAAGGCGGAGCACCATGAGTGCCCTATTGCACATCCAAGGAGTAGGCAAGCGCTTTGGTGGCTTGCAGGCGCTCGAGCAAGTGTCATTCGAGGTGCAAGCGGGCCAGATTGTCGGCGTGATGGGCGCCAATGGTGCGGGCAAAACCACTTTGTTTGCCTTGATTGCCGGTAACACTGCGCCGAGCACCGGTAGCATCCACTTTAGCGGGCGTAGCCTAGCTGGACTGCGGGCTGATCAGATTTGCCGCCTAGGCATTGCGCGCACTTTTCAGATTGTTAAGCCTTTTCCCATGCTCACCGTGCTGGAAAACTTGCGCACCGCAGCGCTGTTTGGCAAAGCACAAGCGCCCGATATGGCCAGCGCCGACTCCATGGCTTGGCAGGTGCTAGAAGAAGTGGGCCTGGCGCCCATGGCCTTGCAGCCCGCACATACGCTAACCCTGTCGGGCCAAAAGCGCCTGGAAATTGCGCGCGCGGTGGCGACCGGCGCGCAACTCGTGCTGCTCGATGAAGTGATGGCCGGCCTAACGCCCACCGAAGTGGCGCAGATGCTGCAAACCTTGCGCGCGCTGCACGCCTCACGCGGGCTGACGCTGCTGGTGATCGAACATGTCATGCGCGCCCTGATGGAATTGTGCGAACACATTGTGGTGCTGCACCATGGCAGCCTGATCGCCCAAGGCACGCCTGCGCACATTGCGCAGGACCCGCAGGTGCATGCTGCCTATTTCGGAGACAGCCCGTGAGCACGGAGCCCATGCTCCAGGTCGACGACCTGGCTGGCGGCTATGGCGATACGGCCATATTGCATGGCGTGGATTTGCAGGTGCCCAGCGGCGGCGCCACGGCTTTGCTGGGGGGTAACGGCGCGGGCAAGACCACGCTCATGAAAACGCTGGCCGGCCTCTTGCCCGTGCGCCGTGGGCGTATCCGGTTTTTGGGTGAAGACATCAGCCGCCTCGATTGCGACAAGCGGGTGCTGGCCGGGCTGGTGCTGGTGCCCGAAGGGCGCATGGTTTTTCCCAGCCTGACGGTGCAAGAAAACTTGCGCTTGGGCGCCATCAACCCGCGCGCCCGCGTGCACTGGCACAGCACGCTGGAGCAGGTGTACCACGTATTTCCACGCTTGAAAGAGCGCCATACGCAGCATGCCGTCACGCTATCGGGCGGCGAGCAGCAAATGCTGGCGATTGGCCGGGGCATGATGGCCATGCCGCGCCTGATGTTGCTGGACGAACCAACTCTGGGTTTGTCGCCTTTGATGGCGCAGCATATTTTTGGTCTGGTGCACACCATGGTGGAAGGCGGCTTGACGCTGCTCTTGGCTGAGCAAGATGTGCGCAAAGCGCTGCAGGCCTCTAACCACGCTTATGTGCTGGAAAACGGGCGCGTGGTCATACAAGGTGGGGCCAGCGAAGTGGCCTCTGACCCGCGCGTGCAGTCGGCCTATTTAGGTTTGTAAATACCGGCGCAGCCGGTGCGCCAGGTTTCCATCATCAAGGACGGTCTATTGTGAACACCACGCCCTATCGCATTCCTGGTAAACCTTCGCTCGCCCTCGATCTGGCCGGTAGCGGCCCGCTGGTCTTGTTCATGCACGGCATAGGCGGCAACCGCAGCAACTGGCGCGCGCAGCGCGAGGCCTTTGCCCACGACTTTGCATTTGCCGCCTGGGACGCGCGCGGCTACGGGGATAGCGAGGATTACGAAGGCCCTTTAGCGTTTGATGATTTTGTGCATGACGTGCTGCGGGTGCTGGACCACTTTGGCGTCGCCCGCGCGCATTTGGTGGGCTTGTCCATGGGCGGGCGTATTGCGATGCGCACCGCTTTGCTGCACCCAGACCGGGTTGCAACGCTCACCCTGGTGGACACGCACGAGGGCTTTGAAGCCTTCAGCCCCGAGCAGCGCCAGGCCTTTGTCGATAGCCGCCGCGCGCCGTTGCTGGCGGGCAAAGCGCCGCGCGATATTGCCGAACCGGTGGCCCGCAGCCTGGTAAGCCCCGGCGCCAAGCCCGAACATTTGCAGCAACTGATAGACAGTATTTCTGCGCTGCATAAAGACTCGTACATCAAATCTTTGGAAGCGACGGTAGCGCAGGTGACGCTGGGCGACATCTCAGCCATCCGCGCGCCGGTGCATTTTGTGGTGGGGGAGCAAGACACGCTCACGCCCGTGGCCATGCACCACGAAATGGCCGCAAAAATCGGACATGCCCCGGTCAGCGTCCTGCCCGACGCGGGGCACTTAAGCAATATTGAAAATGCCTCGGCGTTTAACCGGGCGGCGCTCGATTGGTTGCAGCCGCATGCCGGGCTGGGTGGCACGCCCAGTAACTGGCCTGCCGCTCAAGAGCAGGCAGTTAATGCGGATCTAAAAACCCGCGCTTAGCAGCGCACCGTCCGCCAGCACCACCGCCTGCCCGTGCGGTGTGGCTTTGGCGGCTTGGTCCCACGCGGCTTGCACATGTTCCAGTTGCGCCCTACTTGCCGCGCCTTTTTGTACCGTCAGGGCTTCCAGTGTGGCCAGCCAGTGCCGGTAATAGGTTTCGCCGGTATCGGGGTCGCCGGCCACTTGCGCGGCTTTGATTTGCGTGGACAACTCAGCGGCCCATTCGGGCCAGCTAAACAGGCCGCGCGCATGCGCATCAATGGCCAGCGCAAAGGCCTGGGCCTCCCAGGGTTCGCGAAACACCGGGCCCTCGGCGTCGCAGGGCAGGGCGGGCACCAGGGCCAGCATCTCAGGCGGCGCGCTCATGGGGCGGCCTCCAGTAGATAAGGTTCCCAGCAATCGACCAGCACTTCCAGCGTCGGATCCGCATCCTCCCCCCACAACTCGGTGCCGCCAAAGCGCACGCCGTAGCACCACGCGGGCTGCTCGCCTTGGCCATGCGCGTGCGTATCCGGAAAAACAAAAGCGCCGTGCACCGCGACTACTTGGCCCGTCTTGCCGCGCGCATAACGCGGCAGGCGCGTGTGCGTAGCCGGGTGCATCACGCGGGTGCGCACCACATCACCCACGGCAAATCGCGCGGGCTGGCTTACTTTGCGGTCATAGGGGCTGCCCGCAGCCAGCGCGGCTTGGGTTTGCGCTGCCGTTGCAGCTTGTTTTTTGGTCGGCACCGGGGGCACCAGCAACTGCGCTTGTTGCACTTCCTGCTTGGTCACCATGCCGCGCGCGTCCAGCATATTGGCCAAGGCGCGGGTCCAAATTTCGTAATAAGACACCCCCAGATACACCTGCGGCGGTAGCGACTCGCGGGCGTGGCGGCCCATGTCCAGATTCCACTCGCCTAATGCGGCGCTGGCCAGGGTGATCGCCAGTGCGCGCTTTTCCCATTCGCCATGAAACACCGGCTCCTCGGCTTCCGGGCACACCGGCCCGAACCCCATCATGCCGCCCAGGTCTTGCGGGCCGTTCATGCGCTGGCTCCGTCGGCGCCCGTAGCACCTTGTGTGTGCGTTTGCCCGGCCCCCAGCGTCTGCGTTGCAACTGCCTTGGCCAAGCCCGTGCCTATCATGCTATCGCGCGTTACCAACTCGGCTAATTGGGCCTCGGTCCAGCCTTCGGTACCTGCGGGGCGCTGGGGCAAAACCAGGTAGCGGATTTCGGCGGTGGAATCCCACACGCGCACGGTTTTATCTGTGGGCAGCGTCACACCAAAGTCGGCCAGTACCGCGCGCGGCTCTAGCACTGCGCGCGAGCGGTAGGGCGCGGACTTGTACCAAACCGGTGGCAGGCCGAGCACTGGCCAGGGGTAGCAAGAACACAGGGTACACACCACCATGTTGTGCACGCCCTCGGTGTTCTCCACCACTTGCAAATGCTCGCCTTGGCGGCCCGAGAAAGACAACTCTGCCACCGCCGCTGTGCCATCGGCCAGCAAGCGCGCTTTGTAATCCGCATCCACCCAAGCCCGCGCCACTACTTGCGCACCGCAGCGCGGCCCGATTTTGGTTTCGTAGGTTTCGACGATCAGGTCTAAGGCATCGGCGTTGACATAGCCTTTGGCAAGCAAGACGGTTTCTAAAGCGCGCACGCGGATAGCGGCTTCTGACAGCTCGGAACCATGGTCATGGTCGTGGTCGTGATCGTGATCGTGATCGTGCGGGTGGATGGGATGTGTCATGGCCCCATCATGGCACGGCTTGGCGCTTTCTGCCAGCCCCGCCACTTCAGCCGGCATAGGTCTTTACCGAATCTATCCCCCTGCTAACTTAGCCCGGAAAGCTAAATAGTCCTTCGCAGTTTGCGCTGGGGCTTCAAGGTGGGGGACGTGGCCCATGTCTTGCACCACGATGGTTTGGGCGCGGGTGAATACCTTGGCCAGTGTTTTCACCGAGGCGGGTGGCACGATGCGGTCTAACTCGCCGCCAACGATCAGCGCTGGCGTTAGCAGCCCGGAAAAATGCTGCTCAAGCGGCGGTGTCTGGCGCAGGGTTTTGAGAATGGTGTGGTGCAGATCAAAGTCCCTGGCGCCAGCTGCAGCCCATTCGTGCAGCACGCAATAAGGCACATACGTGGACTCGCCCGTATAAAACTCCAATTTGGCCTGCTGCTGCGCTATGGTTTGCACCAGTAGCGGGCATTGGCCGGTGGCGTCATAGGCCTTTACCCACGGCGCCTGCCAAGCGTCTTGGGTGGCGCTGGCGCTGAGCAGCCAAATGCTGGCCACCTCGTCCGGGTAGCTCGCGGCATACCACGCAGCAACCGAGCCACCCATGCCGTGGCCACCCAAATGCACACGTCCCAGACCATGGGCCTGCACAAAGTCGCGCACGCGCTGCACTTGCGCCGCAACGCTGTAGTCGGCCTGTGGATCTTTGTCTCCCTCACCATGGCCGGGCATGTCGGGTATCAGCACGCGCATGCTGTCTTTGAGGTGGCGCGCCACTTCGATCAACCGGTCCTTGCCGCTCGCATAGTTATGCAACAAAACCAGCACATCACCCTTACCGCAGTGCAGATAAGACGTCGTACGTCCCTGCACCGCGATGGAGGCCGCAGTGACGCCAGACCACTTGCGCAGCGGCCAGCGCAAAACGCGAGCCGCCAGGTTCGGCATCAGCCGGTTCATGGCCTGGGCCAGCACAAGAAGCAGCAGCGCCAGCCCCACGACACCGAGGGCGGTATTGATGAACAAGGGGGCTCCTGGTTATGACAGCAAGGAGACGATTATCACCATTTTGGCAATAGGACAGGGCACGGCAAGCCCAGCGGCTTGCCCCAGACCCGCCCGGCAAGGCTGTTGGAAGCCCCGGCGAACCAAGGTGCATCTTTGCAGGGTGGCTTTCAGGACATTGGAGTTGCAAATAGCGATGTACTCGGGAGGAAGCGGAGGTGCATATACGCGGCGATCTAATGGCTTTCTTGACCAGTATTGGCTTGGGGCCGTGCGATACCTTTGAAGCCACCTGCTTGTGATGAATGAACTGCCTTGGAGACGAGGAAAAAAATTCGCCCCAGGGGGTAGCCTTGCGTTGCCAAAGCCTGTATCTGCGCGACAAGATTAGTGTCGCGATCCCGCCGCCAGCTTGGCCCTAAAAGCCACATAGTCCTGCGCAATTTGGGCCGGCGATTCCAGATGCGGCAGGTGGCCCAAGTCCTGTACCACCATGGCTTGCGCCCGGGTAAACACCTTGGCCAAGGTTCTAACCGACGCGGCTGGCACAAGCCGGTCTAGCTCGCCGCCCACGATCAGCGCCGGCGTTTGCAGTCCGGTGTAATGATTTTCCAAAGGCGGTGTTTGGCGCATGGCTTTGAACATGGTCTTGTGCAGCGCAAAGTCCCTCGCACCGGCCGTGGCCCAAGCGTGCAGCACGCAGTAAGGCAAATACTTGGTCTCGCCCATCCCCAGTTTCCACTTCGCCAGATGCTCTTCGATGCTTTGCACGATCATGGGGCAATGGCCGGTCGCGTCATAGGTCTGCACCCACGGCGCCTGCCAGGCGTCCTGCGTGGCGCTTGCGTTGAGCAGCCACAGGCTGGCGACTTCATCCGGGTAGCGGGCCGCATACCAAGCGGCAATCGTGCCACCCATGCCGATGCCACCGAGGTGAATTCTGGTCAGTTTGTGCGACTGCACAAATGCGCGCACGCGGTCTAGC
This sequence comes from uncultured beta proteobacterium, assembly GCA_903951445.1. Lineage (GTDB taxonomy): Bacteria > Pseudomonadota > Gammaproteobacteria > Burkholderiales > Burkholderiaceae_C > Allorhodoferax. The sequence continues at coordinate 17,305 of CAJBBZ010000204.1, forward strand.
TGTGCCACCACGCTGTAGTCCGCGCCTGGGTCTTTGTCCGCATCGCCATGGCCGGCCATTTCTGGTATCAGCAGGCGCGTGTGGTCTTTCAAGTGACGCGCCAGGTCGTAAAACCGGTCTTGGTCTGCGGCAAAGCCATGCAGCATCACCAGCACCTCGCCCTTACCGCCGTGCAAATAAGGGGTCTGCAAGCCCTGCAATGGCTGCACTGCCGCGGCTAAGCCAGCCCTCTGGCGCTGCCAGGCGCGGTACAGGCGCACCGTGCGCTCCGGCATCAGCCGGTTCATGGCTTGCGCAATGAGCAAAAACAGCAGCGCCAGACCCAGGGCACCGAGGGCGGTATTGATGAACAAGGAGCCTCCTAGTTATTACGGTTTTAGATAATTATCGCCATTTCGTGTAAATAAATCAGCATGGCAATGTGTTGTGAAAGACGGCAAAGCGTATGGCGACCTTTATTGAACCTGTCTTGATCCTGTGCAAGACCTATCCAAGCCCAAGTACCAGATACGCAAAACCTGCGCCACTTTTGATAATCGACCCTACTTGCGCTATCACCGCATCCAACACAAGACCATTGCGTTGCAAAAACAAATATTTAAAATAATAATAAATATCAGTCTTCAAAAATCGGGAGTTTCTTATGCCACATCCCTTCAAACCCGCCAGCGCGCTACTCATCCTGGTATTGCTCACCGCCTGCGGCGGCGGTGACGGCGACCCGGGGGGTAAGGGGCTTAATCTCTCTGGCAACCCCGGCGGGGGCAGCGGCGGCTTGCTGGATGTAGAGGGCCTGTGGACCGGCCAGAGCAATGACGGGGTGCAGACGGCGCTAGTCGTATTTGAAGACGGCAGCGCCTGGGGCTTGCAGCGTACTGGCAGTACGCTGAAATCGGCCATCGTGGGCAAGGCCAGCGGCAGCGGCGGGGTGTTTTCAATGCAAGCCTCGGTGCTCAACCTGGCGTATTGGTTTGCCAGCAACAGCACCTACGCCGGCACCTACACCGCCCGCAGCAGCATTGCGGCCACGTCCACCGGTAACTCGCCCTTAGCGCTGTCTTACAAAAGCGCCTACGAAAGCGCCGCCACGCTGTCCGCCGTAGCGGGCAGCTACACGCTCAACGGCATGTCCAAATTCGGTGCCGCCCCACGTGTGACGATGACGCTCAACGCCAGCGGCGCCATCAGTTTTAGCAACTGGCTCAATTGCAGCCCCACCGGCACCGTATCCCCGCGCAGTAGTGGGCGCAATGTGTTGAATCTGTCCCTCAGCTTCAAAGGTGCTTGCCCGCTGGCTGAGGGCACGCTGGTCAACGGCGTGTTCTTCGTGGACAAATCGGCATCCCCCGCGCATGCCTATGTGCTGGCGCAAACCGCCAACAAAGACGACGGGTTTTTTGCGGCGAGTACCAATTAATGGGCAATTTCCGTTGAGCGTAGCGTCGATAAAAAAGCCCAGCCACTTGCGTGGCCGGGCTTTGCTAAGACTTTCAACCCCAGCGCCGCCACATCGCTGCGGCATGGCTTGGGGCTACCAAGTGCTTACTTCGTAGAAGCTTCCCAAATAGCGTGCGAATAGGCCGCTTTGCCCGGGTCTTTCTTGATCACGGGCGAGCTGCCGCTAGACAGCAAGACCTTGACCGTGCGCTCGAAAGCGGCGGGTTCCAGGTAGCCCATCTTGGCGGTACCGGCGTTGGTGATCAGCTTGGCCACGTTTTCCATTTGGCGCTTTTGCA
>CAJBBZ010000205.1 GCA_903951445.1 uncultured beta proteobacterium
ACAAGAGTTTTCAAGGATAGTTGATCTACAACCAACGTCCCCACTCCGCCTGCCCGAGGACATTACCGCGGTTCTCACACTTCTGGATGACAAAACAGATGTTGTGATTACCGGTAGCTTGACGGACAAAAACCCTTACTTCAGCATGGTTGAGCGCAAACCAGACGGTAACTTTGGGCTGGTTGCAACGGTTAAGGGTAGGTTCGCGACACGACAGGCAGCACCCCCAGTCTATGCAATGAATGGCTCAATCTATGCTTGGCATCGCGAAACACTTGCACTTGGTCTGTGGGGTGGACGAGTGCAACTTCATGTCATGCCACCAGAGCGTTCTGTAGATATCGACAGCGAAATTGATTTCCGGTTGTGCGAGTTGATCCTATCGGAAGCGCGCGGAAAATGATGGCTCTTCCTTCGTGTCGGGCCTTGGCCGTGATAGAAAGAACGAATTCAGTTTGGTCTCGTCAAGTCCATTTTGGCTTGGCTCACATGGCTTTCACTTCATGAACTGGTTCAGTTGAGCTAGGATTTTGCACAAGAGGACAGTTTGAAAAGCATTGTGTTAAGTGGGTGCGGCAATATCGGCTTTCGCCATCTGCAGGCCATGCTTGCGATGCCGGACCCGGCAGAAATTATCATTGTTGAACCGAACGCAGCAGCCCATGAGCGCATCGCAGCCCTGTTTGCCCCAGCCGAGGCAAAAGGCTTTCGCTTTGATCTGCGCACGGCAGTTCCTGCAGCCTCGCGGCGTTTTGATTTGGCGGTGATCGCCACCTCAGCCGATATCCGTCGTGCCGCCTTTGACGCTCTCATTGGCAGCCATGAGGTTGGGGTGATGATCCTCGAGAAAGTGCTTTTTCAGACCAAAGCGGATCTGGAAGAGGTTGGTCAAATCCTCACGAATCGTGGGATCGCGGCCTATGTCAATTGCCCGCGCCGCTACTTTCCGGGCTATCGCGCGCTTTTGAGTTCGGTTGCTTCGAAACGGCCGCTGAACCTTGCGATCCGCGGTGCCGGCTTTGGCTTGGCGTCCAACGGTGTTCACCTGATCGATCTTGCCGAGTATCTGAATGACGCGACATTGATTTCGTTCGAGGCCTCTGGGCTCAAGGATGGCAGCGTCACAGCCAAACGTGCAGGCTGCGTCGAAGTGTTTGGCGTCGTCAGTGGCACGTTGTCCAATGGGGCCACGCTGAGCATTTCGTGCGACAGCAGCGACGCCATTTCGATCAGCGTCGCCCTTCAGGGGTCAGAATTTGTGGCTGAGATCGACGAGATGGCCCGCCAGATTTCAATCGGTTCCTCTCACGCGGTGGCTTTCTCAAGCAAGTTCGTCTCAGAACTTTGGGAGATCTACAACGAGGCGCTGAACACTGGCCGTTGCGGCCTTACCCCATATGAAGACAGCGCGCGCCAGCATCGTTTTTTCCTTGCCGCACTCACTAAGCATTTGAAACTGGACCCAAACAGTCCTTGCCCTATTAGCTGATTAAAGGATTGCCCACATGAGAGCCTCAGCCTCACCTATTCTTCTGGTTGGCGCCGGGAAAATGGCCATCGAGTACTCCAAGGTGCTCACAGCCCTTGATTGCGAGCAAATTGTACTGGGGCGCGGGTCAGCCTCGGCGCTGGCCTTCGAGGCTGCAACTGGAATTCAACCCTCACATGGCGAACTGGAAGCGCAGCTTTCTGCGCTACCCACACTGCCAGAGACGGCGATCATCACCGTCAACGCGATGTATCTTGCCGAGGTGACAGAAATGATCC
>CAJBBZ010000206.1 GCA_903951445.1 uncultured beta proteobacterium
ACTTTGGCACATCGATGCCGGTTAGAGGTGGGAGCGTCCATCCCATTGAGGAGCGCAGCGACGCGGCGATCCATAAGTGTGTGATTGGCAAGCAAATATAGATTGCTTCGCTGCGCTCGCAATGACGGGTTTGGGCTTATGCATACCTTCCCTCACGCCGACATGACGAGATATAGCCCATGCATTGGCCATCACCTTACTGGGCACCTTTGATTTAATGTGCGGCATCGCTAGTTCCTCGTGAAAAGAGCTGCCCTATGCCTGGAGCACTCGCCAATGGCTTGCCCACCAGCGCGGCTTGCAGCGCCGCATCGGCCAACCAAAATTGCTGCTGCGCCGCCAGGGCCGCGCGTACCAGTGCAATTTGTTCTTGCGCATCTACCAATAGATCGAACACGCTGACCAGCATGCCGTTATAGCGAAGCAAGGTCTCTTCCGACACGGTTTTGCGCAAGGGCAAAAGTTCGTCGCGGTACTGGCGCGCTAATTCGTAAGTGCTGCGGTAATGCGCATAGCTCTCGCGCAGCTGGGAAGCAGCTTGCCGTTCGGTAGCTTGTACCTGCAGCGCCAGCGCCAGGCTGCGCGCATCGAGCCCGGCCCGGCGCAAGCTGCCGTCGTCAAACAAAGGCAGTGCCAGACCCAGCTCCAGGCCCTGGCGCGTGTTGCTGCCCTCAACGTCCCGCACCAAGTCATTGCGCAGACCGATTTCCACATCGCCCCGGCTGGTCCACTGGCCCAAGGTGCGCGCTTGCTGGGCGCTCTCCCAAGCCGCCTGGGCCATGCGCAGGTCCAAGCGGGTCTGCCAGGCCTGGGCCATGGTCTGGTCGTACACCTTCGCCGCGGCAGGCAGATCGGGCAGGCGCGCGGCTAAGCGCAGTGCTTGCGCTTGCACGCTGTCCAAGCCCAGCGCGCGCACTAATGCTTCGCGCGCCGACTGCGCCTCGTCGCGCGCTTGCGCCAGTTGAACCGTAGCTTGGGCATACCAAAGTTGCTGGCGCGCCGCTTGCAGCTTGCTGCTATTGCCCACTAGCTGAATCCGCCGCGCCAATTCGGCGCCAATGCTTGCCGCCTCCTGCACTTGCTGCGCGTATTGCGCCGCCTCTTGCGCCGCCACCGCCTTCACCCAGGCTTGACGCACGGTGCTGATTTGCTCGACCACGTCCATGCTCATTTGCAATTGCACCTGCTGCACCGCACGCGCCGCCATGTCCTGGCGATGGGGCAAGGTCAGGACATCGAGCAAACCAAAGCTGATGCGCCGGGCGATTTCGGTTTCATCGAGCAGGCTGGACCACTCCAGCCCCAGGCGCGGGTTGGCAATACGGTCCTGCTGCGCAGCCTGCGATGCGTCGGCCATGGCCCGCGCTAGAAGGGCCTGCAAGGCCGGGCTGTTCAACAAGGCCAGGCCGACGGCATCGGCCTGCTGCAATGGCTGGGCCAGCAAACGCTGGGCTGCGGCGCGGCGCTGCGCCACTTGCTCGGTTGTGAACGCAATGTCCAGTGGCGCAGTGGTGAAAGTGGCCAGGTCTTGCTGGGTTTGCGTCAATACCTTGGAGGTGTCGGTAGTCGCGCAGCCTGCTAGCAATACCAGCAGAAATGTGGCCACGATAGGTTTGCATGCCGGGCGGTTCATGGCGCGTCCTTGGCAGGCGCTGTGGTGTTTGCAAGCGGCGCCGTTTCACGCGCATACACGCGCCAGCCACCGATGCGCGCCACCTCGGCATTGGCCTGGCGCCAATCGCCCACCGCGTCATCGCGCCAGGGCTGGTAGCCGGCCCAGGCCGATGTGTAGACGGGTAGGCGGAAGCCTTCGCACTGCGCGCCTGGCGCTTGTGCTGGCATCACCGGGGCTGCGCGCTGGCTGGGCTGCGCATCGAGCGGCGCGCAGTTCGATGGCACAGTCGCGCTACAGGCCACGGCACACGCGGGGCCGACTGGCGACGATGCGCCGCTTTGCGCGCTACTGGCTTGCGCCCCGGCAAGTGGGCTGACGGCGCAAGCACCCAGCCACACACAAAAAGAAACGATTCGCACCATGATGACCCCACTGCATTGAACTGTGCGCGGGCAAATAGCGCCAACGCACCAACCATATCTACAACATACAAGCGTGCCAGCAAGAAAGCGGGCGGCCCGTACTAGGCTGTTTTTAGGTTTTTTGCAGCATGCGGCGGCCGCTCTAGGGCTGCCAGGTCAGGTGATCGGTGATGGGGCACCGAAGGGGGAATCACTGTGCCCGCGCTGGGCGGCAGCACGGTCAGGGTCAGGCTAAGCGGTGGTGCAACGCTCAAGCAGCAGGCCGCACATTGAACACAGCTGCCACAAGCGTCATCGGCCTGGCTAATGGACGGTGCTTTTTCACTAAGCGATGTGGGCAAGAAGCCAGTCTGCGGCTTTGCAACTTGAGGGGAAGCGCCCTGCACCGCCAACGCATCGGATACGAGTGCTACGTATGCCGATGCATGGTGAATGTTGGCTTTAAAACCATGGCCCTGGCACTCAGCGCCGCCGGACGCAAATGCCGTTGCACCTAAGAGCAGCCACAGGCCTAGGATAGAAATCATTCGGTAAAGCATAGGGAGCTTAAACACCGGCCGCATGCTCAAATTCAAAGGGAAGGCAGGCCATGGAAATGCAAGCCTGCGCAAGCACTCAGTGGATAACCACCGGGTTTTGTGCCAGCCCGGCGTATTGTTCCAAGGTCTCCTCGACCTCTTCCTGGGTGGGCATATTCACCTGCCAGGCCACGATATGTTGCTGAAACAACTCGGCCCAAGAGCCGTCCAAATACACCTCTTTACCCGAACGCTTGTCCACAATCTCAAAGCCGTGGCGCGCCAGCATGGGCACGCCTTGGGGGTATTGCGCGGTTTTCACGTCGCTGAGGGTGGTATTGCCCTGGCCCAGGAAAGCAGCGCTGCTGTCACTGTGCGCCTGCGCGTTGGCCAGCATATGGGTCACGGTAAAGCTGTCAGAGTCGTAAAGCGTGTTCATAGGAAAGCGCAGTGGCAAAGAAGCACGAAGGGTAACAGGATTTAAGCCCCGCCCGCCGGGCAGAGGCCACTATCAGGGCTTTTGGCTGCGCGTCCAGACCATATCGATTTCGTCGCCGCTGGTTTGCGTCAGGCGAATGCGCACGGGCAAGCCCTCCAGCTCCTTAGCCAACCACAGCTCGGCGCGGGTGTCGTATTCGGCCCGGTGCTCGCGCACCAGTTTGTAGGCCGTCCACTCTTTGCCCTGGATTTTCAGGCGCTCGGGCGGCTCGACCAAAAAATCCCAGTCCTCCACACCGCGTGCTCCCACGGTCTGGAACACCAGTTTGCTGCCCGGCACAAAAGTCTGGCCCTCGGCCGCAAACATGGCCGCCAGTTGCACAAAAATACTGACCTGGTCTTGCGCCAAGGGCAGCAGCGGCACATCCGGGGTGTTGGCGCTAAAGCTGACCTTGCCCTTGTCGCGCTCAAAATGCGCCGCCACTTCGCTGCGAAATTTTTCGCCGTAGCGCAGAGGCTCCAGGCCGCGCGGCGTGATGGCGCCTTTGCTGGTCTGCACCTTGGCGCCCAATAAAAAATGGCTGATTTCTAGGCGCGCGGTGTAGTTGCTGCCGTCGTGCAACCAGGACAAATCTCCCGACACAAAATACTTAAAGCCTTTGACAATCCCCGCGACGTCGTATTTCAGGCGCACCGAGGGCGGGAACACATAGTTATAGGCCGGTGGCGGTGTGCCTTTGGCAGTGCTGGATTGGGCGGGGCTTAAAGACGCATCCGAAGCAGGCGGCGCAGTGGTGTTTGCCGGTGTAGCCGCTAAAGGCGCAGATGCCACAGTCGCAGCGGTGGCGGTGACGGTGACGGTGACGGACGGTGGGGCTTCTGGCACAGCGGCGCTGGAGGCTGTCGTGGCGCTGACTGCGGTGGCGCCCGAGGCCGCCGTAGCAGGCGGCGCAGCAGCTTCGTCCGTCTTTGGCGGCACGACCGGCGCCAATTCGGCCCCAAAACTCACCGTATTGCCTTGGGGCGCGTCCAGCGGTAGACCGGTATTGGCAGCAGGTGGCGCAGTCGGCGCAACAGGCTTGGGCGCCTTACTGATGTCCTGGGTCGCTTGCGCCGTAGTCGCCGCCTCACGGTTATCAATGCGGATGCTGCGGGTGCTAAACACGCGGCCGCCATCCTCGCCCGCCATGCCATCGGGCATGTCTGGCAACAAGCGCGATACGCTGTGCAAAAAAAGCAGGTGCAGCAGTAGTACAAACAGCAGCGTCAACAATAAACCCCGCCAGGCGCGGGCGGGCACATGCGCAATGAAGCTAGGGCTACTAAGCGCGGCGCCTGGGCCGCCCATGCTGGCTGCGGCTGCCATCTCAGGGCCCGGTGGTCTGCCAGCTAGGGGCCGGCCATTGCATCAGTTCGGCCAGGCGGCACACCACCCAGCGCGCATGGTCTTCTTCCATCACCGCGTCCGGGCCGCACAAACCGTCCAGGCAACGCTGCAACACCTGAGCGCTGTCCGCGTCACTGCGCAATTGCAGTTCGGTCGCCGTACCGGTCAGCATCTGCGCCAGGTCTTCGCACAACTCGTAGCGCTGTGCAATATGCGCCTGCGAAGCCGAGGGCTTGTGCGCGCCGGGCGCCAGGTACAAGGCCAAAAACGTGGGCGGAATAAACAGCTGGTTGCCTTCAGACATGGTGTCCGCCCCTTAGCCGCAATGTCACGCCACCACGGCCAGCGCAGCAGCAGCGGCGCGCAGCTTGTCTTTTTTGCTCGGGCGCTTGCCCTTGATGCCGCCATGCGGGTCCAAGGCGCCAGGCGCGCCCGGCACTGGCACTTTGGGCGCAGGGGCACCGGCTTCAAAACCTGGCTCGGTTTCCAGACTGACCGACAAGGACTGGCGCTTGACAATCAGCTGCCAATGCGGCTGCGTATCCGGGCAGACAAAGCTGATCGCCAGCCCGCTTTCCCCCGCGCGGCCGGTGCGCCCTATGCGGTGGGTGTAGTCCTGGGCCGAGCGCGGCAAATCGTAGTTCACCACCACCGGCAGTTGCAGCACATCGATGCCACGCGCGGCCAAATCAGTAGCCACTACCACGCGGATACGCGCGGCCTTGAAGTCCTCCAGCACCTGGCTGCGCTTGCCCTGGGTCAGGTGGCCATGCAAGGGTTCGGCGCGCAGGCCGGCTTTGCGCAATTTATCAGCCACGATTTCTGCGGCGTACTGCGTGGCCACAAAGACCAACACCCGGCTCCAATCCGCGCCAGCCATCAAATGGCGCAGCAAGCGCGTGCGCTTGTCGCTGTCCACCGCAAAAGCGCGCTGCGCAATATCAGCCTGTTCTGTAACGGCCTGGCGCAAATCCACACGTACCGGCTGCTGCAATAAAGCCATGGCCCAGCCAGTGACGGCTGGCGCAAAAGTCGCCGATAAAAACAGGCGCTGGCATGGTAGGGGAATGTGGCCCAAAATAGCCTGTACCTCGTCGGCAAAGCCTTGGTCCAGCATGCGGTCGGCTTCGTCCAGCACCAGGGTGCGCACGCTGGATAAAGGCAGCGCGTTGTGGGCCATCACGTCCAATAAACGGCCCGGCGTGGCCACCACGATGTCGGTACCGCCGCGCAAGCCGCGCAACTGGGGTTGGATGGACACGCCGCCAAAAATAACACTCACTTTGACGCCATAGGGCAAGCGCTGGGCCAGGCTCTTGAATACTTCACCCACCTGCACGGCCAGTTCTCGTGTGGGCACCAGTACCAAGGTGGCGGCCAGTTTGGCACCTTTGGCGTTCAGCTGCGCGCCCTGTGCTGCCGCATCGAGCAGGGGCAATACATAGGCCAGGGTTTTGCCCGAACCGGTAGGTGCGCAGACGAATACGTCTTGACCCTGCAATATGGGCGCGATGCTGCGCGATTGCACCTCGGTCGCGCTGCGCAAACCGGCATCGCGGGCAGCGGCCTGCAAGGCCGGAGAAAGTGCGGAGAAGTTGGAGTCCATGGCGGGTCTAAAAAAAGCGGGCGCCAAGTGGGCCCGCCATGGCACGATTGTGCGTCCAGACCCGGCGCAGCGGGCATGCCCGGGCCGGTCTGGGTCAAAAAAACCGGATTAGGCTTTCTTGGCGTAGGCGCTGCACCAGCCAGGTCCCGCGACTTGCTTACCCGCAAACAAGGGGCAGCCACCGGCGGCATCACCGGCTTTGCCTTGGAACAATGCGCAGTTGGCGCATTGCTGACCGGCGGCATATTTAGGGAATTTGGTTTTATCCACTTTGGTGGCGTCCGCCTTGTAACCTAGGCTAGCGGCATTGGCATCAGCCTCGGCCACCATGGGCGCAGCAGCAAACACTGCACCTGACACCAGCGCACTAGCGCCTACACCCAACTGCACCACGAATTCACGACGATTTGACATGTAAAGTTCCCAAAAAAATAGAAATAGCCAGCGCACTATGCGCGGCCCCCGATTGTCTTACCAAAACGCTAAGCCCTTTTTGGCATAGCGCAAATCCGGCAAAACTACTCAGCTAAACGCGGCAGACCCGCAGCAGGTGCACATCAGGCCGCAGCCCGGCGAGCCAAGATTTCAAAAGCCGGCAGGGTTTTGCCCTCCAGCACTTCCAAAAATGCCCCGCCGCCCGTGGAAATATAGCCCACTTGCGACTCGATGCCGTATTTGGCAATCGCAGCCAGCGTGTCGCCCCCGCCGGCAATGCTAAAGGCGCTGGAGGCGGCAAGCGCCTGCGCAATGGTTTTGGTGCCTTGCTCAAAAGCAGTAAATTCAAACACGCCCACCGGGCCGTTCCAGACAATCGTGCCTGCCCGCATTAGCTGATCGGCCAATAACTGCGCGGTTTGCGGGCCGATATCCAGAATCAGGTCGTCATCTTCCACCTCGCTGGCGGCTTTGATGGTGGCCGGTGCATCCGCAGCAAAAGTTTTGGCGGTAACCACATCCGTGGGAATCGGCACCGCCGCGCCGCGCGCGCGCATGGCTTCAATCACGGCGCGCGCCTGGTCCAGCAAATCGGGCTCGGCCAGGCTTTTGCCGATTTTGAGACCGGCTGCCAACATAAAAGTGTTGGCAATACCGCCGCCGACGATGAGCTGATCCACATTGGCTGCCAGGCTTTTGAGAATCGTCAGCTTGGTAGAGACTTTGGAGCCAGCCACGATCGCTACCAGCGGCCGGCGCGGGGCCAGCAAGGCCTTGGAGATGGCGTCCATTTCAGCGGCCAGCAAGGGCCCGGCACAGGCCACGGTGGCGAACTGGGCGATGCCGTAGGTGCTGGCCTCGGCGCGGTGGGCAGTGCCAAAAGCATCGTGTACAAAGATGTCGCACAGTTGCGCCATTTTGCGCGCCAGGGCTTCGTCGTTTTTCTTTTCGCCGACGTTGACGCGGCAGTTTTCCAGCAGCACCACGTCACCCCGTCGCACCGCGACGCCGTCGACCCAGTCGCGCAGCAAAGGCACCGGGCGGCCCAGCAGCTCGGACAAACGCTCTGCCACGGGTGCGAGCGAGTCTTCGGCACGCCACTGGCCTTCGCTGGGCCGGCCCAAATGCGAAGTCAGCATCACCGCAGCGCCCGCCTCCAGAGCCATACGGATGCAGGGAATGCTGGCGCGTATACGCGTGTCTTCGGTGATGGCGCCACTGGCATCTTGTGGCACGTTCAGGTCGGCGCGGATGAATACGCGCATCCCGGCAACCTTGCCCTGGATGCATAAATCTTCAAAGCGGATAACGTTCATGGTCTGCTCAATGTCGGGTTAAAAAATGTCGGGTGCCGGTGGATTCTAGGCAGGCGCGCAACTTTTGCAATGCGAGTTTGCAGGCAATGTAGGGCAAGCCGCCTTACCAGTGCAAACCGACATGCAAAGGCATGTAAACCAGCATACCCGCCACAATCGTGCCCAGCACCGCTTGGCGACTGTCCCGCCGCCAAAAAAAGTAGGCTGCACCGGCCAGAGCACCGTAAATGCGCGCATCGGCCAGCGAGTGGATAAAGACGCCCTGGGTCATCACAATTTCCGGCAACACCACGGCGGCTAGTGCTGCTATCGGCGCGTATTGCATGCCGCGCTGCGCCCAAGAAGGCAAAGTCCAGGGTGCATCAGCGATAAAGAAAAAACAGCGGGTTATCACCGTCACGCAGGCCATGAGCAGAATCGTCAAAAACGTCCAGGGATCCCAGTCGTTGTAGCCCCACACGTTCAGGTAAGTCATGAGCGCGTCCATGCTTATGCCTCCTGAGTCGAAGGCGTCCGATACGACTCCAGCACCATGCACAGCACCACCGACACGGTAATCGCCACCAAGATATTGAGCTTGAGCGGCAATGCATAAGCCATGATGGCCACCGCCGCGCCGATGACTGCGGACAGAACGCGCATGCGGCTGGTAGCCAGCGAACACAAAATACCAGTGAGCGCCAGCACGCCGGCAAAACCCAGACCCCAGGCTGCAGGAATGTAGTTGGCCAGCACTACACCCAAAACACTGCATCCGGTCCAGCTCAGCCAATTGATGGTGGCATTGCCCGCCAGATAGGCCATCTGCTCAGCGCGCTCAGCCTCGGTCGTGCCCGGCACGGGGTAGCGCTTGATAAACAAGAAATAGGTGAGGTCGGCCACAAAATACCCGGCCATCAAGCGCTGCCTGCGCGGCAAATGCATTAAGTAGCTGCGCAAATGCGCGCTGAACACCACAAAGCGCAGATTCACACAAAAAGCAGTTACCAAAATCACCCACAAGGGCGCACCTGCGCCCAGCAGCGGAATAGCCGCCAATTGGGAGCTGCCCGCGAAAACCAAAATCGCCATCGCTAGCACCTCGGGCGTATGCATGCCCGAGGTGGCCATGGCCACCCCCGTCATCAAGCCCCAGGCGGCAATGCCCGGCGCCACCGTCAACATTTCCATAAAGCCTTGGCGGTAAGCCGGATTGCGGCGCTGCTGGCGGGAAAAAAACATCAAGCCGCGTCCGGCGCTGCGGGGCCGTCAAAACACTGGCCTGGCGCCACTGCGTGGCCTTGCAGATAGTCCGCCACCGCCAGCCGCTTGCCGCCGGGGCGCTGCAAATGGGTGATGCGCAAACAAGTGCCCGCACCCGCAGCTACCACCAGGCCGCGCGGCTCGCTGGCCAGAATCAATCCAGGGGGCGCCTGTCCGCTTGCGCCGCTGGCCATCAAGTCTGCGTGCTGATGCACAAAAAAAGACGCTGCCGGGTCGATGGTGCAGAGGGCAATGTCCGGTGCAGCAAGGCCTTTCAAATCGTCGGCTGTCTTAGGTTCGCCTCCGGTAGCCAAGCTTTCTTGGGTATGCGCTTCCCCTTCGCCGTGCGCCAGGGCCTGCGCGCCCCAGATTTTCAGAGTCTCGCCAGCCAGGCGGGTGCTGGCGCCGGGGAAGGGGTCGAAGGCGCGCACTTTGCGGGCGATCTGTTCGGCGCTCTGCTGCCAATCAATCGTCGCTTCCGCCTTGTCGATTTTGTGCGCATAGCAAACCCCTTGCTCGCTTTGCAAACGGGGCTTCAAGGCGGCGGGATTCGCTAGGGCTTGCACCATCAAGCGTGCGCCCACAGCGGCCAATGCATCGTGCAGCGTGGCGGTGCTGTCCGTGTCCCGGATCGCCATGCGCTCTTGCAAGAGCATAGGCCCAGTGTCCAGACCGGCATCCATTTGCATGATGGTGACGCCGGTCTCGGTGTCCCCGGCTTCGATAGCGCGGTGAATGGGTGCCGCACCGCGCCAGCGTGGTAGTAAAGAGGCATGGATATTGAAACAGCCCCACTGGCCGGGCCCAGCCATGGTGTCCAACACCCATTGGGGCAAGATGAGTCCGTAAGCCACGACCACCATGGCCTGGGCACCAGTCTGGGTCATCAAGGCTTGCGCGGCCTGCGCCTCGTTAGCAAATTTTCCATCCAGGCGCAAACTGGCCGGTTGCGCCACGGTTAGCTGGTGCTCTAGCGCAAACTGCTTGACCGCCGAGGGCTGCAACTTCATGCCCCGCCCGGCCGGGCGATCGGGCTGGGTCAGCACCAGGGCGATGTCATGGCCCGCCGCATGCAGATGCGCGAGCGCGACCCGGGCAAATTCCGGGGTGCCCGCAAATACCAGCCTCAACGCGCGTCCTCGCGCCGGGCTTTGAGCATTTTGGTTTTGATGCGGTTGCGCTTGAGGGGCGACAGGTATTCCACAAACACCTTGCCCATCAAATGGTCCATTTCGTGCTGAACGCACACGGCCAGTAATTTTTCGGCTTCGATAACCCGGCTCTTGCCATGCTCGTCCAGAGCGCGGACGTGTACCGCATCAAAACGCTCCACCCCGTCGTAAATGCCTGGCACCGACAGGCAGCCTTCTTCATTCAGGTGTTTGCCGGGGCTGGTCCAGACCAGTTCCGGGTTGATCAGCACCAGGCGCTGATCGCGCTCCTGCGACACATCGGCCACGATCATGCGTTCATGCACATCCACCTGGGTGGCCGCCAAGCCGATACCACTGGCCTCGTACATGGTTTCCAGCATGTCCTTGGCCAATTGGCGTATGCGCCCATCCACCGCCGCCACCGGCTTGGCCACGGTATGCAAACGCGGGTCGGGATAACAAAGAATCGGGAGTATGGCCATGAAAACACAAGAAAGTAAGCCCCGCATTTTCGCTTTTTTGCCCGCTTAGCTGCTGATTTGTTGAAATTTTTGTTTCTCAAGTTGAAATTTGCGTAAAAATAGATTAATAATTGCCAAATTAATAAAATTTAATGCATTGACGGAGGAATGCGCATGAAATATGAATTTTGGGTTGCGCCGATTTGGCGCTGGCTACCATTAGCGCTGCTGTTGTCTGCGCAGCCCCCCGCATTCGGTCAAACCACGGCGCGGTACGCCACCGAGCCCGAGCCGCCCACCGTAAGCCTACGTCCACAGATGCGCAGCGAGCCCTTGGCCGCCATGGCTTTGACGGCCTTACAAAGGCAGTCCATCGAGCCTTTTTTGAGCGCGCCACAGGTATTTGACCCTGAACAATTCAATGCCTTGCCCCGCATCGTCGGCGCTGGCGGACAAAGAAGCCTGTTTAGCAAAAGCGATGTGGTGTATGCGCGCACGGTTCCTGGCAATGTTTTTGTGCTGGGGCCTGGCGTGCCGCGCGAATGGAATATTTACCGCAACCCTAAAGCGCTGAAAGACCCGTCCACGGGCGAAGTGCTGGGCATGGAAGCCGAATATCTGGGGCGGGCGCGCTTGCTGAGCAGCGAAGGCGTGGAGCAAAGCCAGAAAGACGGCAAAACCCTGGAAACCATTGTGCCCGCCAGTTTTGAAATCGTCCATGCGGTATCTGAAATCCGCGCTGGTGACCGGCTATTCCAAAGCAATGAAAGCGCCTGGCGTGAGCTGACACCCCGTGCGCCCCAAGGCGAACTGGCAGCTACCATTATTTCCATCTACGGCAGCGGCGTTGCCAACGCTTCCAAAAACCAAATCGTGGTGCTTAACCAAGGCAGCAAACAGGGACTTGAGCCGGGGCACCTGATGGCTATCCGCAAGACGCCCAGCCTGAAGGTGGACGCAACAGACCCCGCTCGCCCGGCCCTGCGCCCTTCGGTCGGTACTTCGGGGCAGGCCTTGGTATTTTTGACTTTCGACAAACTGGCCTATGCATTGATTAGCGACATCAGCGATCCGGTGCAAGTGGGCGACCGGCTGACCAGCCCTTAAGTCGCAAACGATGCATCCCACAAACCCGCAATCCATGGACGCTACCGAGCTGGGCGCATGGTTAAGGCTGCAATTGACGCCGGGCATCGGCAGCGTGCACGGCTGCCGCTTGCTCAAGGCCTTCGGCT
This sequence comes from uncultured beta proteobacterium, assembly GCA_903951445.1. GTDB lineage: Bacteria > Pseudomonadota > Gammaproteobacteria > Burkholderiales > Burkholderiaceae_C > Allorhodoferax. The sequence continues at coordinate 11,830 of CAJBBZ010000206.1, forward strand.
TGCCCACCGCGGTTTTTCGTCAAAACCTCAGCGCATTACGCTCTGTCGTGTCTGAGCGCCTGGCACAGGCGGTGTTGGAAGTGCCGCCCGACTTGGAGCCCAGCCTGCGTACCTTGATGCAATGGCTGGACGCGGGTGACGGGCAGCACCGCTTGGTGACCCTGGGTGACCCGGCTTACCCCGCCAGCCTGCTGAACATCGACGATCCGCCCTTGATGTTGTATGTGCAGGGCAGCGATGCGGCCTGGCAAGCGCTGGAGCAGGCGCCCTGCATGGCTATTGTCGGTAGCCGCAACCCCACACCCCAAGGCACGGACAACGCCAGGGCATTTGCGCGCAACCTGGCGCAGGCGGGACTGTCTATTGTGTCGGGCATGGCGTTGGGGGTGGACGCAGCGGCGCATCGTGGCGCCTTAGAAATTCAGGAGAGCGCCTTAGCAACCATCGCGGTAGTGGGCACCGGCCTGGACCGGGTGTATCCGGCGCAACACAGCAAGCTCGCCCATGCAATTGCAGCGCGGGGCCTGTTGATCAGCGAATACCCGCTGGGCAGCGCACCCTTGGCCGCTCATTTTCCGCGCCGTAACCGCTTGATATCGGGCCTGGCGCGGGCCACCCTGGTGGTGGAAGCGGCTTTGCAATCGGGCTCACTTATCACCGCCCAGCAAGCTTTGGAGCAGGGCAAGGACGTATTTGCCATTCCTGGCTCGATTCACAGCACCCAAGCGCGGGGCTGCCATGCGCTGATCAAGCAAGGCGCGCAATTGGTTGACTGTGCGCAGGATATTTTGGACGCCCCCGGTTTCCAAACTATTCAAAAAAGTCCGCCAATCCCCGCGAGCAGCGGCGAAGCTGCCCTAGACACGGATGCCAATGCCACCGACGCTGACGCCGCACTGCTGGACGCGCTAGGCTTTGACCCGGGCAGCCTGGAAGTCCTACAAAGCCGCACCGGATGGGATACCGCCCGGCTACAAGCGCAACTCATGGCCTTGGAACTGCGGGGCCAAGTAGGGCGATTGCCGGGCGGACTGTTTCAGCGAAAAGATGGAAATCAATCTCTTTTAATTTAATTATTGATTTTCATATTTTTTATAAATATAATAGTGTATTAATTATCATTTTTTATTACGTAAAGATTCATAGCATGAACGATACACCGGACGTCCTGACCAGCCAACAAGCGGCGCGCTTGCTGGGCTTATCCACCACAACCGTGCAGAAAATGGTGGCCAATGGCGAGTTGGAGGCTTGGGTTACCTCTGGTGGACACCGCAGAATTTTCCGTAGCGCGGTAGAAAAAATGATGCCCAACCGCGTGGACATGAGCGATACCTCGAACCGCCGAGCGCTGCGGGTTTTGTTTGCCGAGGATGACCCATTGCAGGTGGCGTATTTCGAATCTTTGGTCAGGCGCAGCGCGCATCCGGTGGCCTTAAGCATAGCCGCTGATGGTTCGCAAGCCTTGATACAAATCGAACGGCAACGGCCCGATGTGGTGATTACTGACTTGATGATGCAGCCATTTGACGGCTACCACCTGATACGCGCCTTGGCTAGCGAGTCCGCCTACCAGTCGCTGGCGGTATTGGTGGTTACTGCCAAAACACCTGCCGAAGCGCGTGAGGACGGCCAGTTGCCCGAGTGGGTGACGATGTACCAAAAGCCGGTGCCGCCCGAGCGCTTATTGGGCTATATGGACGCGCTCAGTGGACGGGTGGCTCGCAATAAGCACGGCTGATTGCCAGCCGGTTCCGGGGATACGGCTTAGACAGTAGCGCCCGCGTTGGGATCGTTAGGGTCTATGTCCTTTTTGACCTGACCTTTAATCAAGTCTTCGCGCGTAATACCTAGCCACATTGCAATAGCCGCGGCCACAAACACCGAGGAATAAATACCAAACAAAATGCCAATGGTCAGCGCCAGCGCAAAATAATGCAGCGTTGCGCCGCCGAACAAGAGCATAGACAAGACCATGAGTTGCGTAGAGCCATGGGTGATGATGGTGCGGCTGATGGTGGAGGTAATGGCGTTGTCAATAATTTCCTCGGGTTTCATCTTGCGGTAACGCCGGAAATTTTCGCGGATTCGGTCAAAAATAACTACCGATTCATTCACCGAGTAACCCAGCACCGCCAGCACCGCCGCCAACACCGGTAATGAAAACTCCCATTGGAAAAACGCAAAAAATCCCAGAATAATGATCACATCATGCAAGTTAGCAATGATGGCGGCGACGGCAAACTTCCATTCAAAGCGCACTGCCAAATACAGCATGATGCCGACCACCACAAAGGCCAGCGCCTTCAGGCCATCGATGGCTAATTCATCGCCCACCTGCGGGCCGACAAACTCGGTGCGGCGCAAATTAGCCGAGGGGTCAGCCGCCTTGAGCGCGGCCAATACTTTTTCACTTTGCTGGCCTGGCGTGCCGCCTTTTTGCGTTGGCATGCGGATCAGCACCTCTTGCGCGGTGCCGAAGTTTTGTACCTGCACATCTTTAATGCCCAGGCCATCAACGGTGCTGCGGATCGCGGCCAGATCAGCGCTCTGGGAATAGCCCACCTCCATGAGCGTGCCGCCGGTAAATTCCACCGACAAATGCAGCCCGCGAGAAAACAGGAAAAACACAGCGGCTAAGAAAGTAATCAGCGATATACCATTGAGCACCAAGGCATGGCGCATAAAAGGAATATCGCGGCGAATTTTGAAAAATTCCATATTTATTTCTCCCCATCCACGCTAAGCGCGGTGCCGGTGCTGCCATCGGGACGCCAGACGGTGCCGATGGAGACGGATTTAAGTTTCTTCTGCCGACCGTACCAAAGATTGACCACGCCGCGCGAGAAAAACACGCCGGAGAACATACTGGTCAAAATGCCCAGGCAATGCACCACCGCAAAGCCGCGCACCGGGCCGGAGCCGAAGGCCAGCAAGGCCAGGCCGGCGATCAAGGTAGTGACGTTGGAGTCCAAAATCGTGGCCCATGCGCGGTCGTAACCGGCATGGATGGCCGCTTGCGGCGAAGCGCCATTGCGCAATTCCTCGCGCACACGCTCATTAATCAGCACGTTGGCGTCAATCGCCATGCCCAGCACCAGCGCCATCGCGGCCATACCTGGCAAGGTGAGCGTGGCTTGCAACATGGACAACACGGCCACCAGCAGCAATAAATTAAGCGCCAGCGCCACACTGGAAATCACGCCAAAGAGCAGGTAATACAAACACATAAACACAGCTACGGCGGCAAAGCCCCAGGTGACGCTGTTAAAGCCCTTGGCAATGTTTTCCGCGCCCAAGGAGGGCCCGATAGTGCGCTCTTCGATAATTTCCATAGGCGCGGCCAGCGATCCGGCGCGAAGCAGCAAGGCGGTATCAGCCGCTTCCACCGTGGTCATACGGCCGGAAATCTGCACCCGCCCGCCACCGATTTCGGAGCGGATCACCGGTGCGGTCACGACCTCGCCCTTGCCTTTTTCAAACAGCAAAATCGCCATGCGCTTTCCCACACTCTCGCGCGTCACGTCGCGGAAGATGCGAGCGCCTTTGGCATCCAAGGTCAGGTGCACCGCCGCCTCTTGCGTCTGGCTATCAAAGCCGGGCTGGGCATCGGTCAGGTTTTCGCCGGTCAGGATGACTTGTTTTTTCACAATCACCGGCGCGCCATTGCGCTCTAAAAAGCGTTCTGCGCCCAAAGGCACGGGGCCGGTGCCGGTTTCAGCGGCACGCGCTTCGGCACCGTCTTCGACCATGCGGATTTCCAGGGTGGCGGTACGGCCCAGAATGTCTTTGGCCTTGGCCGTGTCCTGCACGCCAGGCAATTGCACCACGATGCGGTCCAGGCCTTGTTGCTGAATCACTGGCTCTGCCACGCCCAACTCGTTAATCCGGTTGTGCAGGGTGGTGATGTTTTGCTTGAGTGCTTGTTCCTGCACTTTGCGTGCAGCCACGGCTTGGATGCTGGCGACCAGCTTGGTCTCGCCTGCTTCCACACTTTCGGCGACCACCAAATCGGGAAACTGGTCTTGTATCAAGCGCTTGGCAGATTCAACCATCGCGGCATCCCGAAAGCGGATCTCCACGGTTTGCGCGTTGCGGCTGATGCCGCCGTGGCGTATGCTTTTTTCGCGCATGGCGCTGCGCAAATCGCCGGCCAAGGATTCGGCTTTTTTGCTCAAAGCCGCTTGCATATCGACTTGCAGCATAAAGTGCACGCCGCCGCGCAAATCCAGGCCTAGGTACATGGGCGAGGCATGCAGGCCGGTAAGCCAGGCCGGTGAGCGCGATAAGAGGTTGAGCGCCACCACATAGGAGGGGTTGGCCGCGTCCGGGTTCAGCGCCTGCGACATCACGTCTTTGGCCTTGAGCTGGACATCGGTGCTGGCAAAGCGTGCCTTGATCGAATTACCGTCCAGCGTCACCACCTCTGCATTGATACCCGCAGCCTTGAGGGCCTCTTGCACCTGCGTAACGGTGCCCAGATCCAGCTTGAGCGAGGCTTTGGCCACCGAGACCTGCACCGCCGGTGATTCGCCGAACATATTGGGCAGCGCGTACAAGCCGCCAATCAGCAAGGCCACGAGCAAGATCGCATATTTCCACAGGGGATAACGGTTCATAAGAACAAAGGCCGCCTAAGCTGCACTAGAAAAGGGAATTACTTGATGGAGCCTTTGGGCAGCACCTGGATGACGGCGCTGCGCTGGACCTGGATATCCACGCCGGGCGAAACTTCCAGGCCGATAAAGTTATCGCCCATTTTGCTAACTTTGCCCAAGAGACCGCCACCGGTAATTACTTCGTCGCCTTTAGCCAGGGCGGCGATCATGGCGGCATGTTCTTTTTGCTTTTTCATCTGCGGGCGGATCATCACGAAATACAGCACCACAAACATCAGCGCCAAAGGCAGCATGCTCATGAGGGTCGATTGCATATCGCCACCCGCAGCAGGCGCGGTTTGGGCAAAGGCCGAAGAAATAAACATTGGATAACTCCCGGAAAATGGCTTGAAACCGGGTGCCGGACAAGGCGGCAGCCGGGGGTGAAAGGCGCCCCGGTGGGGGCAAAGATCAACCGCGCATTGTACGGGGCCGCCTTAAAGCCACCAGGCGCAAAAGGGCCGGGGCAGGAAACCGCAATTCAGACGGCAGCAGGGACCGCAGGCGGCGTCCCCGTGCCGCGACGGTGCAAAGACCAGAGCATCCAGGCCGTCAAGCCCAGCGGCAGCAGCGACAGCGCATTGAGCCAGAACCAGCCGCTGGTGGTCACCAAAGCCCCGGAGGCAAAAGAGGTGAGCGCCATGACCGCGAACACCGCAAAGTTGATCACCGCCTGCGCGCGGTCTTTTTCATGCGGCGCATAGGCCTGTAAAGACAGGCTGGTGCCGCCGGTGAACAAAAAGTTCCAGCCCACACCCAGCAAAAACAAAGCCACGCTGAACTGCAACACATCCACCCCGCTGAGCGCTACCACGACACAGGCGACATTGAGCAGCACGCCCACGCCCATCACCGGTAGCGCACCCCAGCGTTTGATGAAATCGCCGGTAAAAAACCCTGGTGCAAACATGCCCAGCACATGCCATTGCAAGACCATTGCGGTGGCGCCAAAGTCCAGCCCGCATTGCTGCATAGCCAAAGGGGTGGCCGCCATCAAAAGATTCATCACGCCATAGCCCAGCGCGGCGGCCATGCAGGCGACAAAAAACACCGGTTCGCGCAAGAGTTGCCAGACGCTGCGGCCCCTGTCCTGCGGCGCAGCACCGGCCACCCGCACCGGCTCGGGCGCGAACTCGATGCGGCCCATGATGAGAAAAGAAAGGAGCGCCACCGCCGCCAGCGCCAGGTAGGCGCCCACAAAAGGCACCTGCCAGATTTGCATAGAGTGGACTGCCAGGTAAGGCCCGATTACCGCGCCGAACAAACCAGCGGCCAGCACCCAGGAGACTGCGCGTTCACGCGCCTCGGGTAGCGCGAGTTCGGCGGCTGCAAAACGGTAGAGCTGACCATTGGCGCTGTAGTAACCGGCGACAAACGTAGCGCATACCAAGCCCCAGAAACTGTGGGCGTCTATGGCCCAGGCGGCCAGCAGGGTGGACAGCAAGGCGACCAGCAAGCCGGTTTGAAACCCGATGCGCCTGCCCCACCGGGACTGCACACGCGCCACTATGGGTGTTGAAAAAGCCGAGCCCAGCACGTAACCCATCACCGGCAAGGTCGCCATCCAGGCCATGGGGGCCAGGCTAAAGCCGACTAAGCCATTGATGGCTACAAAAGCGATGTTGTTGGTGAGTAAGAAGCCTTGGCAGAGGGCTAGCAGCCATAGATTGCGGTTCATGCGGGCAGTGTACGCGGCCCATCCGCAGGGGGGCTTGAGGCTTGCATAGCCTAACGCAGGGGTTCGCTTGAGATTCTTGCCTATTGGACTTTCTTTTGTCCCCCGCTGATTTGCCCCCCGCTTCCCCCCCGCCCCTTCACCCCCGCCGGGGTGAAGGGGAGCTGGAATACCCAATTTGGTTTTTTTGTTTCGGAGAGGTGTTTTTGAATCGGGGCGTTGCAAGGCGGGTTTGTTGGCCCAGATTGGTGAATGATGCGGTCGTAGTCAATGGATTGGTGCTTGGCGCCGCTGCGGCTGTGGGTACGCCTGCGGTTTTGGTTACTGTGGCGGGAGCGACCGCTATGGCGCGCGCAGCGCGCCAACAAGCGTGTGCAAGGTGAGCGAAGCGAACGAGCACACGCGGTATTTGGGCTTCTGAGGCCATTGGCCGTGCTGCGCAACGCAGTGGCGCGCGGATCA
>CAJBBZ010000207.1 GCA_903951445.1 uncultured beta proteobacterium
CCCATTTCCACAAAGCCGAAGCCTTTGGAACGACCGGTGTCACGCTCCATCATGACCTTGGCGCTGGTGACAGAACCGTGTGCGGAAAATGCCTGTTGCAGGTCTTCGTCACGGAAAGAATATGGCAGATTGCCAACGTAAAGTTTGTTGCCCATGCTGGGACTCCTCAAAATAACTCAAAACGCGATGGAGCCCAAAACCGCAATCAACAAACCATTAAAGACTTAGAGCAGACGCGAAACTGACCAAACACCGCAAACCTGCCTTGCCAATAAAAGGCAAAGCGATTTCATTATGCGCTATTTGCGCAGTTTGCAAGCGTTTTTTTTATAAACCACCAAAAAAAGATACTAATTTTCAGTATTTGTGCCCGATTAACTGCAATATCTAGGGAAAACCCTTTGCTTTACCAATTGGCCTCGCGCTCCGGGGTGGCGCTTATTTTGTGTGTAGAAAGGTCGGCACCGTCAAATTCTTCCTCTTGGCTCATGCGCAAACCCACGGTCATTTTCAGCAAACCATAGACCACCAGGCCACTAAAAAGCGCCCACACCACGCCTAGGAGGGTACCAGCGCATTGCGCACTGAAACTTACCCCGCCCAAACCACCGAAAGCCGGTAAACCAAAAATACCGGCGGCGATACCGCCCCAGGTGCCACACAAACCATGCAAAGGCCAAACGCCCAGCACGTCATCAATCTTCCATTTATTTTGCGTGAGGGTAAACATCGCAACAAAAATCGCTCCAGCCACGCCGCCCACGACCAAGGCGCCTAGCGGGTGCATCAAATCGGAACCAGCGCACACCGCCACCAGACCGGCCAAGGGCCCGTTGTGCACAAAGCCCGGATCGTTCTTGCCCATAACCAAAGCTACCAAGGTGCCGCCCACCATGGCCATCAAAGAATTGACTGCTACCAGGCCGGACACTTTGTCCAGGGTTTGCGCACTCATCACATTAAAACCAAACCAACCCACCGTCAGGACCCAGGCGCCCAGCGCCAAAAACGGAATGCTGGAGGGCGGATGGGCTGAAATGGCGCCGTCTTTGCGGTAGCGGTTACTGCGCGCGCCCAGCAGCAGCACCGCGCCCAGGGCCACCCAGCCGCCAACGGCATGCACCACCACGCTGCCGGCAAAGTCGTGAAACTCCGCGCCGGTATGCGCCAGCAACCAAGCCTGCACGCCGAACCGCTGGTTCCAGGCCACACCTTCAAACAGGGGGTAAATCAGCCCCACCAACACCGCTGTGGCGATAAGTTGGGGCCAGAATTTGGCGCGCTCGGCAATACCGCCCGAAATAATGGCCGGAATCGCTGCTGCAAACGTCAGCAGAAAAAAGAATTTCACCAGGCCGTAGCCATTGTTGGCCGCTAATTGTTCAGCGCCTACGAAAAAATGGGTGCCATAGGCCACGCTGTAGCCAACGGCGAAATACACCACGGTGGACACCGAAAAGTCCGCCAGGATTTTCACCAAGGCGTTGACCTGGTTTTTGCGCCGCACCGTGCCCAATTCCAGAAAGGCAAAACCCGCATGCATGGCAAGCACCATCACAGCGCCCAACAAAATAAACAAGGTATTTGCGCCCTGTTGCAGTGCATCCATCATTCACTCCTGGGGAAATATGCTTTGTTTTGGTGCAATGTGATTACTTACACCACGAATGCACTAAAAGTAAGCAAAATTTACGCCAAAATTTAGTGCGACTTGCAATCTAGGTCAGCACCACGGCGGCGCCATTGCTATGCGTACGACTGACCTAGCTTCAGCGCTGGCGGCGCCTAATGCGTTGCACGGTCTGGCAAAAAGCACTGCAGGATTTGGCGACGCATTACAAGGGACAATCGGAGGATGCCCCTTTGCCGAGTCCGCCGCCCTTTGCCGCACACCAAACTGCTTGCCGGGAGCAGCGGCACCACGCTGATGTTGGCGCTCGCCCTGCTACTGGCAAGTGCCCAAGCCCAAGCCATGAGCTTGCGCCAACTCAGCGCCCTTGAAAAACAAGACAAACAAGGCGCCAGCTATGTGCGCTACTACTTGGTGGGCGTGATGGAAGGCCTGATGGATGGCGAAAGAGCGCGCTCGGCCAGCCGCGCCCCGGCAAATATATGCCCAGAAGGCAAACGCATGGAACCGGCCATGGCGCACAGCCTGTTCGAGGCCGAGCGCAAGCGCAACCGCGATATGTACGAAGCCGATATGCCGGTTGCTTTGGTAATGCGCAACGCCTTGCAAAACGCCTACCCCTGTGCCGAATAAACACCCACGCCATCAGGCGGCATAAAGAACTACGTAATGGAAGCATTCCTGGTCTCCACCGGTATCGTCGCCCTGGCCGAAATGGGCGATAAAACACAACTCTTGGCGCTGATCTTGGCGGTGCGTTTTCGCAAGCCGACTCCTATCGTGCTGGGTATTTTCGTGGCCACTATCGTTAACCACGGCTTGGCCGGTGCGCTCGGGGCCTGGTTGACGCAGGTGATGGGGCCCGATCTTTTGCGCTGGGTGCTGGGCGCATCGTTTATCGCCATGGCGGTGTGGATGTTGATACCCGACAGCATCGACGAAGAGGAAGAAGGCGAGGAGCCGCGTTGGGGTGTTTTCGGCACTACGGTGGTAGCCTTTTTTCTGGCTGAAATGGGTGACAAAACCCAAATCGCCACGGTCATGCTGGCAGCGCGCTTTGATGCGTATTTTTGGGTAGTGGCGGGCACCACGCTGGGCATGATGCTGGCCAATGTGCCAGTGGTTTACCTGGGCGAGCGCATGACCCGGCTGGTGCCTATGCGCGTGGTGCACATCGTCTCGGCGCTGGTATTTGCGGTGTTGGGCGTGCTGGCGCTGCTGCCAATCTAAGGCGGGGCGCCTAGACGGGCGTTGCTATACTTTGCCCACAGCGCCAATTTGCTCCAGCTTGCGGGCGCTTAATAAATTCAGCTAAACACGGACCCCCGCGATCTTTGCTTGACCCGGCCCCGCGCTTAGCGTTGCCGGGTTTTGTTTTTTATGTTGATTGCCACACCCCAGTCCCTGCATTTTGAGGCGCCGCTGCCATTGCGAAGCGGCGCATCCATCCGCGCCTACGACCTGGCGTTTGAAACCTACGGCACGCTCAATGCCGACCGATCCAATGCAGTACTGATTTGCCACGCGCTCAACGCTTCGCACCATGTGGCCGGCGTGTATGCCGATCAGCCCAAATCCGAAGGCTGGTGGGACAGCATGATCGGGCCGGGCAAACCGGTGGACACGAATCGCTTTTTTGTCATCGGCGTGAACAACCTGGGCTCTTGCTTTGGCTCTACCGGCCCGATGCACATCAACCCCGATAGCGCAGACGGCCAGGTCTATGGCGCGGACTTTCCAGTGGTGACCGTGGAAGACTGGGTGGACGCGCAAGCGCGCTTGCTCGACCAATTGGGCATTAGGACTTTAGCCGCCGTGATGGGTGGCAGTTTGGGCGGCATGCAAGCGCTGGCATGGACGCTGCAATACCCCAGCCGCGTGCGCCGTGCGGTCGTCGTCGCCAGCGCACCTAATTTGACGGCGGAAAACATTGCGTTTAACGAAGTGGCACGCCGCGCCATCACCACCGACCCGGATTTTCATGGTGGTCACTTTTATCGCCATGGCGTGGTACCCAAGCGCGGGCTGCGCATCGCGCGCATGATCGGGCACATCACTTACCTGAGCGACGATGTGATGAACGCCAAGTTTGGCCGCCAATTGCGCCACGCGGTGCAAGACGCGGCGGCCAGCACCGACTACCGCTACAGCACGCAAGACGTGGAGTTCCAAAGAGAAAGCGATTTGCGCTACCAGGGTGACAAGTTTGCTGATTACTTCGACGCCAATACCTATTTGCTCATCACGCGCGCGCTGGACTACTTTGACCCGGCGCGTACCTACGGCGGGAGCTTGACCCAAGCGCTGGCGGCAGCGCGCAGCAAATTTTTGCTAGTGAGCTTTGTGACCGACTGGCGCTTTGCGCCTGCGCGCAGCCGCGAAATCGTCAAAGCCTTGTTAGACAACCAGCGCGATGTCAGTTACGCCGAGATCGATGCGCCGCACGGGCATGATGCTTTTTTGCTCGACGATGTGCGCTACCACAGCGTAGTGCGCTCTTACTTGGATTCCTTGGCTGCGGAGGTGGGCGTATGAGCGACCTCTCTATCCAAAACGCGCTGGCCCAACTGGTGCCTGAAGGCGCACGCGTGCTCGACCTGGGCTGCGGCGACGGCGCCATGCTGGCGCATTTGCAGGCCACGCGTGGCTGCAGCGGCTACGGAGTGGAAATCGACGACGCCAATGTGCTGGCGTGCGTAAAGCGCGGTGTCAACGTGATCCAGCTCAACCTGGACGAAGGCCTGGCTATGTTTGACGACGCCTCGTTTGACGTGGTGCTGCAAATCGACACCTTGCAGCACTTGCGCAATGCCGAGGTGATGCTCCGCGAAACCGCGCGCGTAGGGCGCATCGGCATTGTGGCCTTCCCCAATTTTGGACATTGGCCCAATCGCTTTAGCGTGCTGCAAGGCCGCATGCCGGTGACCAAGCGCCTGCCCTACCAGTGGTACGACACGCCCAATATCCGCGTCGGCACGCACGCCGACCTGGGCGCGCTGGCCCGCAAAAACGGCTTGCGCGTGATTGATAGCTTCGGCCTGCAAGATGGCGAAGTCGTGCGCTGGCTGCCCAATTGGTTTGCGGGGACTTCGGTGTACAAGTTGGCGCGTTAAGCCTAGGTTAACAACCCAGCTGATCCGCCAAGTCCAGCAGCTCACGCGCATGCAGGTGATTGGCAGCGCGCGGACTTACATCTTTGGGATTGCGCGCACCAAACTCCAGTGGCCTTTCGATATAGGCAGTTTGCAAGCCACAAGCACGGGCGGCTTGCAAATCGTCGTGGTGGGTCGCCACCAACATCACCTGGTCCGGGGGCACATCAAAAGTTTGTGCCACGCCGAGGTAAGTGCGCGGGTCGGGCTTGTAGGCGCGAAACACTTCAGCGCTCAAGATGCAGTCCCAAGGCAAGCCGGCGCGCTTGGACAAGCGGGTGAGCAAATTGAGGTTGCCGTTGGAAAGAGTGCACAGGATAAAGCGCGTTTTTAAGCGCGTCAGGCCTTGCACCACATCCGGCCAAGGGTCTAGGCGGTGCCAAACGCGGTTGAGGTCAGCGCGCGCCGATTCGCCCAAGTACGTTAGGCCAAATTGCATTAGCACTTCATCCAAAATCATGCGGTGCAAGTCGTCGATCAGGGTCCAGGGCAGTTCGCCCGCCATGACGCGGCGCATGGCCGGTTGGTAGCCAGCGCGCCAGGCCAGGGCAAAGGCATCTGCATCTACGGCTGGATGAGCGGTCTGTATTTCACGCGCAATACTCCCGTGCCAATCCACCACGGTGCCGAAGATGTCGAAAGCCAAAACCTGAATCTCTGTTGCGTTGTTTCGCATAACCAAGCCTGGGCAAAAGTGAGTCGTACTTGGATGATAGTTGCGGGCATGGCATCATGCACAACCTGCTCGCCGCCAAGGAGACCCTATGACCGCCCGCCTGCCTGATTCCGTACTCAATACCACCCAAGCCCTGTCCCACGTCAGCCACGCCTGGGACGGGGAGATCGTCCAGCGTTTGTCGGACTACATCGCCATTCCCGCCAAATCCCCGATGTTTGACGCCGACTGGCTGGCCCATGGCTACCTGGAGACAGTGGTGCGCAACACCGCACAATGGATAGAGGCGCAAAAGCTCGAAGGCCTGACTTTGGAAGTGGTGCGCCTGCCGGGCCGCACACCGGTGATTTTTTTCGAGGTCGCTGCCACGCGCAGTGCGCAGGCTGGCGCGTCAGAGCAAACGGTGCTGATGTACGGTCACCTGGACAAACAACCCGAGTTTTCCGGCTGGCGCAATGACTTAGGGCCGTGGACGCCCAAGTACGAAGACGGCAAGCTCTACGGGCGCGGTGGCGCTGACGATGGTTACGCCGCCTATGCCGCGATTGCGGCGATTGCCGCACTGAAAGACCAGAAGGTGGCGCATCCGCGCATCCTGGGTTTGATTGAAACCTGCGAAGAAAGCGGCTCTTACGACTTACTGCCCTATGTGGATGCGCTGCGCACCCGCTTGGGTGATGTTGGCCTGGTAGTGTGCTTGGATTCGGGCGCTGGCAATTACGACCAGCTGTGGCTGACCAATAGTTTGCGCGGCATGGCCAGCGGCGTGCTGCGCGTGGATGTGCTGACCGAGGGCGTACATTCGGGCGACGCCAGCGGTGTGGTGCCCTCCAGCTTTCGGGTTTTGCGCCAGGTCTTGGACCGGCTGGAAGACAGCGCCAACGGGCGCTTGCTGCCGGGTATCTTCCACTGCGAAGTGCCGCCTGAGCGCTTGGCGCAGGCCCGCGCCACCGCAGACATTTTGGGTGACGAGGTGTACAAGCGCTTTCCCTGGGCACATTACGACTGCGGTGGCGCCACGCAATCGGTGTTGCCCACCACCACCGACCCGCTGCAAGCGCTGCTGAACCGCACCTGGATGCCCACGCTCAGCGTCACCGGCGCAGAAGGCTTTCCGGCGATGAAAGATGCGGGCAATGTGCTGCGCCCTTTCACCGCTTTTAAACTCTCGCTGCGCTTGCCGCCGCTGGTGGAAGCGGCCACGGCGGTGCAAGCGCTTAAAGCCTTGCTGGAAGACAACGCGCCTTATCAAGCCAAAGTGACTTTTGAAACGTCGGGCGGCGCCACCGGCTGGAACGCGCCGGACACCGCGCCCTGGTTCGAGCAAGCCCTCAACGAGGCCTCGCAAGCGCACTTTGGCGCGGGCTGCGGCTATATTGGCCAGGGCGGCACGATTCCGCTGATGAATATGCTCAGCCGCGGCTTCCCGAAAGCGCAAATGATGGTCTGCGGCGTGCTCGGCCCCAAGAGCAATGCGCATGGCCCCAACGAGTTTTTGCATGTGCCCTACGCCAAGAAACTCACAGCGGCAGTGGCGCAAGTGATTGCGCGTTTCCCTTAAGTACGAAGCTTTGCCATGACAGACACCTCCATGCTTTCCAAGCTGTCGCTCGCGCCGGGACTGCAATTGGCGCTGCGCGATTGGCCGCTGGCCGATGCGGCGCTGGCCAAAGCGCAAGTGCTTATCGTGCACGGACTGGGCGAACACAGCGGGCGTTACGAGCACGTAGCGCAACAACTCAATAGCTGGGGCTACGCGGTGCGCAGTTTTGACCTGTGGGGCCACGGCCTGTCGGACGGCGAGCGCGGCAGCATGCGCGACGAGCACGCCATGCTGGACGACCTGGCTGCGGTGGTGGACCATACGCGCAAGGGCTTGGCGCCGGGGCAATCGCTGGTCTTGCTAGGCCACAGTCTGGGCGGCTTGTTGGCGGCGCGCTTTGTGTCGCTGCGCATGCGGCCCATAGACGCCTTGGTTTTGTCCAGCCCCGCCTTAGACCCCGGCCTCAATGCAGTTCAAAAAGTGTTGCTGGCTACGCTACCGAGCATCGCGCCCAATCTGCGCGTGGGCAATGGCCTACAAGTGAAATACCTTTCGCACGACCCAGCGGTGGTTGCCGCTTACCAGGCGGACCCGCTGGTACACGACCGCATTTGCGCGCGGCTGGCATTGTTTATTGCGCAAGCTGGGCGCGCTGTTTTGGCCACCGCGCCGCAATGGAACACGCCTACGCTGGTGCTGTTTGCCGGTCAGGACAAACTGGTCCGCCCGCAAGGCAGCCGCGACTTTTTGAAACTTGCGCCAAGCACGATGGTGCAATCACTTTGCTTTGACGCGCTGTACCACGAAATTTTTAATGAAGCCGATGCCGCACCGGTGTTCGCGGCTTTGCAGCAATGGCTGCAAGTGGGTTGGGCCGATCTCGCCGTGACGGCCTAAGGCGAAGGTTCAGGCAAGCGGGTCAGGCCAACAGCGCTAAAGCGGCCAAGGCTGCTGTCTCCGCACGCAAGGTGCGTGCGCCCAGGGACTGCGGTGTGAAACCGGCCTCCATGGCCAATGCTTCTTCAGCGGGGCTAAAACCGCCTTCGGGGCCAGACAAGAAAATAACAGGCTGGCTGCTGGCCATACCGTTCCAGGCCCGCAAGGGCATCGAGCCTGCCTGCAAAGACAGCAGTAATCGCGCAGGCGCGCTTTGCGCCTGCGCAGCATTGGGCTGAGGGCCGTCACGCAAAAAATGCGGCAAGCTTTGCACCGGGTGTACCAAAGGCACACGGTTAGCGCCGCACTGCTCGCAAGCCGATATCGCCACCGATTGCCAATGCGCAATCTTTTTCTCTGCCCGCTCCCCAGAGAGGCGCACGACGCTGCGCTCGCTGGTCAAGGGGTAGATGGCGGCCACGCCCAGCTCGGTCGCCTTTTCTACCAGCCAGTCCATGCGCTCGTTGGCCGGCATCACCACCGCGATGGACACGCTGCGCGCGGGCTCACATTCACGCGCGGTGTGCGCCCCCACGCGCACTTGCACCTGGCTGCGGCCCATCAGCAAAATTTCAGCGTCGAATTCGCCCACGGGAGGCAGCGCTTGCAAGCCCCAATCCCAGCCGGGGCCGTGGTTGAACAAAGTAAGTGTTTGGCCTGGCTGCATGCGCAAAACCTGCACATGGCGGGCCGGGCCAGACGGCAAGTCCAGCACCATGCCGGTTTGCAAGGGGGCGGGGCAGTAAAAGCGGGGCATTAATGCGTAGCGCTTGGCAAGCGCAAATCAAGAAAGGGCAACAACGTCTTACACCCGACCAAAAGAAAAGGCCTGAGGCGGCGCAATGCCCTCAATACGCTCCACCAAGCGCAGCAAGGGTTTAAGTTCGCGGTAGCGCCCGCAGGTGGCACGGATGTAGCCGATAAAGCGCGGCGTGTCAGCCAGGTATTTGGGCTTGCTATCGCGCAAAGTCAAGCGGGCGAAGATGCCGGCAATTTTGATATGCCGCTGCAAGCCCATCCACTCCACGGCGCGGTAAAACTCGCCAAAGTCGTCGCCCACCGGCAAGCCTGCCGCACGAGCTTTTTGCCAATAGCGAATCGTTACGTCCAGGCAAAAATCTTCTTCCCAGCTAAGAAAAGCATCGCGCATGAGGCTGGCAATGTCGTAGGTGATGGGGCCATAGACCGCGTCTTGAAAATCCAGCACACCCAAGGGCTGCGCGCGCCCGCTGTCCATCAAATTGCGCGGCATAAAGTCGCGGTGCACATAGACCGAGGGCCAGGACAGGTTGTTGGCCATGATGGTTTCAAAGGCCTGGTTCAAAACTTGGCTTTGCGCTGCGTCCAGCGCCACTTGCCGGTGCTGCGCGACATACCACTGCGGGAACAAATCTAACTCGCGGCGCAAGAGCGCGTGGTCATAGGGCGGCAATACGCCAGGTTGCGAGGCTTTTTGCCAGGCGATCAAGGTATCCACCGCCTGCAAATACACGTCCAATGGCGGCGGCGCGGCGGGGTCGATGCGCTGCATCATGGTCTGATCGCCCAGGTCGGTGAGCAACATAAAGCCCTGCGCCTGGTTCCAATCGAGCACCTGGGGGCAGTGGATGCCAGCCTGTTGCAGCAAAGCCGCGACTTTGACAAATGGCGCGCTGTCTTCTTTGTCCGGCGGCGCGTCCATCACGATCAAAGTGGGGCCATAGGTGCTGTGCGTGCTGTTCAGGCGCAAATAACGCCGGAAACTGGCATCGGCTGACGCCAGGCGCAGGCTTTCAGGCTGCAGGCCAAAGCGCGCTTGCACCGACTGCAGCCAAGCCGCAAACGCTTGTTCACGCTGGGCATCGGCCCATTGCACTGGCTGCAGCTTGTCAGGCATGGAGGTTTCAGGGCTGTACTGGGATGGCATGTCGTTTTGAAAAACCACATCAGACGCGTTTGCGCCGCCAACGAGAGAAAAAGGGTCAGTAGGGCTCATGGATAATCCATTGTCCATCTTTTTGCGCCCCTACCTTGCTCTCATCCTTGCCCATGGTTCCCCATTGCCGCTGGCTGCCCGCCTTGACACGGGCTGCGACAGCCAGGAAGCTGATGGTTGCCGGACTATTGGGCGCATTGGCGCTCCTGGCAAGGCCTGCGGGTGCTCAGAGCCCAATCCCAGCGACGCCCGGCCAAGCCAGCCTGATGGACAAAACACCGCAGAAGACCTGGGCCTATCTGTCTGGCGACACGCTCAGCGGCCACGCCGACAAGGAAGTAGTGCTCGAAGGAAACGCCAACATGCTGCGCTCGGATACGCAGATCAGTGCCGACACTTTGCGCTATGACCAGCGGACCGACCGCATGCAAGCCGAAGGCAATGTACGCATTGAGCGTAACGAGCGCATTTATACCGGCAGTTACCTAGACATGGATGTGGAACGTTTTGAGGGCTTTTTCACCAACATCCGATACCAGCTAGGCGGGGAAAAAGGCCACGGTGACGCACGACGCGCCGACTTCGCCGATAAAAACCATATGACCGCGCACCAAGGCACCTACACCACCTGTAGGCGCAAACCCGGCCCCGACTGGATTCCTGAGTGGATGCTTACTGCAACGCAGCTAAACATTGACAATGACGAGGAAATTGGCAGGGCGCAGGGTGCTTATTTGCACTTCCAGGGTGTGCCGGTGCTACCGGTGCCACCGTTTAGCTTCCCCATCACGGAAAAGCGCAAATCAGGCTTTTTGCCGCCTTTATTTGGCATAGACAGTGCCAACGGTTTTGAACTGGGCATCCCTTATTACTTCAATCTCGCGCCCAATTACGATCTGACAGTGACGCCTAACCTTATGACCCAGCGGGGGGTCCATGTGGAAAACCAACTGCGCTATCTGGAGCCTAGGTATTCCGGCGACCTAAAACTAGCCTATATGCCAAAGGACACCTTGCGCGGACAAGATCGCGTCGCGCTAGCGCTGACACATAGCGGCCAGATTGCCAGCCCCATCGGAAACGTTTCCATTGCCGCCAATATCAGCCGCGTTGGCGACGACAACTACTGGTCTGACTTTAGCGGCAGCACCTTGTTGCAAACCGGTGCTCCTCTGGGGGGCACCAACCGGACCTTACCAGCGGATATCACGGCAACTTGGGGTCGGGGCGATTTATCGTCCATGCTCAAGGTACAAAAATGGCAAGCCCTGCAAACCACGGCCCCTTATGACCGCGTGCCGCAATGGACGCTGCGCTATGCGCAAAGCAATGTGCAAGGGTTCGACTGGTCGGTAGACACTGACATCACCCAATTTGAAGCGGGCCGCGCACTCACCCGCCAGCCCAATGCACAACGCGCCTTTGCATGGGCCCAAGTCAGCTACCCCATGATCTGGCCGGCTATCTACCTAACGCCCAAATTGCAAACCCATGCGATAGGCTACCAATTTGACGCGCCGATTAACAGCCAGCAAACGGCAAGCAGCCTAGCCAGCACTTTCAGCCTGGACGCCGGCTTGACCTTTGAACGCAATACCGAGATTTTGGGCTTCAAAGTACTGCAAACCCTGGAGCCTCGGGCTTTTTACGTCTATACACCTTACACCGACCAAAGCCTTTTGCCCAATTACGACACAGGCCCGCAGGATTTGAATTTGACGGCTGTATTTACCGAAAACGCTTACATCGGCCATGACAAAATTTCAGATAACAACTTGTTAACCCTTGGCCTAAGCACCCGTTTTTTAAACCCGGACACCGGCGCGCAGTTCGCCAGCTTTGGCGTGGCGCAGCGATTACGTTTTGAAGAGCAAAAAGTCACTCTTGTGCCAGGGCAAACGCCGGCCGCAACCGGGCTGAGCGATATATTGGTCGGTTCGCGCATCAACCTAGGGGAGCGCTGGGTGCTGGACGCAGCCACACAATACAACATCCAAACGCAGCAATCGGTGCGCTCCGTGATCGGTGGCCGCTACCACGCAGGCGATTTTCAGACACTGAACATCGCTTATCGCTCGCAATTGAATGCCAGTGAGCAAGTGGACATCAGCTGGCAATGGCCGCTCAACCGGCTTTGGGGCCTGGCTGGTGGCCCATCCGATCCCGATGCGGGGCGCTACTATGGGCTCGGGCGCGTGGCTTACAGTTTGCGCGAGCAACAACTAGTCGATAGCCTCCTGGGCCTAGAGTACGATGCGGGTTGCTGGATTGCCCGCGTCGTCTACAGCCGCACGCCTATAACGCCCCAGACCGCGAACGCTAAGCTGATGTTCCAAATGGAGTTGGTGGGCTTTACGCGACTTGGGATTGACCCCTTCAAGACCCTGACCGATAGTATTGCGCGTTATCAGCAGCTTCGCTGAGGCGATTTTTGCATTGGCTTGTTCACTTTTTACTCCTCTATCGTATGAAGATACACGTGTGGATTCTTTCTCTTTTGCTTGCGATCAGCGCGACTGCTCACGCACAGACTGGGCCCAGCGATGATTTTATTGTTGCGCTGGTCAATTCAGAGCCGATCACCCATGCCGAATTAGAAAGCCAAATCCGGCAACTGGTAGATAGCCGTGGCACGCAGTCTGCCCCGCTGCCGCCTGCGGCCGAACTGCGCACTGCGGTGCTGGAACGCATGATTGCGGAGCGTGCCCAACTGCAACTGGCCAGGGAAACCGGTGTGCGCGTGGATCCGGCTCAAATTGACCAGGCAGAAGCCAATATCGCCGCCCAAAATCAAATGGACATTGCGCAGCTGCGTTCCAACTTAGAACGGCGTGGGACTACGCAGGCAGCGTTTCGCCAGCAATTGCGCGAACAGCTCACCATCAACCGTTTGCAAGAACGCGAAATGGAATCTCGGATCAGAATTACTGATGCGGAAGTGGAGACAGCCTTAGCCGCACGGAAAATAGCCGCCAACGATCCACAAAACCAAGAGATCAACCTTGGACATTTATTTTTAGCGCTTCCGGAAAATCCCAGTGCTGCTGCTCTCGTCCAAGCCCAGCAGCAAGCGCAAAAAATCCTTGATCGCTTGAAGGCTGGTGATTCCTTTGAGTCCCTCGTACAAGAATTTTCAGCGGCTGAACGGAGCAACGCGGGGCAACTAGGTTTGCGCCGCGCAGACCGCTATCCGCCATTGTTTGTTAATGCCAGCCAAGCCCTGGCAGTCGGTGCGGTGTCGCAATGGGTGCGTTCGGATGCGGGCCTGCATTTGCTCAAAGTAATAGAGCGCCGCGTCAACGGCCTGTCGGATACCCAAGTACAGCACCATGCACGCCATATCCTGCTGCGGCCCGATGCTTCCCTGACGCAGCAACAAGCCATAAAGCAGCTCGCTGCAGTGCGCGAGCGCATCCTGGCGGGCGCCACCAGCTTTGAAGCGCAAGCGCGCGCTATATCGCAAGACGGCAGTGCGGCCCAAGGCGGCGATTTAGGCTGGGCTGCACCCGGCCTGTTTGTTCCCGAGTTCGAACAAGTGCTGATGCGACTGCGCGAAAAAGAAATTGCCGAGCCGCTGGTTTCGCGCTTTGGCGTACACCTCATCGAATTGTTAGAGCGCCGCAATGTGGATCTAACGCCGGCCCAAATGCGCGAACGCGAACGCAACCTGCTGCGGGCCAAACGTGCAGACGAAGCCTTTGAGGCCTGGGTGCGTGATGTGCGTGGCCGCGCATTCGTCGAAATCCGTGACCCCGGATAAACCCATGGCACGCCCAGTGCCGCCCCTTTAAATTGCCACGCATGCAACACATACCGCGCAAGCGCTTTGGGCAGCATTTTTTAAGCGATGGTGGGGTGATCGACGCGATCGTGCAAGCCATCGCGCCGCAGGCCGGCCAAGCGATGGTGGAGATTGGGCCGGGACTCAGGGCCATGACACAACCCCTTGTGGAGCGCCTTGGCACGCTAACGGTAATTGAGTTGGACCGCGATTTGGCAGCCCGCTTGCGTACCCATGCGCAGCTGCAAGTGATCGAGTCTGATGTGCTGCGGGTTGACTTCGGCGCGATTCAAGCTACCGGTGCAGATACGCAAGCCCGTTTGCGGGTAGTTGGCAATTTACCTTACAACATTTCCACGCCTATTTTGTTTCACCTGCTTGACTTTGCAGCCCACATCGAAGACCAACACTTCATGCTGCAAAAAGAAGTGGTGGACCGCATGGTCGCCGCACCCGATACCGCCGATTTCGGGCGCCTGAGCGTGATGCTGCAATGGCGTTACCAGATGGAAAATGTATTGGCCGTCGGTCCGCACAGTTTTACACCGCCGCCACGCGTTGACAGCGCGGTGGTGCGTATGCGGCCTCTGGCAACACCGGCGCTGCAAGACGCCGCGTTGCTTGGCCCCCTCGTACAGGCCGCATTCAGTCAGCGACGCAAGCTACTGCGGCACACCTTGGGTGCATTTTTAGAAAAAAATAATTTCACTGGAAATTTTGATTTGCAAAGACGTGCGCAGGAAGTTCCGGTTGCTGAGTACATCGCACTGACGCAAGAGCTTGCGCTACAGAAAGGCTGATTAAGCCTCTACGCGAACCGTGATGCAAAGCCGGTAGCCTTTGCCGCGCAAGACCTTGATGCTGGCACCACCACCCAAGGTGGGTGCCAGTTTTTGGCGCACCCGGCTGATGAGCTGCTCAATGCGGATTTTGTTCACCTTCTCCGACACATCCGCATCGCCCAACACTTCATTAAGGCGGTTAAAACTCAACAAATGCGCGGACAAAGCAAGCTCGTGGAGGAGCAAGCATTCGCGTCCGGTCAAGTCGATGCCATGGCCGCCGGGTGGCACGATTCTGTGGCCCCGTAAGTCCAGGACCCAATCCTTATCCTGCGCCACCGGAGCAACGCGCCGACACACACTCTTAAGCACGGTACTGACTTCATCGGCGCCCGCCGGTTTGGTCAAGTAAACATCGGCACCCGCCTCATAAGCCTGTTTGCGATCCAGGCTGCGCACGCGTGCTGTCAACACCACCACACCCAGTTGAGGGTAGGCACGCTTGACGCGCTTGATGATGTCAATACCATCTTCGTTGGGCAAATTAAGGTCCACCAAGATCGCATTGGGCGTATTGGCACTGATGGCAGCGCTGAGTTGCTCGCCATCTTCTAGCGCGGCAACGCGAAAACCTTCTTGAGAAAGATGGTCTTCCAAGCCCTGACGCAGCTCGGTGTTGTCTTCGACGATGATGATGTTATACAAGCTTATGCCCACCGCATTAATCTGATGCGAACATAACTAATCCGTGCCACCGAATCTGACTAATTCTGAAGCGCCCACACTGACGCGCAAACGCCCATCGCCAAAGTTGCTTTCGGCGGCACATAGGGGCACTTTTACTTTCGGGCATCAGACGCCGATACTTGGCCCGTCTTCACAACAAGACCTTGCGCTATGCCAAGATAGGGCATGCATTCCCCCTCGCATCAAGTTGTAGCAATTCACAGCATTCAAGCCGGCGCGCTGCAAATCGCCTACCAAGCGTTGGGCCCATCCGCTGGCCCGCCTGTGCTGCTGCTGCACGGTTTTCCGTATGACATCCATGCCTATGCAGCAGTGGGTCCCCGCCTGGCAGAGGCGGGTTGCAGAGTGATTGTGCCGTGGCTGCGCGGTTTTGGCGAGACCCGGTTTTTGCACGCCGATACGCCCCGCTCGGGCCAGCAAGCGGCGCTGGCTTATGACGCCTTGCAGCTGATGGATGCGCTGCACATCCCCCAAGCCGTGCTGGCCGGTTACGACTGGGGCGGTCGGGCCGCCTGCATCTTGGCTGCGCTTTACCCCCAGCGGGTGCGCGGGCTCGTCAGCGGCCTGGGCTATGCCATCCAAGATATCGCCACTGCCGGACAAGCGGCCAGCCCCAAGGAAGAGCACAAGCTGTGGTACCAGTACTACCTGCACGGCGCGCGGGGCGCCGCCGGCCTGGAGGCGCATCGCTACGCTTTTTGCCGCTTGCTATGGCAGATGTGGTCTCCCAGCTGGCAATTTGACGAGGCCACCTATGCGCGCACGACCAGCGCTTTTGACAACCCGGACTTTGTGGCCGTGGTGCTGCATTCCTACCGCCACCGCCATGGCCTGGTAGCGGGTGACCCGGCCCTCGCTGGCTGGGAGGCCGCCCTGGCGCAGCGCCCGCGCATCACGGTACCCACGATTGCCATAGACGGTCTGGACGACGGCGTGGCCGCCGCTGGAGGTTCTGCGACCCACGCACCCTTCTTTGGCTCCGCTTTCTCCCGCACCCTGTTACCCGGCATCGGCCACAACCTGCCGCAGGAAGCGCCGGTCGAATTTACCGACGCGATCTTGCGGCTGCTGGCGCAAACCTAGCCCGCTAAAGACGGGCGCCGCACCGGCGCACTCTGGCATTGAACTTTCCATACACTGGCGCTCTCTGCGCTAATTAATCCCTTGCCCGAAACCCCCGCCCATGCACACCCCCACACCCTTGTCCCACCACCTTTCCCTGCTATGCCTTGCCTGCGTGGCGCTGCTCGCCGCTTGCGGCCCCGGCGCCGCGCCACCGGCCGGGCCACCGGGCGGCGGCATGCCGCCTGCGCAAGTGGGCGTAGTCACCGTCAACCCTGGGGATTGGGGCCTGAGCACCGAACTCCCTGGGCGCTTAGAGGCCTCGCGCGTCGCCCAAGTGCGGGCGCGGGTAGCGGGCATTGTGCAGCGTCAACTGTTTAACGAGGGCAGTTTTGTGCAAGCCGGTCAGCCCCTGTTTGAGATTGACGCCAGCACCTATAAAGCCAGTGTGGACGGCGCGCTGGCGAACCTGGCCAAAGCCGAAGCCAATGCCTTGCAGGCCAACGCGCTGGCCGATCGCTACAAACCGTTGGTGGAGGCCAAGGCAGTAAGCCAGCAAGAGTGGGTGGCTGCGCAAGCGGCACAAAAGCAGGCCCAGGCAGACATTGGCATTGCCACGGCGGCGCTGCAAAGCGCACGCATCAACCTGAACTATGCCTCGGTCACCGCGCCGATTGCCGGTTCCGTGGGGCGCGCTCTGGTCACCGTGGGCGCGCTGGTCGGCCAGGGCGAGGCGACGCCCTTGGCACTGATCCAGCAGACCAACCCGATGTTTATCAACTTCACCCAGTCCGCTGGCGAAGTGATGAAGCTGCGCAAGGCCTTAGGGTCGGGCCAGCTCAAGCGCGCTGCCGGCGCGCAAGCCGCTAGCGTGCGCTTGGTGCTGGAAGACGGTACGGAGTACGCACGCGCGGGACGCTTGTTGTTTTCGGATCTGACCGTCGATGCCGGTACCGGGCAAATTACCTTGCGCGCCGAAATTCCCAACCCTGAGGGCGCTCTGTTGCCGGGCTTGTATGTGCGGGTACGGCTGGAGCAGGCGGTGGCCAGCAATTCCATCGCCTTGCCGCAGCAAGCGGTCACCCGCTCGCCCCAGGGCGATACGGTGATGGTGGTGGACGCGCAGGGCAAAGTGGCGCCCCGCCCGGTGAAGATCGGCGGGCAGCGTGGCAATCAGTGGATTGTGACCAGCGGCTTGCAAGCCGGTGAGCAAGTGATGGTGGACGGCTTCCAAAAGCTGCGCGGCGATGCGCCGGTCAAGGCCGTGCCTTGGGTGCCGCCCGGCAGCGCGGCGCCAGCACCTGCAGCCTCCGGCGCTTCGGGCGTGCCCGCACCGGCTGCTTCGGCCGCTAGCCGTTAAAA
Source organism: uncultured beta proteobacterium (assembly GCA_903951445.1). Taxonomy (GTDB): domain Bacteria; phylum Pseudomonadota; class Gammaproteobacteria; order Burkholderiales; family Burkholderiaceae_C; genus Allorhodoferax. The sequence continues at coordinate 17,587 of CAJBBZ010000207.1, forward strand.
GGGCGCGCCATGGCTGCCTTTTTTATCCAACGCCCTATTTTTGCGTGGGTGATCGCGCTGTTTGTGATGGTGATGGGCGCCGTCGCCATCACCCAATTGCCGATTGCGCAATACCCACCCGTGGCGCCGCCGTCCATCGTGGTGTCGGCGGTGTATCCCGGCGCTTCGGCCCAGACCCTGGAAGACGCGGTGCTCTCAGTCATCGAACGCGAAATGAACGGCGCGCCGGGCCTGATTTATATGGAGTCCGTGGCGCAGGCCGATGGCTCGGGCAATATCAACCTGAGTTTCCAGCCGGGCACCAACCCGGACCTGGCCCAGGTCGATGTGCAAAACCGGCTGGCACGCGCCACGCCACGCCTGCCCTCTAGCGTCACGCAGCAAGGCGTGCGGGTGGACAAAGCGCGTACCAACTTTTTGCTCTTTACCATCATCAACTCGGATGACCCCAACCTGACGCCGGTAGCCCTGGGCGACTATGCGGCGCGCAACATCTTGCCTGAATTGCAGCGCGTACCCGGCGTGGGCCAGGCCCAGTTATTTGGCACTGAGCGCGCAATGCGTGTCTGGATAGACCCGGCTAAATTGACCGGATTCAATTTATCCATTGGCGATATCAACAACGCCATCCGCGCGCAAAACGCGCAAGTCTCCGCTGGTGAAATCGGCAGCCTGCCCAATGTCGCAGGCCAGGGCATTGCCGCTACCGTCATCGTCAAGGGGCAGCTCGAATCACCGGCGCAATTTGGCAATGTGGTGTTACGCGCCAATGCCGATGGCTCCACTGTGCGCTTGCGCGATGTAGCGCGCATTGAACTGGGCGCGCAGTCCTATGCCACTTCAGCGCGTTTGAATGGCAAGCCGTCTACCGGCATCGGCATCCAGCTTTCGCCTACCGGCAACGCCATGGCCACCGCCAAAGCCGTGCGTGCGCGCATGCAAGAGTTGGAACGCTTTTTCCCCAAAGGGATGAACTGGACGATTCCCTACGACAGCTCACGCTTTGTAGATATTTCGATCCGCCAGGTGACTGAAACTTTGCTCATCGCGGTGGCGCTGGTGTTTTTGGTGATGTTCTTGTTCCTGCAGGACTGGCGCTACACCATTATTCCCACCATTGTGGTGCCCATCGCTTTGTTAGGCACCATGGCTTGTTTGCTGGCGCTGGGCTTTTCTATCAATGTGCTGACCATGTTTGGCATGGTGCTGGTGATCGGCATCGTGGTCGATGATGCGATTGTGGTGGTGGAAAACGTCGAGCGCATCATGAGCGAAGAGGGCCTGGCGCCCGCCGATGCGACACGCAAAGCAATGGGCCAAATTTCGGGCGCAATTGTGGGCGTAACCGTGGTCTTGATTTCGGTGTTTGTACCGCTAGCGTTTTTCAGCGGTTCGGTGGGCAATATCTACCGCCAGTTTGCGGCGGTGATGGGTATTTCGATTGCGTTCTCGTCTTTCTTTGCGCTCTCGCTCACGCCGGCTCTGTGCGCTACCTTGCTCAAGCCAGTAGAGGCCGGGCACCACCATGCCAAGAGTGGTTTTTTCGGCTGGTTTAACCGCGGCTTTGCCAGTACCGCTAAGGGCTATGAGCGCGGCGTGGCGCGCATGCTGCCCAAAGCCGCGCGCTACCTGGTGGTGTATGCAGCGATTTTGGCGGGCGTAGCCGTGGTCTATCAGCGCTTGCCCAGTTCGTTTTTGCCTAATGAAGACCAAGGCACCATGTTGGTGAATGTGCAATTGCCACCCGGCGCCACACAAGAACGCACGCGGGCAGTGATGCAACAAGTCGAGGGCTTTATGCTCAAACAGCCCGAAGTGCAAAGCATGGTCAGCGTGCTGGGCTTTAGCTTTTCCGGCCTGGGTCAAAACGCTGCGCTGGCCTTTGTTACCCTCAAAGACTGGAAAGAGCGGCCTTCGCCGGCCAATTCTGCGCAAGCCGTAGCCGGGCGGTCTTTTGGTGCGCTTTCGGGCATCCGCGATGCCTTTATCTTTCCCTTAAGTCCGCCGCCGATTCCTGAATTGGGCACCGCCTCCGGGTTTAATTTCCGCCTGCAAGACCGCGGCGGCATGGGCCACGATGCTTTGCTGGCTGCGCGCAATCAGTTGCTGGGCATGGCCTCGCAAAGCAAGGTACTGGCGCAGGTGCGCCCTGACGGGCTGGAGGATGCACCGCAATTGCAAGTGGATATTGACCGGGACAAAGCACTGGCGCTGGGTGTGTCCTTTGACGCTATCAACAACGTGATTTCCAGCGCCTTGGGCTCGGCCTATATCAACGATTTCCCCAACGCTGGTCGCTTGCAGCGGGTGGTGGTGCAGGCCGACGCGCCTGCGCGTATGCAGCCCGACGATTTGCTTCGCCTGTCGGTGCCCAATGCGCGCGGGCAACTGGTGCCCTTCTCGGCGTTTGCCAGTACGCGCTGGATCAAAGGCGCGATGCAAACTATCCGCTACAACGGCTACCCCGCCATGCGACTAGGCGGCAGCGCGGCGCCAGGCTTTAGCACCGGCGACGCCATGGCTGAAATGGAGCGCCTAGCCGCCCAATTGCCCGCTGGCTTTGGTTTTGAATGGACCGGTTTATCACGCGAAGAAAAACTGGCCGGTTCGCAATCGGCAGCGCTGTACAGCTTTGCGATCTTGGCGGTGTTTTTATGTCTGGCAGCTTTGTACGAAAGTTGGTCGATTCCACTGGCCGTGATTTTGGTAGTGCCGCTGGGCGTGCTAGGTGTGCTGCTGGCTACGCTGCTGCGCGGCTATGCCAACGATGTGTATTTCCAGGTCGGCCTGATCACCATCATCGGCCTCTCGGCCAAGAACGCGATTTTAATTATTGAGTTTGCCAAGGACTTGCAAGCCCAAGGCAAGGGCGTGATCGAAGCAGCGCTGGCTGCGGCGCATATGCGTTTTCGCCCGATTGTGATGACCTCCTTGGCCTTTACCCTGGGCGTGTTGCCGCTGGCGATTGCCAGTGGCGCCGGATCGGCCAGCCAGCGCGTGATCGGCACCGGCGTGATCGGTGGCATCCTGACTGGCACTACGCTGGCCGTGGTGTTTGTGCCGGTGTTTTTTGTACTAGTGCGCGGGCTGTTCAAAGGCAGTGCGCGCCAACACGAAGTGCATGCCGCACAAGCAGCGCGCATGGGGGTGCACAGCGATGAATAAATTCACACTTACCCCCGTGCGGCGCACGCCCCTAGCAGCCGTGCTACTGGCCACCTTCTTTATCGGCGGATGCAGCATGCCAACGCTGTATTCCTTGCTGCCCAAAGCGCCGGTGCCTGCGCAATGGCCTAACGCAGCAGGCGCGCCTGCTGCTGCCAGCCAAACAGCCCTGCCCGCCGCAGCCCTTCCCGACTGGCAAAGCTATTTCCAAGACGCCGATTTGGCCGCCCTGATTCGTACCGCGCTGGACAACAACCGCGATGTGCGTATCGCAGCGGGCACGCTGGCCCAAGCGCGCGCGCAACTGGGGGTGCGCACTGCCGACGAGCTGCCAACGGTGAACGTGGGCGCAGGTGCCTCGCGCGCGCCCAATGCCTTTGGCGCTATGTCCACTCTTTTCAATACCGGCTTGTCAGTCACGGCCTACGAGTTTGATTTCTTTGGCCGCGTAGCCAGTCTGAAAGAACAAGCACTGGCGCAGTACCTGGCCAGCCAGGAAGCCAGCCGGACTGCACAAATTAGCTTGATTGGTATGGTGGCGCAAAGCTGGCTGGCTTTGCAAGCCGACGAGGCGCTGCTGGCAAGCACGCGGCAGTTAGTGGTATCTCGCGAACGTACTTTGCAATTGGTGCAATTGCGCCACCAGCAAGGTGTGGCTTCGGATATCGAACTGCAACAAAACCTTGCGCTACTGCAATCGGTGCGCGTCGCGTTGGGGCCTTTGCAGCGCCAGCGCATGCTCGATGAAAACACATTAGTCTTGCTGCTGGGCCAGGACATTCCTGCTGCGCAAAAACGCGCGCTTGGCGATGGTGCTTTGAGCCATAACAGCATGGCTGAGCTGGCGCCGGGCATCCCTTCTGAGGTGTTGACGCAGCGCGCCGATATCCGCCAGGCCGAGCATCTTTTGAAGGCGGCGGATGCCAATATCCAGGCCGCGCGCGCCGCTTTTTTTCCGCGCATTGCATTGACCGCCGGTGTGGGTAGCGCCAGCAGCGAGCTGTCTTCGCTGTTTAGCAGCGGCAGCTGGGTGTTTAGCGTGGCGCCGCAGTTGCTGCTTCCACTGTTTGACCATGGCCGCAACGATGCCAATCTGGCAGCAGCGCATGCCGCCCGCGCGGTGGCCGTGGCCCAGTATGAAAAAGCCATCCAAAGCGCGTTTCGCGAAGTCAGTGACGCACTGAGCCAGCGCAGCGGCTGGCAAGCGCAACGCGAGGCCCAGCAAGCACAACATGCTGCTGATCAGGCGCGTCTGGAGCTGGTGCAGCTCAAGCTGGCGCACGGTGCGGCGTCGGCGCTGGACGTGTTGGAGGCAGAGCGCAGTGTGCTGGCCGACCAGCAAGCCTTGGCGCTGGTGCAATCGGCTTTGTTGCAAAACCAAATTGCGCTCTACAAAGCCTTGGGCGGCGGTCTTGCGCCAACGCCATGATGCGCCGCCTGGCACCGGCCTTTCCACTGCTTTTTGTTGTCCTCTGGTCCACCGGCTTTATCGGTGCGCGCCTAGGTTTGCCGCATAGCGAGCCGCTGACGTTTTTGTTTGTCCGGTATTTGCTGGTGGTGGCGCTGCTTCTGATTCTGGCCGTGCTGAGCAAGGCGCCCTGGCCAGGGCGACGCATGGATTGGCTGCACATCGGAGTGGCTGGTCTGCTGATTCACGGGGTATACCTAGGTGGCGTGTTTATCGCCATTTCTATGGGCCTGCCCTCGGGCGTCGCGGCCTTGGTGGTCGGCCTGCAACCCTTGCTAGTGGCGGTGGGTGCGGGACTTTTTTTGCATGAGACGGTGGTGCGTCGGCAATGGCTGGGGCTGGTGCTAGGCCTAGCCGGCGTGGCCCTCGTACTGGCCAACAAACTGGGTGCCGGTTTTGAGCTACAAGCCTTGCTACCTTGCGTGATATCGCTGCTGGCCATCACTTGTGGCAATTTGTACCAAAAGCGCTTTTGCCCACAATTTGACTGGCGCACCGGTGCGGTGGCGCAGTTCGTTCCCACGGTGGTGTTCACTGGCCTCGCAGCAGCGCTGACCGAAACTTTGCGCATCGACTGGGTGCCCGAAATGGTGTTCGCCATGGGCTGGCTGGTATTGGTGTTGTCGCTGGGCGCGGTCAGTTTGCTCAACTGGCTGATCCGCAACAACAACTCGGTGAACGTGGCCAGCCTTTTTTATTTGGTACCACCTTGCACCGCCGTAGTGGCCTGGTTGCTGTTTGGCGAATCCTTTGCGGGCACGGCGCTCGTGGGTATGGGCTTGGTGGTGTGGGGGGTGTATTGGGCGCGGGCCGCATCGTAACTTCCGATCGCGGGCAGCTTTGTTTGCGCCCTCCAACTCCGGAGCATGCGGTGGATCGCCAAGGCGAGTGCATGTGTTTTATGCACTACACGTATGGTCCAGTTCCTGGAAATACCTACATCCCCTTGAACAAGCCCGCATAGCTGCGGCTGACCTCCAGCAACTCTTTGCTGCCACGCAACGAGACCAACTGACGGCCGCGTTCGTCGCGCTGCACGCCGGCAATAGCGCGCACATTGACCAGGGTACTGCGGTGGATTTGCCAAAAGCGCTGCATGTCCAGCGTATCAATCAGCTCTTTGATGGAGGTGCGGATCAGGGCTTCCTGGGTAGCAGTTTGGACGCGGGTGTATTTTTCGTCACTCACAAAAAACAAAACGTCTTCAACTGCAATCATCTGGATCGTAGCGCCCACTTTGGCTTGTATCCATTGCAGTGGCGCTGGCGCAGTGGAAGGGGTGAGCTGTGCGGCCAGGGTGCGCAGCAAGTCTTGCATGGCCGGAGTGTGCGCGGGCAGTGGCTGCGCGGGCTCTGAACCGCGCTGGGCTTGCTGGCGCGCGTCCATGCGCATACGCACCCGCTGCAAGGCCAGAGCCAAGCGCTCAGGCTCTGCGGGCTTGAGCAGGTAGTCGACCACGCCAGCCTCAAAGGCTTGCACTGCATATTGGTCATAGGCTGTTAAAAATACTATTTCGCAGCCTGGCCATTGGCCGTCTCCGCCAGCCTCGTCCCAAGTGGGCAACTGGGCAATATGGCGCGCAGCTTCAATACCGGTCATCACCGGCATGCGGATGTCCAAAAATACCAGGTCCGGCTGTAAGTCGCGCACGCACTGGAGCGCTTCTTGGCCATTGCGCGCTTGGGCCAGCACTTCGATGTTGACATCTACTTCGCGTAGACGAACGCAGAGCTGCTCGCGCATGAGGCGCTCATCATCAGCCACGACCACACGCAAGGGCCTCATACCTCGTCACGGCCCTTCGAGCCGCCTTTAGCCAGACGCCAGATCAGCCACACTATGAACAATGGCAGCAAACCCCATAGCACCATGCTGAGCACACCCAGGCCGGCAGCGATGAGGGCGATCACTACGAGCGCAGCACACACCGGTATCAACAATACCAGTAGCGGCAAAACAGCCAAGGTGGCCAGCACCAACAAGCCCATTAATACGGCTGCACCAATGGCGATCCAAGCGACACCCGGTAAGGTGACAGCCTGGCCGTTGACGCTGAACATCACGTCGGGCTGCCAATGCATACCTCCCAAAATGGCAGCAATAAGGGCCAATAACACCGCCACAAACAAAAGGCGGGCGATCCAACGCAAACTAGTGTTGATCATGGAAATGCCTCTGACATGTGCGGGACGCTCAAGGCGCGCCCAATTGATAAGGAACGGTGATAGTGACACAAGCGCCGCCGGTGCTGGGGCTGCTGGTTTGCAGCGCGGCTTGCGTGCCGTACAGCAGGTGTAAACGCTCGCGGATGTTCGACAACCCGATGCCGCCAACTGTGCCCCCCTGCGCAATAGGCGTAAAACCCACGCCCGTGTCCTGCACCTGCACGATCAACTTTCCATCTTGCACCTCGGCGCGCACGGTAATGCTGCCGCCCTCGGCCTTTGGCTCCAAACCATGGCGGATGGCGTTTTCGACCAGGCTTTGCAACATCATGGGTGGAAAGCGGGCGCTGCGCAGGCCCTGGGGTACTTGCAAGTGAAACTGCAAGCGCTCTTCCATGCGCATACGCATGAGCTCCAGGTAGGGCTGCACCACCGCCAGTTCGCGGCCCAAATCGCGCTCGGCTTGTGCATTGGCTTCGCGCAGCGTGGGCATGGTAGCCCGCAAAAAGGCGATCAGGCTTTTTTGCATGGTCGCAGCGCGCGGCGGGTCGGTCTCTATGAGGTGCTCAATGCCAGCGAGTGTGTTGAACAAAAAGTGCGGCTCCATTTGCGCCTGCATGGCAGCCATCCGCGCTTCCATGACCTGGCGCTTGAGCGACTCGGTTTCTGCCACCTGAGTGGCCGCAGCGGCGACGGCCTCGGCCTGGATGCGACCACGGTAAGTGATTTTGAGAATCAAGGAGGCGACGATCAAGAGCAGGGCCAGATTGGGCAGGCTGTCGGTGCGATCGCCATCGCCCTCGTCGGCGCCAAAGTGCACAACATCTACCTCGTTGTCTTGCTCAGCGTCTTGCTTGGTGGTCTGGCCGCCCAGTGCGCGGCGCACGGTCTCTAGGGCCTGCTCGATTTCTTGTTCTGTGGCGTTGGGGCCGATTTGTATATCGACAGCGGGCTGAGCTGCCGAAGCCCCCTGCGCAGCACTGGCAGGCGCTTCGGACGGCGTGCTGATGCGCACGCCCTTTTCGTCAATCTGTAATTGCGCACCTTGGCCCTGCGGGTCTTGGGCGCTGATGTGCACGCCGGTCTCGTCGATTTGCACCGACACCTTACCCTTGGCCTGCGGAGCTGAGGCATCGCTGGCGGGCGCTTGCATGGGGGCTTCTGGGGAGGCGACTGGCTTGATTTTTTTGATGACCATCTCGTGACGATGGTGGTGCCCTGAATTGCCACCAAAGATAGAGGCGGTAATAGCCGCCAAGATCAACACCAAAATAGAAATCAGAAGAAAACGCCACCAACTTATGCTGACAAGCCAACTCCCATAAGCATGAAAGTAGCGCACCGAGGCAGTACGCAGCACTTGCCAACGGCGAGTCCATCCGTTGCCTCTGGCCTCTGTGGGCTTAGGGGTAGCTGGCATTTGTTAATCCTGTGGCTTGGGTGAAAGTGCGCAAGGCGCTTAATGGGTCACACTGTAGGCAAGGCCCGCGCCTTGCGCGAGCGTTTTGCGACCAAGTGCATAAACCGGGGGTCAGGCGGCAAGAAACTGCGCTTACCGACAGGCGTCGACCCACCGGCCTTGCGTCAATTCGGCCATGCGCTGCGGGCTGATGCGCAAGGCACTGTTCACCGAACCGGCTGCTGGCAGTACCTCGTCATAGGCCAGCAAACTACGGTCCAGATAGACCGGCAAATCAGTTGCCAAGCCGAAAGGACACACCCCGCCAACCGGGTGGCCGGTCAGCGCCTCGACTTGGTCGAGTGCCAGCATCTTTCCCTTGCCAAACGCAGTTTTAAATTTACTGTTGTCGATGCGCGCGTCGCCACTGGCCACGAGCAAAAACACTTTGCCGTCGGCCAGCTTGAAGGCCAAGGTCTTGGCAATACGACCGGGTTCCACACCATGGGCCTCTGCGGCCAGGGCTACGGTGGAGGTGATCGAATCCAACTCCACTATCGGCATGTCGATCTGGCGCGCCGCAAAGAAAGCGCGTACGGACGCAACGCTCATAGGCCTTGCGCCAACTCAAGTGCCCGCAACATAGGGATTGGTATCGCGTTCCACGCCAAAAGTGCTCTCCGGGCCGTGACCGGGAATAAAGATGGTCTCGTCCCCCATGGGCCATAAACGCTGGGTGATGCTGCGCATCAAATCGGCGTGGTTGCCTTGCGGAAAATCAGTCCGACCTACGCTACCTGCAAACAAAACGTCGCCTACAAACGCGCGATTCATTTCGGGCGAATAAAACACCACATGCCCAGGCGTGTGGCCCGGGCAGTGGCGCACTTGCAGCACATGCGCGCCCAAGCTGACGGTGTCGCCATCTTTAAGCCAGCGCGTGGGCTTAAAAGGCCGCGCCGGGGGGAAGCCATAGGTAGCCGCCGCCATGGGAAGGCCGTCAATCCAAAACTGATCGCCCGGATGCGGTCCGATGATGGGCAGCCCTAGGCGGTCTGCCAGATCCTGCGTAGCGGCCGCATGGTCCACATGCGCATGGGTAATCCAGATTTGCTCCAGCGTCACGCCCAGGCTTTTGGCCGTGGCAATCAACAAGTCCAGATCGCCACCTGGGTCGATGATGGCCGCCTTGTGGGTCTGGTCGCACCAAACGATGGAGCAGTTTTGCTCAAACGGGGTAACGGGGACAGTTTCGTAGTGGAGCATGGGTGGAGTTTATGGGGACGGTTAACAGTGTTTCGAACTTTCGGTCAATGTGCAGGCTTAGTGCGCCACGCTTCCCAGCGACCCCTTGTGCGCTAGATTTTCGCCCACGTTTTGCGGGGATGGGTGCACATTGGACTTAAACACCATCAAAGGGGTTGACCACTTGCACACCGCAGCCTATGAAGTCGCGCACGTTACGGGTGGCAAGCACCAATTGGTGCTCAATGGCGGTGGCGGCAATCAGCATGTCGGGGGCGCTGCGCACAATGCCTTGGGCCTGGAACTGCCCACGCAACACGCCGCCGCGCTGCGCAATGGCAGGCGTTATGGGGTACACGGCGTGCAGGCGTTCCACCAATGCGTTGAACAGAGCGAGTTTGCGGGTGTTGGGTTGCCAGGCCAGCCCGAAGTGGGCTTCTTCCAGGGTGATGGCTGAGATGGCCATCAACTGCACCGACTGCAGCCAGCGCATCACCTGGCCGTCGGGGGTGGTTTTAACGAACTCACTGATCACGTTGGTGTCAGCCAGAACGACAGTGGCGCTCATCGTAAGGCTGCCTTAGCTAGGGTCAGCAAAGGCATTGGCGCGCTGCCATGCCGATTGACGGGCTGCCAGGTCTGGCCCGGAAAGGCCGGCGTTGTCTTGGGGCGCAAAGGTCTCTCTTAGTTGCAGCACCTGCTGGTAAAAGCTCTCTGCCTCGGGTTTGGCCGACGCCTCGCTGCGGGCGAAATAGTCGGCAGACACTAGCACTGCCACGGGGGTGTTGTGCTTGGTGATGACCTGGGGATGCTGCTGAGCGGCTGCGATCAGGGCAGAAAGCTGCTGGCGGGATTGGGCAATAGATATAGACATAATTATTCTAAATGTACTTTTAGTCTGTACATTATATTCATTCTCTCAAAATCGTATAGGACCGGACTTGCGCTTAGCCAGCGTATTTTTGTCCAAGCCTACGCTCAACCCAGGTTAGCGCACAACGCGGCCTGGCACCTAAGCGTGGCCGATGGCGTGTATCCGCCGCAGATCCGCTGATCGCTGTCGTGCTCGGCATCCTTGCCGCCAGGGGGCAGGGCACAATCGGCGCTCTTCTATCCAGCGCCATGTCCAGCCAGCCCATTTCGGTTCCCCCGCAACCTACTGTCGAGTCCTTTGCCCGTATTGCTGGCCTAGAGGCCTTATGCCGGGGCTGCACTTTGTCGGTCTTTCCTTTGCTGCTGTACCGCGCTTGGGGCAGCGCGCAACTGGTTTCAGAAATCTATTTTTGCGTCGGTTTGGCATCTTTGCTGGCGGCCCTTTTGGTGCCAGCCATGGTGCGTGTATTTACACGGCGGCAGGTGTATTTGGGCGCAGTGAGTTTGTATTTGGTCGCTTCCGCTTTGGGTATCTTGCAAGGCAAATGGACGACTTTGGCGCTTTTGTGCGCCATCATTGCCGCGGCCATTTCCTTTGTTTGCTACAACAGCTATGTGCTGGACCATCTGGAGAAAACGGACTTCAGCCGACTGGAAACCATGCGCCTTTTTTACGGCGGTGCCGGTTGGGTGGTGGGGCCGTTTGCCGGGGTTTGGTTGCTGTCGGTGTGGGGCGGTGCGCCCTTTGTTTTGCTGGCGGGGGCTGCTAGTTGGATGGCCTGGATGATTTGGAATACACCGCTTGGCGATGGCAAGTTTTTGGCCCGAAGCGCTGGCACTGGCGCGCAGGCGCCGCATGATTCACGCCGGGCCAATCCATTGGCACTCATTGTCCGATTTTTTTCCCAGCCCCGATTGGTGACAAGTTGGCTGATTCCTTTGGTTCGCTCTTGCGGTTGGTGGATGTTTTTTGTCTATTTAGGCATTTTCGCGGTGGAAAACAAACTAGGCGAGCAAGTCGGCGGCATTGCCAGCTCGGTCGCCAATATGGGGCTGTTTTTAGCGCCCTTGATGCTGGTGTGGATGCAAAAGCGCTCGGTGCGCACCGCCATTCGCGTCGGTTGCCTGGGCGCTAGTGCTTGCTACCTGGCTGCTGCCGCGCTAGCGCATTGGCCCTGGGCGACGATCGGCTGTTTGTTGGCCGGTACCTTATTTCTGGTTTTGCTAGATACCTGCGCTGGTTTGCCTTTTTTGATGTCCGTCAAACCCTCTGAGCGCACGGAAATGTCAGCGGTGTATTCCAGCTTTCGCGACGTCTCGGGCATCGTGTCCCCAGCGATCGCCTGGATAGTGCTGCAGTTTGCACCTGTCGTGGGCGTATTCGCCGTTGGTGCCCTGATTTTGCTGGGCGCTTGGTGGCTGGCGGGGCGCTTGCACCCGGAGCTTGGGGTTCCCGGTGCTGAGCGGGTACGCAATAGCGCTTAGGCGGCATCCGGTGGCCTGGCATAAGCCACCATAAACCAAGGAGGGTCTGCATAAGTCCGTCATCGCGTACATGGACGCTCCCTGTTAAGCAAACTGTTTTATTGACTTTGGGCTAAATCGGAGAGGTTGCAACCGTACATTCGGACTTTGATGTGCTTTTGCACTGTCCCAGATGGGTTTAGC
>CAJBBZ010000208.1 GCA_903951445.1 uncultured beta proteobacterium
AATGACGGGTTTGGACTTATCCGGGGGTTCTTTAAGCCTTCCAAACCACCAGGCCGCTCCAGTCGGTAGCCAGCACCACTATGCCAAAGGCGATGCGGTAATACGCAAAGCCCACAAAGCTGTGCGTGGCCACGAAGCGCAAAAGCCAGCGCACGCAGGCCCAGGCGCTGATAAAAGAAAACACCAGGCCTACGGCAAAGATGGGCGCATCGGCCAGGCTGAGCAAAGCGCGCTCTTTGTATAAGCTGTAAGCGCCCGCGCCAATCAGCGTGGGGATGGCCAGAAAAAACGAAAAATCGGTGGCCGCTTTGCGCGACATGCCCAGCAGCATGCCGCCGATGATGGTGGCGCCGCTACGGCTAGTGCCCGGCACCATGGCGAGGCATTGCACCAGGCCTACCTTAAGGGCGTCCCACATGGTCATGTCATCGACATCGCCCACGCGGGCAAAGTAGCCGGTCTGCACATTTTCGGCAGCGGCCTGCCGCCGCTCGGCCCACAAAATAATCAAGCCGCCCGCGATAAAGGTGCTGGCCACAATGAGCGGCGTAAACAAATGCTCCTTAACCACCTTGCCAAACAACAAGCCCAGCACCACGGCGGGCAAAAATGCAATAAGCACATTGATAGCAAAAGCCTGCGCCCTGCTCTGCGTAGGCAAGGCCAGCACGGTGGATTTAATCTTGTCCCAGTACACCAAAATCACCGCAAATATCGCCCCGGTCTGGATGGCGATATCAAAGACCTTAGCCTTCTCGTCGTCAAAGCCCAGCAGCGCGCCCGCCAGTATCAAATGCCCGGTCGATGAAATCGGTAAAAACTCGGTCAGCCCCTCCACGATGCCCATCACCGCCGCTTTGAGCAAAAGCACACTGTCCAATTCCATACCGCACCATTTATAAAAAGTTCATCGGCCACAGGGGGCGGGGGGATTGTCGCACCGACTCACTAGCAGCTTGCTAAGCATTGGGATGCAAGTATGCGCATGCGAACCAATGCGAGGTTTTAGTCAAAGCGTGCTTTTGATGCTTGCTGCACATTGGCCGTCGTGGGCCAGGTCTGCCGGAATTTCAGTGACTTGGCAAGCCAGCTGCTTTGGAAATGAGGGGGAATGCCTGGGGATCGCGGATCGACTCCAAAGACAAGTCGATATCAAGCTGGGGCCAATACAAATGGTTTTTAGTTGGCCATTCCAAAGTAGAAATTTGCGCAATAGTCGCTTGCCTGAACCAGGGAAAGTGCTCGAAAGATACTAACAACTCCTCCGCTCCCACGAGAACCCAAAACCCATGCTTGGAAACATGGGTGACTTCAACTTCCAAAGTGCTGCTTCCAGGCATTTTCAATCTCCGTCGTGTGGACTTGCACGATTGCAAGCGCCTCTCGTATCTGCCGCTCCGCTAATCCGGTGTGGTCGGCCAGGGCGATGGTGGGACTCAGCCAAAATTTAGCCTCTCCGTCCGGGTGGGCGACATGCACATGCATGCGCGACTCCTCCCGCGAAAAAAAGAAAAGACGGAATTTCCCGTCCCTCAAAACTGTGGGTGCCATCGGCAAAGTTTAGCCGACTGGGCGCGCATACCTTATCAGTACCGACCATCTGGCCTTCAGGGCCACTTTGGCCGCCATACCCCAAGGCGGCGACGCGGTGCCTAAGGTGCTTTATCGGCCCAAACCGGGTCTTCGTCGCAAAGCGCTTGTTGGAAAAGGGCGCGGGCGGCAAGCTAGAGGCACCAGCACGGCACTGTCACGCGGGACTGGAAACACATCCATCAAGGGAAATACCAATGCAACACCAATCAACACGCATTCATTCGTCCACTACAGCGCTACGCAATGTGCTGCTTGGCGCCAGCCTACTTGGCGCCTTAAACATTGCTACCCATGCACAAGCCCAAGTAGGCATGCGCGAGATCACAAGTAAAGGCATGCCCATTACCTTGGTCTACCCCACGCCCGCCAAGGCACAGGCCATCCGCCTTGGCCCGTTCGAAGTGGGCCTAGCCTTGGGTGGCGAGCTGACGCCCGGAAAGCATGGCCTGGTGGTTCTCTCGCACGGCACGGGCGGCAGCCCTTTGACAGATCACACCCTGGCCGCCACGCTGGCGCGCGCAGGCTTTGTGGTGGCGCAGCCGCTGCACCGGGGTGACAACCACCGCGACGCAAACGCCGCCGGGCCTGAAAGCTGGCAAACTCGCCCCAAAGAAATCACTGAAGCCATCGAAGCCGTGGCCGCCGACCCGCTCTGGCAGGGGCGCATAGACACACAGCGCGTAGGCGTGCATGGCATGTCTGCGGGCGGCGTCAGCGCTTTATCCTTAGCCGGTGGCCAATGGAATATGCGATCGCTGATTGACCATTGCAATGCGCACTTGGACGCAGACATCGGCTTTTGCCTTAATGGCCTGGGACAAGATCGCTTGCAAGTAGTCAAACGCAGAGCGCAGTTTGCGCTGGGCGGCATGACACCCAACTTCATGCAGCCCGCGTATTTATCAGAACTGCATGGTGGTCTGGCAAAAGGCAGTAGCAGCGAGCGCCGTCCCGACACGCGCATAGCCGCAGCCACTGTGTTGGTGCCGGTGGTGGCGCCCTTCACCGCCAAAAGCCTGCAATCGATCAACATCCCAGTGGGCGTGGTCAGCGCCGGGCAAGACCAGGTGTTGGCGCCGCAGTTTCATAGCGACTATTTGTTATCCCAGTGCACGCGCTGCGAACGCCTGGCGCATGTGCCAGTGTCCGGCCACTTTGATTGGCTTGCACCCTGGCCAGACGCGATAGCCCAGCAAGTGGGTGCGCTGCAAATGCGCGGCGGCTACCCCACAGTGGGCTTTAGCGCTGCCCATAGGCAAAATGGCTTTGACGCTATTGCCACGTTTTTTCAGCACCATCTTGCATCCTGATTATGGATACCCAGTCACCTGCCCGTTCCGCATCACGCCCCACAGCAAGCGCATCGGGCGGGGCACCATTAGCCAACCTAGACATGCTCGATTTTTCAGCGCGCAGCTTAGCCAAGCGATTGCTGCAAACGCTGCTCGTGTGCGTGGGCATCGCCACCGTGCAGCACCTTTTTTTGCCGGGCCTGGCGTTTGAAGTGCCTTTGGTGTATTCGCTGTGCATTGGCCTGCTGTGCTGGGCTATGGTGGACTTGGGGCGCGGGCTCTTCCCCAGTGCGCGCCTTACGGGTTGGCCTGCCGGGGCCAGCGCTGTGCTGCTGCCGGTTGGCGCCATGGCGATTAGCTTTGCCTTGGGTTCGGCGCTGGCCGATGACTGGTTTGGCTGGTCCACCTTCGATGGCAGCGCCATGGCCACCAAGCATTTGCGCCGGTCTATCGGCGTTAGCGCCTTGGCTGGCATGGCAGTAAATTACTATTTTTACAGCCGAGGCAAAGCGCGCTTTTTGATCGAGCGCTTGCAAGCCGCGCAGCACCAAAACACCCAGGCTCAGCTGCGGCTGCTGCAAGCGCAGCTAGAGCCGCATATGCTTTTCAACACCCTGGCCAATTTGCGCAGCCTGATCGCCCGCGACCCCGCGCGGGCACAAACCATGCTGGACCATTTAATCGACTTTTTACGCGCCACCCTGCAACACAGCCGCAGCGCCGACGCACCGCACAGCCTGGCGCGAGAATTCGCCCGCTTGGATGACTACCTAGCACTCATGGCGATTCGCATGGGGCCACGCCTGCACTACCAACTGGACTTGCCGCCCGCGCTGGCCAGCCAGCCTATCGCACCCATGCTCTTACAGCCGCTGGTAGAGAACTGCATCGTCCACGGGCTGGAGCCGCTGGTCGCTGGCGGCGCATTAACCGTCAGCGCAATACAGCAAGGCGAAACACTGGTCATCACCGTGGCGGATACAGGCTTAGGCTATACCACCGGGCCGAAGGACGCAGTGACTGGCTTTGGCCTGCAACAAGTGCGCGAACGCTTGCACACTTTGTATGGCGTGCATGCCGACTTTTTTATTCACGCAGCGCCAGGCGGCGGCATGATAGCCACAGTGCGCATACCCCTTCACGCCTGAGCCCGCACTATGCCCACCGCCCTGATCGCCGAAGACGAGCCCTTGCTGGCGCAAACCTTGCAAACGGAATTGGCATTCCTCTGGTCGCAACTGCACATCGTCGATTGCGTCGGCGATGGCGCATCCGCCGTGGCGCAGGCCTTGCGCTTGCGCCCGGATGTTTTGTTTTTTGATATCCGCATGCCCGGCATGGACGGGCTGGAAGCCGCACACGACTTGCTAGACCAATGGCCAGCGCAGCACCGCTTTCCGGCCCTGGTGTTTGTAACTGCTTATGAGCAATACGCGCTGGCGGCCTTTGAAGCGCAGGCGGCGGACTATGTGCTCAAACCGGTGCAGCGCCCGCGCTTGGCGCAAACTGTGCAGCGCTTGCAAGCGCGCCTGCAAATGCCCCTGGCGCCCGACGCCGCGCTGGCCCAGGGCTTGCAATTGCTGCGCCAATTGGCCGCGTCCCACCATCCGCAAACTGCGCCCTTGCAGGCCTTGCAAGCGAGCGTAGGCAACACGGTGCACCGCGTGCCCCTGGCCGAGGTGCTGTTTTTGCAAGCCGCCGACAAATACGTGCGCGCAGTGTGTGCGACGCGTGAGTACCTGCTGCGCACCCAGCTCAAAGAACTGCTGGCGCAACTGGACCCGGACACGTTTTGGCAAATCCACCGTAGCACTGTGGTGCGCGCCGACTGCATCGCCCGCATGGATCGCAATGAATTGGGGCACATGCAAGTCCATTTGCAAGGCCACCCCGAAGTGCTGCCGCTAAGCCGGGTGTATGCCTTTCGGTTTAAGACCCATTGAACTGTTTGA
Source organism: uncultured beta proteobacterium (assembly GCA_903951445.1). GTDB lineage: Bacteria > Pseudomonadota > Gammaproteobacteria > Burkholderiales > Burkholderiaceae_C > Allorhodoferax. The sequence goes on from CAJBBZ010000208.1 coordinate 4,838, forward strand.
AAAATTGAAAACCCCATGAAAAGCGCCTGCTAAGAAAGGTCTGCACAAGTCCGTCATCGCGTACATGGACGCTCCCTGTTAAGCAAACTGTTTTATTGACTTTGGGCTAAATCGGAGAGGTTGCAACCGTACATTCGGACTTTGATGTGCTTTTGCA